>NZ_JBEGDC010000004.1:0-512572 GCF_040196215.1 Microbacterium sp. KR10-403 | reverse complement strand
AAGTCACCACCCGCGTCTCCTCCCTCGTCGCCCGCGTCAGCAAATTCGTCACCAACCTCCTCGACTCCATCAAAGCCCTCGTCCGACACCTCGACGAACTCAAACCCCTCCTCGACAAAGCCAGCGAGCTCTTCACCAAACTCCTCCACGGCAAAGCACCCGAGGTGCACCCCGTCGACACGCGCCCATACCTGAAGCCGGGAAGCCGGCCGTCGTTCCGGAAGGGGGTTGTCGACGATGTGTGGGAGAACGCGAAGGGGCCGGACGGGGTCGTGCGCGATCCCACCGGGACGCCGATCGAATGGACACCGGGAACGCCCCGGAGTGGCGTTTGGGACATGGGGCATGTCCCAGGAGCGAAATATCATGACATGTGGCAGGAGTATGTCGATGGGAACTTGACACCTGCCGAGTTCCGTGACTGGTATAACGATCCGGCGAACTATCGACCTGAGTTGCCGGGCACCAATCGGGGCCATAAATACGAGTGACCGCCGTCCGCCGCTTCCCCACGGGAGACCCCGAGAATGAAGATCGACCTCACTGCCACGATGAAGTCCGCCGACGACTTCTTCGCCTTGTTCGAGGAGGGCGACCAGCGAGAGCTCTTCAATGGAATGAGCCTGCTGCGTCGTGCCATCATGAACACGAAACCCGATGCGCGGTACGCCATCGCAGACTTCCTTCTCGACCGGGATGCAGTCATCGGTCCAGTCGGCGATGACGGCACGACGCTGCTGCATGTGCTGTTCGGGCACGTCAAACACGACGTCGAGCACGACGCGGCTCTCGCAGCGCGGCTGATCGGCCGAGGTGTCGACGTGAACACGCCCGATGGCGGCGGTGTGCTCGCGTTTCAGTGGGTGCTGAATATGAAGTACACCGATGAGGAGCTCGCACCGATTTACGATCTCTGGTTCGCGCAGCCCGTGCTTGATTTCACATCCCGCTCGTCCCGATACGGTGTCTCCCCGCTCGAAGTGGCAGAGAAGCTGCCCTATCGTGAAAAGATCACCGCGCGCATGAAGGAGTACATCCGTGAGCACTCCTGACTTCGTCCAGAACTCGGGCGGCTGCGTGGTCTCGAAGAACATCCTTTCGGGCCGCGGGCGTCTGACGTGGCTCGTGCGGGAACCATCGACGAACCCCGCCGACAACGGCTGGAGGTTTCTCTCCGACATCGATGACGATGAGTACCTTGCCGACCCGAACAACATGGCCGTTGCCACATTCAATCAGGTTGCGGAGATCGAGCCCGCCATCATCGGGATCTACGCCCTCCCCGTCGGCAGCGACCTTCAGCTCGTCGTGGAGAACGGCCGTCGTCGTTTCTACGACAACAACACGGGCCAGGTGGTCGACATCCACTGAACGGAGCCTCGGGCCGCATAGGCCCACCCGTTGCAGGCTCGATCCGATGCCGGCCACGCGAAAAGGTCCGATGCACCGCCTCTCGCGGCACCTCGGACCTTTTGGAGGGGCTGACGGGAATCGAACCCGCGCTGTCTGCTTGGGAAGCAGAAGTTCTGCCATTGAACTACAGCCCCGCACGCGTCGAAACGCGCTCCGGCCAGCATAACAGGCTCCGCGCGGCACCCTTTCCGGCGCGGGCCGTTCAGAACTCCTCACATCCGCACACCCGACGCCGCGAACGGCCCGCAAAACGCCGCCCAGCGCCGATACTTGCGGAGTTCTGAACACACCCCACCCCGCGCACGCGCCAGAATGGCCGAGTGACCCCCGACCAGCCGTACGCCGGACGCACCGCTCTCGTCACGGGCGCGACCGGGGGCATCGGGCTCGAGATCGCCCGCGCGCTTGCCGAGGGAGGGGCCCGCGTCATCCTGCCCGCCCGCAACCGCGAGAAGGGCGAGCGGGTCGCCGCGGACATCCCGGGCAGCACGGTCACCGACCTCGATCTGGCGAGCCTCGACTCCGTGCGCGCGTTCGCCGCGCGCCTCGACGAGCCCATCCACCTGTGCGTGCTCAATGCCGGGATCGTGCTGCTCGGCGACCGCACCCGTCACGTCACCGCGGACGGCTACGAGCTGCACTGGCAGACGAATCTGCTCGCGCAGGCGGCGCTGGTCCGCGGCATCCTTCCCCTCCTGCGTGCCGGGCGCGCACGCATCGCCGTGCAATGCAGCCTCGCTGCGGCGGTCGGACGCCTGCGCTGGAACGACCTGCAGGGCGAGCAGCGGTACGGAGCCTTCCGCGCGTACGCGCAGTCGAAGCTCGCACTCGGACTGTTCGGCCTGGAGCTGGGTCGCCGCGAGCCCGATCTGCATGTGGCCCTGTGCCACCCCGGTGTCGCGCCGGCGACGGCCATCGCGGCGCCGATCCGCGCGCTGCTGCCGGACCGCGTCGTGGACGCCGTCGTGCACAGCTTCGGCAACCCTCCGCGGCGGGCCGCCGAGTCGGCGCTGATGGCGTTGGGGGCGGATGCCGCAGCCGGCGGGTTCTACGGACCGAGAGGCCTCTTCCAGCTGAGTGGTCACCCGCGCCGGCTGCGCCTGTACCGTCGACTGCGCGACACCGATGCCGCGCGCCGGCTCGGGGGCGTCATCGACGAAGAGCTCTGACCTACGGTGTGGCCAGTCGTGCTTCGAGCCCACGGATGATGACGTCGAGGTCGAACGCGAACTGCTCCTCGTCGAACGTCGAGAACCCGGCGTCGTCGATGCGTCGCAGATGGGGGCTGGCTGCGGCATCCATCGTCGACAGCGCCTCGTGCAGCTCGGCGCGCTGCGGGTGACCGCCGGCGCGCGCGTTCAGCAGCACTCCGCGCGCGTGCGCCATCGCGACGTCGGTGACCAGCGCGATGGCGCGCACGGCGACGGTCTCGTCGAACCCGGCGGCGACGAGCGTGCCGAGCACGATCTCGGCCGGATGCAGGGCCGCGGCCCGCGTCGACGGGTCGAAGCGGATGTGGCTGACGATCGCACCCGATCCGAGCAGGATGTCGCGCATCGACGACGCGATGAGCCGCAGTCCGGTCTGCCAGTCGGTGCCGACCGGGATCTCGACCACCTCGAACCGGGCGGTGAACGCATCGTCGGCGAGCAGCTCGAGCAGACCGTCGCGTCCTGACACGTGGTAGGTCACGGCCTTGCGGTCGACGCCCAGCGCGTCGGCGACCGCCTGCACCGTGAGCGTGTCGGGATCGAGCGTGCGTGCGGCGGCGACGATGCGGTCGCGGTCGAGGCCGACGCTCACGCCGCGCCCGCGCCGTGCCGCTCTCACCTCGTCCATGGTTTCTCCCGTCGCCGTGCCCACCTTTCGACCGTACGCTCCGATAGCGTGATCACCGAACTCAAGGAGACCGCATGACCCCGCTGTTCGCCGGAACCTACAACTCACGAGACACGGGCGGCATGCCGCTGCGCGGGGGCGGGCAGATCCGCACCGGCGTGCTCTACCGTTCGGATGCGCTGTCGGGAGTCACCGACGCGGGCCTCGCAGAGCTCGACGCGAGCCCGATCGGGGCGGTCGTCGACTTCCGCACCGACGGCGAGCGGGCGCAGGCGCCCGACCGGCTGCCCGAGCGCCGGTTCGACACCGAGCACCTGTCGGTGCTGGAGGGCGCGGCACCCGGTATCGGTGCGCCCGCCGCGATGTCGAGCGAGTCGGTGCGTGCGGTGCTGAAGGAGATCCCCACGCTGGGCGACCTCTACATCCGCATGCTGGAGGGGACCGCGGCATCCTTCGCCCGCGTCGCCGGTCTCGTCGCGACACCGACCGACGAGAGCAGGCCCGGCGTGCTCGTGCACTGCACGGCCGGCAAGGACCGCACCGGCGTCGCCACCGCGCTGCTGCTCGACGCCGTCGGCGCCGACCGGGACGCCATCGTGGCCGACTATGCGGTCAGCGAGCAGAACCTCTCCGGCGAATGGGCGGACCGCATGCTCGAGGGCGTCGCGAAGACCGGCGTACCGATGCTGCCGCAGATCGTCGCGCTGGTGACCGCGACCCCGCCCGACGCCATGCGCACCATGCTGGAGTGGGTCGACGACCAGGGCGAATCTGCCGCGTACCTGCGTTCGGGCGGACTGGGCGAGGCAGAGATCGGGATGCTGCGGGCCCGGCTCACGGCTTGATCAGACCCGACGACGTCGGACCGCCACGAGTGCGAGGCCGGCCAGGAGTGCTGCGA
This sequence comes from Microbacterium sp. KR10-403, assembly GCF_040196215.1. Lineage (NCBI taxonomy): Bacteria > Bacillati > Actinomycetota > Actinomycetes > Micrococcales > Microbacteriaceae > Microbacterium > Microbacterium sp. KR10-403. Next base: position 508,419 of record NZ_JBEGDC010000004.1, on the reverse strand, counting down.
CTCCCGTCCATGCCCACGGCAGCAGTGCGTTGGTGTCACCGCCGGTGACGGCGAGCGTCGTGTTGGCGTCGCTGGTCGTGGTGGACCTGGTGGTCGTGGTCGGCGTCGTCGACGCAGTCTGCGAGGCTGCGACCGTGATCGGTACGGACTGCGTCGAGGTCGTGCCGTCGACCGTGATCGACGCGGTGATCGTGTGCGCACCGGTCGCCAGGTCGGCGGGCAGCTCCGCGGTCAGAGTGAACGCGCCGGAAGCGTCGGCGGTCGCCGTGCCCAGCGACACCGGGTCGGAGTGCACGCTGATCGCGACGAGGGTACCGGCCGGAACACCGCTGCCGGTCACCGTGATCGGCGCCGAGGGTGTGAACGGCGCGCCCGTCACCGCCAGATGGAACAGGATGGCCGGGGCCGGCGGCACACTCGTGCGCACGCCGAGATAGAAGGTCGTGTCGCTGTAGCGGGGGGTGCCGTCGGTGTCGGCGAGGGTCGTGGCAGCGGCATCCACGTACCAATGGAATCCCGTCGGGATCGCGGGCGAGTGCGCCCCGGCGTTGCTGTCGCCGCAGGCGACCGACTGGGTGGTGGTGGCATCGATGCCGGGGTATCCGTTGGCATCGAACGTGTAGGTGATGCGGCTGCCGACCGACGGGCGGCCCTGCCAGGTGCCGAGGGTGAACGGGTCGGCGTTCGTCGCGGGGTCGGCGTACGCGCACGTGAAGTACATGGTCGTCGCCTCGGGGAACGACGGGTACCCTGACGTCGTGATGGCGGGTGCGGCACCGGTGAACGTGACGGAGGCCAGCCGCGGGTTCGCACCGAAGGCTTCATCGCCGATGGTGCGCACCGAGCTGGGGATCGTCACGGAGGTCAGGTCGTTCTGGCCGAGGGCGAAGTCGTCGATCGAGGTGACCGAGTCGGGGAGGGTGATCGCGGTCAGACCTCGGTTCTGCAACGAGCCCGTACCGATGGTCGTGACCGTGTATTCAGTGCCGCCGAGCGTCACGTGGGCGGGGATGTCGACGACGGTCCCGGTGAACGACGGGGCAAGGCCCACCACCGTTGCGCCCTTCTCGGGATGCAGCGGCTCGTACGAGTACTCGACACCACCGGACGCGCACTGCACGGGGATGGAGCCGGCATACCTCGTCGTGTCGTGGAAATAGTCGGCGGGTGAGGCGAGGGTGGTGCCGTCCGGATCTGCGAACCAGCCCACGCCGCGCGGGACCGTGGGCGGGGTGGGGGCGGTCCCGCATCCTGTGGTGGTGCTGCTGCTCACCACGCCCGGGATGCCGTTGGCGTCGTAGGTCACGGTCACGTCGGTGCCCTGGGAGGTGTACCCCATCCACTCACCGACGGCGAAGCGGCTGCCGTTGCGGGTGGGATCGGCGAACGAGCAGGTGAACATGATCGTGGCCGTGCGCGAGAACGACGGGATCTGGGCGTCATCGGCCCCCGTGACAGCCGGTGCCGAGCCGTCGAAGCTCACGATCTGCGGCACGGCCGGCCCGCCGAAGGCAGCCGAGCCGATCGACGTCACGGACGCGGGGATCGCAATCTGCGAGAGCCCGGTCGTGTCGAATGCGGCAGTGCCGATGGTGGCCACGGACGAGCCCAGATGCAGGTTGCCGATCGACGTGCGTGCGAAGGCCGTCGACTCAATGGTGGTCACGTTGTCTCCGATGTCGACCGCGTCGATCGAGCCGACACCCTCGAACGCCGCGGCGCCGATGGCGGTGACGTCATAGGTCGTGGCGTTGAATGTGACGGTGTCGGGGATCGTGATCGCTGTGCCCGTGAACCCCGCTGCCAGGCCGATAGCGGTGGCGCCGGCATCCACGTGGTTGAGGTCGTATTCGTAACGGATGCCGTCGGCCGTGCCCTCGACCGGGGCCGGTGCGCCGGCGTACACGGTGGTGTCGGCGTAGATCGCGCCGCTCGCCTTCGTGGTCGCACCCGTGTCGGTGTACCAGTACGCGCCTTTCGGGAGCGTCGGTGCGGCGCCGTCGGCGGCGACGGTGGTGCCGCAGCCGATGGTGTGTTCCGTGCCGGTGACGCCGGGGATGCCGTTGGCGTCGTACGTCAGGGCCGGCTCGGTGCCGACGGACGTATACCCCTCCCAGGTGCCCGTGGTGAACGGGTTCGTGTTCGTGGAGGGGTCGGCGTACGAGCAGGTGAAGTGGATCGTCGGGTCTGAGGTGAACGACGGGTGGCCGGTGCCGGCCGCGGTGATTGTGGTGGGCGCTGCTCCGGAGAATGCGACCGTTCCAAGGGGGTTGTGGCCGAATGCGGCGGCGCCGATGGTGGTGACGTTGTCGCCGAGGGCGAGGGTGGTCAGGCTGTTGTTCTCGAACGCGTAGTTGCCGATGGTGGTGATGTCGTCGCCGAGAGTGAGGGTGTTCAGGCTGTTGTCGAAGAACGCGGAGGCGCCGATGGTGGTGATGCTGTTGCCGAGGGTGAGGGTGGTCAGGCTGTTGTATGCGAAAGCGGAGGCGCTGATGGTGGTGATGCTGTTGCCGAGGGTGAGGTTGGTCAGGCCGCTGCTATCGAAAGCGTGGGCGCCGATGGTGGTGATGCTGTCGCCGAGGGTGAGGGTGGTCAGGTCGTTGCCTGCGAACGCGTAGTCGCCGATGTTGGTGACATTGTCGCCGAGGGTGAGACTGGTCAGGTTCTGGAGGGCGAACGCCCCTTGGATGACGCTGGTGGCGTTGTCGCCGATGGTGGTGACGTCGTAGGTCGTGCCGTCGAAGGTCACGGTGTCGGGGATAGTGAGAGCCTCGTGGTCGCCAGCGACGGCGAAGCCGAGTGCGGTGGCTCCGGCATCCACGTCGTTCAGGTCGTATCGGTAGCGGATGCCCTTGCTTTCGCCTGTGACCGAGGCCGGGGCGCCGGCGTACACGGTGGTGTCTGTGTAGATGGCGCCGGCTGCTTCTGTGGTCGCACCCGTGTCGGTGTACCAGTGGGCGCCGGTGGGGAGTTTCGGTGCGGCGTCGTCGGCGGCGACGGTGGTGCCGCAGCCGATCGTGTGTTCGGCGCCGGTGACGCCGGGGATGCCGTTGGCCTTGTAAGTCAGGCTCGACTCGGATCCGACGGACGTGTACCCCTGCCATTTGCCGGTGGTGAAGGGGTGCTTGTTCATGGCTGGGTCGGCGTACGAGCAGAGAAAGTGGACCGTCGGGCTCTCCGGGAAGGGAACACCGGCCAGGGTCGGAGCCGGGCCGGTGAACGTGACCGAAGCAAGGTTCGGGTTGTTGCCGAACGCCCAGTCGCCGATGGCGGTGACGTGGTCGCCGATGGTGAGGCTGGTCAGGGAGTTCTGGCCGAATGCTCTGGCGCCGATGGCGGTGACCTGGTCTCCGATCGGGATGGTGGCCAGCGTGTTGTCGTAGAACGCCCAGTCGCCGATGGCGGCGACCTTGTCGCCGAGGGACAGGCTGGTCAGCCCGTCCCCCCGGAACGCGTCGTCGCCGATGGCGGTGACGTCGTATGCGGCGCCGTCGACCGTGATGGTGTCGGGGATGGTGAGGGCGGTGCCGGTGAACGAGCCGGCCAGCCCGGTCGCCGTGGCAGAGGTGCCCGAATACGAGTATGCGACGCCGTCGACGGTGGCTGTGCCCGACGCGGCGGCTGCCGGCTGTGCCACCCCCACGAGCGCGATCGCAACGGCCGTGGCCCCCAGCATCCCGATCAGTTTCGTGCGCATGAGCAGTCCCCTCGACACGGCCCCGAGGCTAGCGCGAGGCGCGGCGGCGTGCCTCAGTAGTCGACTACTGGTTTTTTCGGCCGATCAGGCCTCGGTAGGCTGGCCACGTGCTGCTCAGCGACCGCGATATCCGCCGACAGATCGATGACGCGCGCATCGCGCTGGACCCGTGGGACCCCGAAATGGTCCAGCCGTCGAGCGTCGATGTGCGCCTGGACCGGTACTTCCGGCTGTTCGACAACCACAAGTACCCGTTCATCGACCCGGCTGAGGACCAGCCCGACCTCACGCACCTGATCGAGGTGGCGCCCGATGAGCCGTTCGTGCTGCATCCGGGCGAGTTCGCGCTCGGGTCGACGTTCGAGCAGGTGTCGCTGCCTGACGACATCGCCGCGCGGCTCGAGGGCAAGTCGTCGCTCGGCCGGCTCGGTCTTCTCACGCACTCGACGGCCGGCTTCATCGACCCGGGGTTCTCGGGGCACGTGACACTCGAGCTGTCGAACGTGGCGACCCTGCCGATCAAGCTGTGGCCCGGAATGAAGATCGGGCAGCTCTGCTTCTTCCAGCTGTCTTCGGCCGCGGCATCGCCCTATGGCACCGGGCCGTACGGCAACAGGTATCAGGGACAGCGCGGGCCGACGGCATCCCGTTCGTTCCAGAACTTCCACGTGACGAACGTGGGCGAGCGCTCCGACGGGGCGCTCGGGGGCTGAGGCAGGTTCTTGCCGCGGGCACTGTCCATCTCGCAGGACGGGTCGCCGCGAGCGGCGTGACACGCCGTGCGACACGCCCGGGATCGCGAAAACATCCTGCGAGACGAACGCGGGGTGCCTCCCGACGTCGGATGTCGGCGCATCCGGTGCGGCCCGACGGTGAGAGTGCACTTGGTGGACGAGGCGTAGGGAAGCACCCGCGCTCTCGTCCACCCGCTGCACTCTCAGCGGCCGAGAAGGCGGCGGGGGTGGATGCCGCGAGGTGGCGTCAGTGCGAGGTGACGACCCCGACCGCGTCGTGCACGATGACCGCCGCCGCACGCGCCCCGGCGCCGGCCGCGACGATGAGCTGCTGCGGGCCTTCGGCCACGTCACCGGCGGCGTACAGGCCGAATTCGCTCGTGTGTCCGGCGCCGTCGGTGACGACATGGCCGTTCTCGTCGCGGTCGGGCACGATGCCGTCGAGGAACGACAGGTCGACGCTCCACTCCGGACGGATGAACCCGCCGTCGAGCGGCACGCTGCGGCCGTCGCTCAGCTCGACGCTCTCGATGCGGCCCTTCTCACCGTGCAGGGCGGCGACCGGCGTGCGCTCGACGGTGACACCCGCCGCGGCCAGCTCGGCCTCGGCGACCGCGTCGATCAGGGAAGCACCGTGCGTGAAGACGGTGAGCGCGTCGGTCCAGCGCGCGATGAGGCGTGCCCGGTCCGCGAGGTCGGAAGTCGCGCCGAACAGGCCCAGCCGCTGTCCGCGCTGTTCCCATCCGTCGCAGGCGGCGCAGCTGAACAGGCTCATGCCGTAGTACGAGATGAGGTCGGGAACGGCGGGGAGCGTCTCCTGCAGGCCCGTGGCCAGCAGCACGTTCTGCGCGAAGACGACGTCGGTCGCCTGGCGTTGGCCGATCTCGGCGACGAACACGCCCTCATCCCGCCCGAGGCGGAACACGCGCTGCCGCGCGCGGTAGTGCACGGTCGGGTAGGCGCTCAGCTCTTCGCGCGCGATCTTCTTCAGCTCGTTGGGCGCGATGCCGTCGCGGGTGAGGAAGCCGTGCACCTTCAGGGTCGCCGCGTTGCGCGGGCGATCCGCGTCGATGACGGTCACCTCGGCCACCGAACGGCCGAGGTTCAGCGCGGCGGAGAGTCCGGCGGGGCCGCCGCCGATGATCAGCACATCCTGCAGTTCCGACATCCCTCAATCTCCTTGCGGTGGCAGTGCGGCCACGAGCGGGTGGTCGACGTGGGTGGGGCCGAGCTTCTGAGCGCCGCCGGGCGAGCCCAGGTCATCGAAGAACTCGGTGTTCACGGTGAGGTAATCTGCCCATTCCTCGGGTAGGTCGTCCTCGTAGTAGATGGCCTCGACGGGGCAGACGGGTTCGCAGGCGCCGCAGTCGATGCACTCCTCAGGGTGGATGTACAGCGAGCGCTCGCCCTCATAGATGCAGTCGACGGGGCACTCGTCGACACAGGCGCGATCCTTGACATCGACACACGGCAGCGCGATGACATACGTCACAGCGCGAGCACCCCGGCTCCGGAGATGTCGACCTGCTCTTCGCGGTCGACGACCTTCACGCGCTCGCGGCGGTGCTCGTGGTTCTCGCCGAGGGCGCGCTCATGCGCGTCGAGCTCGAGCCAGCCGGCCCAGTCGGTGTGCCGTACGCCGCGCTCGGCGAGCAGGTCGAGGATGTCGCCCTCGACGGGCGCCGACAGCAGTCCGGCCGCGGCATCGGCCACGACGTGCCCGATGGTCTCGAGCGCGTCGGACTTCGTGCTGCCGATGAGGCCGATCGGCCCGCGCTTGACCCAGCCGGTCGCGTACAGACCGGGTTCGACGCTGCCCCCGATGTTGGGGACGACGCCCCGCGCCTCGTCGAACGGCGCGCCCTCGACGCGCGTGCCGTAGTAGCCGATCGCCCGGTAGACCGCGCCGACCTCGTACTCGCGGAACTCTCCCGTGCGCTCCAGGGTGCCGTCGGCACCGGGACGCGTGCGCTCGAAGCGCAGCCCGGTCACGCCGCTCTCGTCGCCGAGCACGGCGACCGGCGTGTGCCAGAAGTGCAGGTGCAGGCGCCGCGACGCCTGCCCGACCTCGCGGTCGCGCCACGAGTTGAGGATGCGCTGCATGACCTTGACCTGGTTGCTGGCGGGCACGGTGTCGGCATCCAGCTCGAAATCGGCGTCGTCGAGGATGAGGTCGAGGTCGCGCACCTCGCCCAGCTCGCGCAGCTCGATGGGCGTGAACTTGATGCCCGACGGACCGCGGCGGCCGAACACGTGGACGTCGGTGACCGACGAACCCTCGAGGCCCGCAAGCACGTTGTCGGGCACGTCGGTGGTGCGCATGTCTTCGCCGTGCTTGGCGAGCACGCGCGCGACGTCGAGCGCCACGTTGCCGTTGCCGATGACCGCGACCTGCGTCTGGTCGAGCGGCCAGGTGCGTGGCACGTCGGGGTGCCCGTCGTACCAGGCGACGAAGTCGGCGGCGCCGTACGAGCGGGGCAGATCGATGCCCGGGATGTCCAGCGCCGCGTCGCGCAGCGCGCCGGTCGCGAGGATGACCGCGTGGTAGCGCTCGCGCAGCTCGTCGAGCGCGATGTCGCGGCCGATCTCGATGTTGCCGAGGAAGCGGATGTCGCCGTCGTTCAGCATGTGGTGCAGCGAGTCGACGACGCCCTTGATGCGCGGGTGATCGGGCGAGACGCCGTAGCGGATGAGCCCGTAGGGTGCCGGCAGCGACTCGAACAGGTCGATCGCGACCGTGCCGCCGTTCTCGGCGACGGCATTGCTGAGGAGGTTGCCGGCATAGATGCCGGCGGGGCCGGAGCCCACGATCGCCACGCGCAGGGGAGCAGAACTCGTCACGTCAGAGTGCCTTTCGATTCGACAGGAGAGGGTCAGGATGCCGCGGCCGTCGCGGGCTCGCCAGCGCCGATGAGTGCGCTGTCGGGGTGGTCGTACGCGAGCCGCACGACATCGCCGATGACGATGACGGCGGGGTTGCGCACATGGCGCTCGGCGGCGGCGTGGACGATCGTGGCCAGGGTCCCGATCGTGACGCGTTCGCCGGGTCCATATCCATCTTCGACGATGGCGACGGGACAGTCGCCGCCGCGGCCGCATCGGGCCAGGACTCCGGCGGAGTGACCGAGCGTTCCCACGCCCATGAGCAGCACCACGGTGTGGTCGCGTCCACCGGGCACCTGCTCGATCTGGTCGTGGCCGCTGACGACGGTGAAGCTCGTCGCGACACCGCGGTGGGTGAGGGGGATGCCGGCGACCGCCGGCACCGAGACGGCGCTGGTCACCCCGGGCACGACCGCGACGTCGACGCCCGCGGCCTCGCAGTGCAGCTGCTCTTCGCGTCCGCGACCGAGCACGAAGGGGTCGCCGCCCTTCAGGCGCACGACACGGGCGCCGGCCCGCGCGAAGTTGACGAGCATCTCGTTGATGACGTTCTGCGGCACCGGGTGGTGGCCGGGCAGCTTGCCGACGTCGACGACCTGCGCGGTGATGCGCTCACCGGCGGCGACGAGGCCGTCGAGCACGGCGCGCGCACCGAGGCGGTCGGCGATGATCACGTCGGCCTCGCGCAGGGCGCGCAGCCCGCGCAGGGTCAGCAGCTCGGGGTCACCGGGGCCGGCACCGACGAGGTCGACGCGCCCGCGGACCTGCGCGCTCACAGGTGCAGCCCGCATTCGGTCTTGGAAAGCCCCGCCCAGCGCCCGGCGCGGGGGTCTTCGCCATCGGTGACCGGCTGCGTGCACGGCGCGCATCCGATCGAGGGGTAGCCCTGCGCCACGAGCGGGTTGATCGGCACGTCGTGGGTGCCCGCATAGTCGAGCAGCTCGTCGAAGCTCCACGCCGCGAGCGGGTTGACCTTCACGAGGCCGTTGCGCTCGTCCCAGGTGATCAGCGGGGCGTTCGAGCGCAGCAGGCTCTCCTGGCGCCGTACGCCGGTCAGCCACACCTCGTACTCCTGCAGGGCGTCGTGCATCGGGTCGACCTTGCGCATCGCGCAGCACAGATTCGGGTCGCGGGCGAAGAGGTCCTTGCCGTACCTCTCGTCCTGCTCGGCGACGGTCAGCTCGGGTCGCACGTCGACGACGGTGACGTCGAGGCGCTCGGCGACCTCGTTGCGGGTGAACGTCGTCTCGGCGAAGTGGTAGCCGGTGTCGCCGAACAGCACGTCGACGCCGGGCAGATGCTGCGACACCAGGTGCGGCAGCACGCCGTTGGCCATCGACGAGGCGACCGCCACACCCCGCAGCGGGAAATTCTCGACCACCCAGGCGATCGCCTCCTCGGCGTTCGCCTCCGGCCCGTGCGTGCGCGGGGCATCACCCAGCACACGCAGGCCCTCGTCGACGAGCGCGTGCAGCGTCGCCGCATCGCGCCGTGTCGTGGTCGCGGTGCTCATACCAGCGCCTCGTCCTCGGCGGCATGCGCCCACTGGGCGAAGGTCTGGCCGGTCTCGCGGTCGGCGAGGTAGCGGCGGATGACGCGCTCGGCGTAGTCGGCGATGCCGTCGGCCGGCACCTTCAGGCCGCGCACGGTGCGACCCAGGCCCGCCTCGGGGCGGCCCTCGGTGGCGAGGCCCCCGCCCAGGTGCACCTGGTAGCCGGGCACCTGATTGCCGTCGGCGTCGGTGATCAGCTGGCCCTTCAGGCCGATGTCGGCGACCTGGATGCGCGCGCACGAGTTCGGGCAGCCGTTCACGTGCAGGCTGATGGGGCGGCCGATCTCGGGCTCGAGGTCGCCGAGGCGCTTCTCCAGCTCGCTGATCGCGTGCGCCGCGTTCACCTTGGTCTCGACGATCGCGAGCTTGCAGAACTCGATGCCGGTGCAGGCCATGGTCGCGCGGCGGAACATACTCGGGCGCACCGACAGATCGAGCTTCTCAAGGCCGGCGGTGACGGCATCCACCCGCTCTTCCGGAACGTCGAGCACCAGGATCTTCTGGAACGCGGTCGTGCGCACCCGCTGCGATCCGTTCGCCTCGGCGAGGTCGGCCACGGCCGTCAGCGTCGAGCCCGACACGCGCCCGACGAGCGTGGATGCGCCGATGAAGTAGCGGCCGTCCTTCTGCTTGTGCACGCCGACGTGGTCGGGTGCGCCGACCGGCTCGGGAGCGGCGGGGCCGTCGGGCAGCGGGGCGTCGAGGTACTCGGTCTCGAGAACCTGGCGCAGCTTCTCGGGGCCCCAGTCGGCCAGCAGGAACTTCATGCGCGCCTTGTTGCGCAGGCGCCGGTAGCCGTAGTCGCGGAACAGGCGGGTCACGCCGTACCAGACCTCGACGACGCGCTCGGGCGGCACGAAGGCGCCCAGGCGCTCGCCGAGCCGCGGCACGGCGGCCAGGGCTCCGCCGACCCACAGGTCGTAGCCGACGCCGAGCTCGGGGTGCTCGACGGCCACGAACGAGCAGTCGTTGATCTCGTGCACGACGTCTTGGCTGGGGTGTCCGGTGATCGCCGTCTTGTACTTGCGGGGCAGGTTCGAGACGCTCGGGTCGCCGATGTAGGTGTCGACGATGCCGCGCAGCTGCGGGGTCGGGTCGATGAGCTCGTCGGCGGCGATGCCGGCCACGGGCGAAGCGAGGAACGCGCGGGGCACGTCGCCGCACGCCTCGGTGGTGCGCAGCCCGACCGCCTCGAGGCGGCGCCAGATCTCGGGGACGTCCTCGATGCGCACCCAGTGCAGCTGCACGTTCTGCCGGTCGGTGATGTCGGCGATGTCGCGGGCGAACTCGGTCGAGATGCCGCCGATCACCCGCAGCTGCTCGGTGGTGAGCTGTCCGCCGTCGATGCGCACGCGCATCATGAAGTAGCGGTCCTCGAGCTCGTGCGGTTCGAGCGAGGCGGTGCGGCCGCCGTCGATGCCGGGCTTGCGCTGCGTGTACAGCCCCCACCAGCGGAAGCGCCCGTGCAGATCATCGCCCGCGATCGAGTCGAAGCCTTCCTTCGAGTAGATCTCCTCGATGCGCGTGCGCACGTTCAGGCCGTCGTCTTCGGCCTTGAACACCTCGGTGGGGTTCTGCGGCTCTTTGCCGTCGATCTTCCACTGCGCGTTCGGTTTCTGCGGCGCCCTGCTCGTACGGGTGCGTGCACCGCGGACAGGGCGGGCAGCGGTGTCGATCGTCACGACGACCCCCTTCGACCAGGCGGGAGGAACCCGCGACGGAATGTGGATGGGTCGAGAGTAGGGAGGAATGTGTCGGTGCCGTCGGCGTATGACGTCGCGGTGCCTTATGACGTCACAGTTCGTCACGCGGGGTTGCGCGATGACGCTCGAAGACATGCGGCGTCATGGACTTGCCGGGTGCTGGAGGCGCTCTGCGCGGTGCGGTCAGCGCGGCGCGGATGCGTAGCGGTCGATGACGAGGTCGACGATCGCGTCGGGTGCCCCCGTGCCGTCGAGCAGCGGTGCGGCCAGCTCGTGGTCGGGGGCGGTGCGCGCCGCCAGGTCGTGGAAGAACCCGTGCGCGAGCAGATACGGCACGACGAGAGCGTCGGGATGCTGCGCGGCGGCGTCGGCCAGCGACGGCCGGCGGGCCGCGAGATAGGCGAGATGCACGGGAGCGTCGACGCTTTCTCGCAGAAGGGCGGCGGCCTGTTCGCACGCGGGTGCCGAGGCGGGGTCTCGCGAGCCGGCGGCCGCGAGGATCACGGGCCGTCGCGGATCGGTGATGCGCGTCGCGAGCACCTCGACCAGGCGCCGATCGGGGCCGAGCGGGGGAGTGACCGTCGCGTCCGGGTGGGCGGCGGCCGCGGCCTGCAGATCGACGCGCACGTGGAAGCCCGTCGACAGCAGCAGCGGCACGATCACGAGCGGCCCATCGACCACCGAGGCGGCGGCCGTGGCATCTGGTTCCTGCACGTCGACGAAGGCGGCGCGCACATCGACGTCCGGCAGGCGTGCGGCGACCCGGTCGACGAGCTCGGCGATCGCGGCCGAGCCCGGCGCGGAGTCGGTGCCGTGCGAGACGGCGAGCAGGGTCGGTGCGGGCATGACGTCAAGGATGCCAGGGTTCGTGTTTCGGGCCGATGACACGCGTAACCGGGCGCCTTCGGCGGCGTGGGGTGGCGCGCTGTGCTCGCTTCGCCGACGACGGGGCCGGACAGCTCCGAAAAGCGTAGTGAACTTCCGGTTCACACAGCTGTCGGATGGGTGGGGCCGGCGCCGGCGGTGCCAGGTGAGAAGGGGCGCAGCCCCATCGGTGAGAGTGCAGCGGGTGGACGAGGATGCGGGTGCTTCCCTCCTCCTCGTCCACCAGATGCACTCTCAGCGGCCGACGGGCCGCCCGGGAGGGGCGACCCGGTCGCGTGCTCAGGCGCCGGGGGTGGACGCCGCGCCGTCGGCGCCGGCGGAGAACCCGGCCGAGAAGCCCCGCTCGTACGCCTGCTCGGCGGCATGCCGCACGTCGGCGCCGTGCCCGTGGCCCTTGCCGTGCCCGTGGCCCTTGCCGTGCCCGTGGTGCCCGTGCCCGCCGTGGTGGCGGCGCTCGAACTCCTCGCGCAGGTGCGCGTGGTGTCCGGGGCCGAAGCCGCGGCGGCCCGGACCGAAGCCGTACTCGCGAGGTGCGCCCGGATCGAAGTCGGGACCCTCGTCGGGGAACCCGGGCGCGTGGCCGGCGTAGCCGCGGGCGTACTCGACGTCGTCGCGCGTGAAGCGTCCGTGGCCGCGCCTCGGGCCGTCGAACTCGCGGCCGGCGTTGTCGAACCCGCGACCGCGGCGGCCGTCGAACCTGCGCTCGCCGGAGAACCCGCGCCCGTGACGGCGGGGGTCACCGCACTCGGCGTCGTAGCGACCGTAGCCGTAGCCGTGGCCGCGGCGGCGTTCGTCGAACTCGGGGCCGTGGCCGCCGAAGCCCTCGCCGTGGTCGAACGGACGCCGGCCGGCGCCGCGCCCGCGGCCCTTTGCGGCGCGCTCGCGGCTCGGCATCGGCTGCGACTCGTCCCAGCCGAGTTGGCGGGCGATGGTCTCGAGCGAGGCCGTCAGCTGCGCGAACTCGTCGGCGGGAAGAGCCCAGGCGACCTTGGCGCGCACCGCGTCCACCTTCGCGCCGAGTCGGCCGAGGGCCTCGCGGCCGCTGTCGGTCAGCGACCAGCCGCCGTCGACGCGGGCGATCCAGCCGCGCCGCGCGAGTCGCACGATGCGCTTGCCGGTATGCTCGGTCATCCACGGTGCGTCGACGGTGCCGGCGACCGCGTTGAGCAGCATCCAGTCGCGTCGGGTGACTTCGTCGTCGGCGAAGGCCGTGGCGAACTCGCGTGAGATGAGGCGGTCGACCAGTCGGAGCCACGCGCCCAGCGGGCGGCGATCGGTGGGCGTCGTGCCCGCGTCTGCCGAACTCTCGGCGGCCGCGGCGGTCTGGTCGGGGGTGCTGTCGGAGGGTGTTGCGCCCTCCTCGGGGGTGTTGTCTTGCGTGTCCATGAGGAAGTCCTTTCGTGGCGGCCGCTCTCGAGGCTGCCGCTCGGTGTATGTCAGATGACAAGTACATGTAGTGTGACATGCTCTGGCGTTGCATGTCAAGTCACATGTAAAATTCGAGGCATGAGCGCATCGACCCCTGACTCCGCCGACGCGATCGCCGCCGCCCTGGCGCGGCTGCGGGGGCGGCGCGGACCCCGTCCCGGCGAACGGGGTGGGTGGGGGCCCGGTCCCCACGATCACGACCCGCGCGACCATGACCTGCACGGGGGTCCGCACGGCGACTCGCACGGGGGTCCGCACGGCGACGCGCACGGGGGAGGGCCGCACGGCGGACCGTGGACGGGAGGACGCCCGGGCCCCTTCGGGCCCCACGGCGGAGGACATCCGATGGCGGGATGGCCGGGAGGCCACGGACGCTTCGCGGGGCCGGCGCGCCTGCGCCTGCTCGAGGCGCTGGCCGCGGCATCCACCCCTCTGTCGGTCAGCGAGATCGCGGATCGGATCGGCGTCGATCAGCCGCGCGCGTCACGGCTCGTGCAGCAGTGCGTCGGACTCGGGTTCGTGCAGCGCGAGGCCGACCCCGACGACGCCCGCCGCACGCGCATCGTGCTCACCGATGAGGGATTGCGGATCGTCAAGGGCTTCCGCGGCAATCGCCGTGCCGCGATCGAGGACGCGCTCGCGGACTTCTCCGACGCAGAGCGTGCCGAGCTCGCGCGCCTGCTCACCAAACTCGCCGACGCCTGGGGGGAGTGAGGTCAGCGCGGCCGGCGGATCGGGTCGTGATAGAGCGCGGGCGTGACGGTGAGGTCGCCCGACTCGTCCGTCCACGAGTGCGCGGCACCGCGGTGCCGGTGGCGGCGCAGCCGAACGATCGCCCCGGCCAGTGGCACTCCCACGGCGAGCGCGAGGGCCCCGGAGAGCGTGCGGTCCTCGTTTCCGAGCACGCTCTTGCGCTCGAAGGCGGTGTGCAGCGCCCCTCCGCGCGGCGGCGGAACCGGCCGCGGTGCGAGCGTGCCGCGGCGCCGCTGCTCGACAAGTTCGGTGACCTGCGTCCACCACGTCGATTCCGCCGCGTCATGGAAGTAGTTGTCGACAGCCCATGTGGGGTCGGGATGCCGGAACCGCCGCGCGATCACGTCATCGGCGCCGCCCAGCAGACCGCTCGCGCGGAACGCCGTGTTCAGCAGCGTCTTGCGCACGCCGAACTCGTCGAGCGCGATGACCGGGACGCCCATCGCCAGGGCCTCGATCGCGGCTGTGGAGCCGATGGTGACGAGCCCTTCGGCGGTCTGCAGCGCGGTGGTCATCGGGTCGTATGAGACGACGAGGTTGTCCGGGCGCTCGCGCAGCAGGTCGACGAGCGGGGTCTGCTCGTAGTGGGTCTCGTTCTCGCCGGCCCGCGAGCGCAGCTTGATGACGACGCGTCGCTCGGGATGCGCCTTGGCCGCGGCGACCAGCACATCGGCCAGCCGCTGACGCTCGTCGGGGGAGCGGGGCACGATGGCCTGCGCCGCGAACACGAGGTCGGTGCCGCCGCTCGCGCGCTCGCGCGGGCGGGCGAACGGCAGCGTTGCGAGTCCCAGCGGCACATCGATCGCGAGCCGGCGACTCAGCTCGGCGAAGGCGCGGCGCTCGCGCAGCGAGTGCACGACGAGCAGATCGCTGTGCCGCCGGTACTTCACCGCACCGGCCTGAGCCGGAATCGAGATGCCCGGCATCCCGGTCACGACCACCGGCCGGTCGGTGAGCCGGTCGATCTCGCGCTGCACGAGGCGCACGAACGGTCCGCGGCCGCCGATCAGTACGACATCGGCGCGCAGCGCGTGCAGGCGGGTGGCGATCCCGCCATGCGTGACACGCGACACCGCCCGGGCGGCCGGTTCGCCCGCGGCGAGCGCGGTGCCGGCGAGAGCCGCGCGCTCCTGCGCGCGGCTCACGGTCAGCGGTGTGCGCACGATGAGCATGCGCGCGTCGATGCCGGTGACCGAGTCGAGCATCGTCGCCGCCCACTTCACGTACGAGTCGGCGTCGGCGATGGCCACCACGCGCAGCGTGGCGGCGGGTCGCGGCGCCGGCCGCGACGCCGGTTCGCGGCGTGCGGCGGCACCCGAGGAGGGGCGGGCGGCGAGCAATGTCATGCCGAGACGCGCCTCAGCTTCGCCATCGGAGCCAGCTCGCCCGGGAAGACGCGCTTCACGCCGTCGCCGAGAGCCTCCTCGACGATGCGGATGTCGCGGACCAGGTGCTCGAGGCCCGACGGCTCGAGCGACGCGGCGTGGTCCGATCCCCACATCGTGCGGTCCAGGGTGATGTGCCGTTCGACGGCCACCGCGCCCAGCGCGACGGCCGCGACCGAGATCTGCAGCCCGCGCTCGTGGCCCGAGTATCCGACCGGGATGCCGGGGTAGCGGTCGCGCAGCGTCGCGATGGTCTTGATGTTGGCCTCTTCGGGCTCCATCGGGTAGGTCGAGGTCGCGTGCATGAGCACGACCCGTCCGGTGTCGAGCTCGGCGAGCGCCCGGTCGATCTGCTCGATCGTCGACATGCCCGTCGACAGGATGATCGGCTTGCCGGTCTCACGCAGTGCCGCGAGCAGCTCGAGGTCGGTGACCGACGCCGACGCCACCTTGTGCGCGACGACGTTCAGGTCTTCGAGGAACGCGACCGAGGGAACATCCCACGGCGAGGCGAACCAGTCGAGGCCGGCCATCGTCGCGTAGTCGCTGATCTCGACGTACTCGTCGCGGCCGAACTCGACGCGACGGCGGTAGTCGAGGTAGGTCATGGTGCCCCACGGCGTCTCGCGCGGAGTGTCGCGCATGTGCTCGGGGGTCGCGATCTCGGGGGTGCGCTTCTGGAACTTCACCGCGTCGGCACCCGCGTGGGCGGCCACGTCGATGAGGCGCTTGGCGAGCTCGACGTCGCCGTTGTGGTTCAGGCCGATCTCCGCGATCACATAGGCGGGGTGGCCGCCCCCGATCACGTGCGAGCCGATTCTGACGGTCATGCTGCTGTCCTCTCGTCCATGCGTTCGAGGCTCTCGGCCGCACGTGAACGGAACGCGACCGTGCGGTGACGTGACGAGGTCGGGATGCCGTCAGTCGGCCAACACGCGATCGACGAGTTCGCGAACGGCGCCCGAACCGCCGGTGCGCTCCAGCACGACGCGAGCGCGCGCACGCACCTGCGGGTGGGCATCGGCCACCGCGACCGGCCAGCCGACCAGCACCATCGCGGGCAGGTCGTTGACGTCGTTGCCGAGGTACGCGATGTCGGCCAGGGCGATGCCGAGCTGGCCCGCCCAGTCGCGCAGCGCGGCGGCCTTGTCGGTCACGCCGTGCCGCACGGGTGCCTGCAGCTTCGCCGCGCGGGCGCGCACGACGGGGTTCGTCTCTGTCGAGAGGATCAGCAGCGGGATGCCGGCACGCCGGAGCAGACTCGCACCCATCCCGTCCGAGCGGCTGACGCGCACGAGCTCGTGGCCCTCTTGGTCGATGAGCGCGGTGTCGTCGGTGTGCACGCCGTCGAAGTCGGTGACCACCGCGCGTGCGGGAATGCGCGCCGGCGCGTCGACGAGCGGCGCGAGTGCGGAGGCGACCGCGAGCTGCTCGGGGTCGTCGATCTCGATCGCCGTACGCTCGGGCACCGGCGCGATGCCGATCCGGCCGAAGAACCGGTGCCGTGCCGCGCGGAACCCGTCGGCGTCGAACACGTAGAACGCACCGGTCTCGAGGAAGTGCGGTTCGCGATCCTGCCGACGGGGACGATGGGATGCCGCATGGTTCACGCCCTCGGCGGTGCCGTCGGCAGTCTGTCGCCAGAGGAAGCCGTAGCTCTCGAACGCCGAGAAGACGCTGTCGTAGCGCCCTGCGCGCACGGCGGCGACGGCATCCCGCAGCCCCTCCCCGGGGATGAACGGCGATGTCGCCTGCAGGAACGCGACCACGTCGATGTCGAGTCCGTCGGTGGCCAGCGCGTCGAGCGCGTGCAGCACGGCGCTCTCGCTGGTCGCGGTGTCGCCGGCGATCTCGGCGGGGCGCGGCACGATGCGCGCTCCGGCCTCGGCCGCGACGGCGGCGATCTCGTCGTCGTCCGTCGACACCACCACGAGGTCGATCCCGGCGGCCTGTGCCGCGTGCACCGCGCGGGCCACGAGCGGCACGCCGCCGACCGGGCGGAGGTTCTTTCGCGGCACGCCCTTCGAGCCGCCGCGCGCCGGGATGATCGCGGCTGTGATGCTCATCGTCCGTTCACCGCCTTCCAAGCGCGCTGCGCGCGTCGGCCCGCACCGCGCAGCGCGAGCCGGGTCTCTTCGGTGCGCCCGGTGCCGCCGCTGCCGATCACCAGGCGCGTCAGCAGCCTGCGCGAGCCGCCCGGCAGGTGCAGCTCGGCCAGCCGGCGCGGTGCGAAGTACCGGGCGCGCTCGTCGGGGTCGATCCCGTCGAGCAACTCTTCGGCGCGTTCGCGCAGATGCGCGGCGATGCGCGGCTGCATGCAGTAGCCGACGGCGTCGACGAGGTGCTGCAGCCGGCCCGGCTGCGCGTAGGGATCGCCCGGACGGTTGGTCGCATCGACGATCGTCGCCGGGATGCGGTTGCCGTTCTCGTACGGCTGCAGCGCCGCCAGCACCGTGGCGTTGCCGACGGCCTCGGTGTGCGTGCCGTACAGCGCGCGGACGGTGGGCAGTGCGGTGGAGAAGCCGGCCACGACCGCCACCGCCGACAGGCGCCGGGTGAGCACCTCGGCCGGCGCGTCGCCGCGGTAGGGCTCGAAGGCCACGCCGTGCCCGGCCGCACGGGCGCGGACCTGGTCGGCCAGCGCGGGCGGTGCGGTCGGGTGCGGTTTGAAGACGATGCGGCGCGCGCCCCGGTGCACGGCGCGGTCGACCATCTCCTCCTGCATCGAGGTCTCGTCCTCGGTCGACACCAGTCCCAGGGCGGCGAGGTACTGTCCCAGCACGAGGGCCGCCGGAGCACCGTGCTCGGTGCGGTCGTGCTCGGCCGAGGCCGCGTCGATCTCGGCGACGACCGCGGCGAACGCGGGCGCCGGGACGGGCACCGGCTGCGCGCCGACCTCGGTGAACAGAAGCGGTACGACATCGGGCACGACGTCGGGGTAGAGCACGTGCTGCACGCGCCCGGCGATGCTCCGTGAGAGCCTGCTGCGGATCGGTGCGTAGGTCATCAGGCCGTCGCCTACGACCGTGATCCGTGCGTTGCGGAACACCGAGAGCAGCGTCCGGGTCGGGGCGACCTGCGGCGTCTGCACGAACAGATCGAGGTCGTCGGCGTCGACCTGCCAGGCGCGGGACAGAAGGCGCTCCCATGCCGGCGACTCCGTGTCGCCGGGGGCCCACGCGGTGGGGTGCAGGGGGTCGAGCAGCGGGTTGAGTGGCTCGATGCGGTCGAACCGGCTCAGCAGCGTGCGCAACTGCGGCGACTCGTGGATCGCCCGGTTCGTCTCGGGCACGGCGGCGGAGTTGATCGGCACGAGCACGCGTTCGTCGCCCGAGGGCACGAGTCCGGCGTCGATCGCGGCCACCGCGGTCATCAGGCCGTACCCGGTGTGCAGCGCGAACACCTGCGTCATGCCCGGCCCGCCTTGCGCAGGTGCCGGGCCAGCACACGGCGTCGCGGATCGCTGAGGCGCGGCAGCGCGGCATCCACCGCCTCCGGGTCCAGGCGCGCCAGCAGCGCGCCGATGACCGCGGACAGCTCGCCGCGCACGGCCATGCTCATGCCCCGCGAGCGGATGAGGTGATGCGAGCTGAGCGCCAGGACGGTCGCGGTGATCTTCGGGCGGAAGCGGGTTGCCTCGGCATCCTCCTCGACGATGTCGACGACCTGCATGAGCGCCCGTCCGAAGTCGAGCTGCCGGCGATCGAACACCTGCGTGAGAGAGCTCGGGATGCCGCGGCGGTAGAGCAGCGGCGGGGCGTCGACGACGGCGAAGGATGCCGCCTGCAGGTGCAGTCGCCAGATCCAGGGCCGGTCCTCGGCCGTGAACAGGCCGGAGGGGAACGCGGCCAGGCCGTCATCGAGCACGCGGCGGTGGAACATGCCCGCCCAGGCATACGGGTAGTCGACCATCGTCGACTCGTCGGGTGGGAGGATAGCCTCGCGCGGCGAGACGGCGACGCCGCGCCATGGGAAGGGCGCCCGCACCAGCGCCCGCCGGGCGTCGGTGACGGTGACATGGTCGGTGCGCACGAAGTCGCAGCCCAGCTCGTCGAGTGCCGCGATGAGCGCCGTCAGGCGATGCGGGGCCATCCAGTCGTCGCCGTCGACGAAGCAGAAGGCGTCGCCCTCGACGCGCTCCAGGCCCTGGTTGCGGGCGCTGGCCAGCCCCAGCGCTGTCGGATTGGTGAGGACCTCGGCGTGCGCGAAGCGCTCGGCGTAGTGCGCCATGATCGCGCCGGTGTCGTCGCTCGAGCCGTCGTCGATCGCGACGAGCTTGAGGTCGCCGGGCTCGTCGAACTGGCGCAGCAGCGTCTCGAGCGTCGTCCCGATGTATGCGCCGGCGTCTTTCGCGGGCAGGATGACGGTGGTTCTCGGATGATGCATTCTGCGACGTTGTCACGGCAGGGTGACCGTGCGGCGAAGCCCGGGTGAACGGGCGGCGACGGGTTGCGGCATCCCGCGATCTCTTGTTCTGAGCCCCGCCGCGCGGCGGGTCGGACGGCACGGAATCGCGGCCGGACGGCGGATGCGGCATCCACCAGCCTCCCGCATGCTGGAGGGGTCGCAAGGACGCGACCGGACCGAAGGAGATCCCATGACCGAAACACTCTCGGCGAGCGCACACCCGCCGTTCGACCCCGAGCTCGCCGCCGCTCTTGCGGCGCTGGGCGACGCCTTCCCGTCGACGCTGACCCCCGAGATGATCCCGATGCTGCGCGCGAACCCGCTGCTCGCGGTGACCGATGACGTTCTCGATGAGGCGGGCATCGAGGCGCGTGATGTGACGATTCCGGGCTACCAGGGCGACGACATCGTCGTCACGGTCCTGCAGGCGAAGGGACGCACCGGCACCGGCGCCGGGATCTATCACACGCACGGCGGCGGCATGATCATCGGTGACCGGTGGACGGGCGCCCAGGCGCTGTTCGGGTGGCTGCACCGCTACAACGCCGTCGCGGTGACGGTCGAGTACCGGCTCGCCCCCGAGTTCCCCGACCCGACGCCCGTCGAGGACTGCTACGCCGGCCTGCTGTGGACCGCCGCGCACGCCGAAGAGCTCGGGATCGAGCTCGACCGGCTGCTGATCGCGGGCGGCAGCGCGGGCGGTGGGCTGGCGGCCGGGGTATCGCTCCTCGCCCGCGACCGGCAGGGGCCCGCGCTGATCGGTCAGCTGCTCATGTACCCGATGCTGGACGATCGCGACCAGACGACGTCGACGATCCAGATCGACGGGGTCGGCGTCTGGGACCGCGGGAGCAACGTGACCGGCTGGTCGGCCCTGCTCGGGGAGCGCCGGGGCACGGACGATGTGTCGATCTATGCCGCACCCGCGCGCGCGACCGATCTCTCGAACCTGCCGCCGGCGTTCATCGACTGCGGCAGCTCAGAGGTTTTCCGCGACGAGGACGTCGCCTATGCCGGCGCGATCTGGGCGGCCGGCGGCCAGGCCGAGCTGCACGTCTGGCCCGGCGGATTCCACGGCTTCGAGGGCTTCGCGCCCCAGGCCGTGCTCTCGCAGCAGATGGTCGCCGCGCGCGACAGCTGGGTCGACAGGATCCTCGGAGCGTGACGCCCGGGCGGCCGGCCGTCGCGCAGCGGAGGCCGGCCGCCTAGGATGGGCCGACAGGAGCCCATATGCAGGAACTCGCCGGCCGCCTGACCGCTCTCGATCCCGACGCGAGCGAGTCGCTCAAGGTCATCGCGTACTTCGACGCGCTCGTCGCGAACGGCGTCGGCGTCGAGGCCCTCGTCCGTGCCGCCGCGGTGCTGGCGGGCGTGCCCGCCGGGGCGCTCGTGCACGGCCGGACGATTCGGATCGACCCGCAGGGGCGACGGATGCCGGTCGCTGACGCGGCGGATGATCAGGGCTTCGCCGGCGCAGACGCGACCGCGTGGCCGTCGGCCGGCGGCGAGGAGCACCGCGTCTGGATAGAGCGCACCGGTGCTCCGCACGCGAACGACGCAATGGTCCTGGATCGTCTCGAGCTCGCGGTGGTCATCGTCTCCGGCGACCGGCGTGCGCCCGCGGGATCCGTGGAAGTCGTGCTCGACGAGGCGCGGAGCCCGGCGGAGCGTGCGACGGCGCTTGCGCGCCTTCGCCTCGACGGGGCGCAGCGGTTGCGCGTGATCGCGCGATCGGGTGAGACGGATGTCGCGGGCGGGGCGACGGCCGTGCTGGCCACGGAGCACGGCCTCGTGCGTGCCGGCCTCGTCGCGGCCGAGCACGATCTCCCCACCGCAGGGCCCGTCGGCCATGCGGTCGCAGCGGGCCCCGACGAACTCCCCGCGGCATGGCGGGACGCCCGGATCGCGCTGCGGCTCGCCGACCGTCGTCATCCGGTGGTGGATGCCGCGGACCTGGGCGCGCTGATCCTGCTGGCGCGCGCCGTCTCGCCGTCCGACGAGCCGCATCCTGACGTCGTTGCGCTGCTCGCGCTGGACACACGCACCCTCGATCTGCTCGACGAGCTCGTCGCGGCGGAGAGTGTTCGGGCCGCGGCATCCGCCCTCTCGATGCACCACAGCAGCATGCAGTCACGGCACGAATCGCTCACCCGCCAGCTCGGATACGACCCGCGTACTCCGCTCGGGCGCACGCGTTACGAGACGGCCCGCATGCTGGCGCGGTTGCGCTGAGCCGGCTCGGAGTCGCACGTGCTCGCGATCAGTCGCGGTGGCGCAGCTGCTCCTGTCGGGAGTGCACGGGGAGCAGCAGGATCAGTCCGACCAGCAGCACGAGCACGATGCCGAGGATGCCCCAGTACTGGGCCCCGCCGATCGTGACGAACAAGCCGAACATGGCCGGCGCGATGAACGTCGCGGCGCGGCCGGTGGTCGCGTAGAGGCCGAAGACCTCGCCCTCGCGTCCCGGGGGGATCAGGCGTGCGAGGAACGTGCGCGACGCGGACTGCGCCGGGCCGACGAACAGGCACAGGATCAGCCCGAAGATCCAGAACATCGTGGGGCCGCCCGCGTGCAGGAAGAAGACGAGGCTGCCGCTGACGACGAGGCCGATGAGCGAGATGACGATGAGGGGCTTGGGGCCGAATCGATCGTCGAGGCTGCCGCTGGACATCGTGGCGATGCCGGCGACGACGTTGGCGGCGATGGCGAAGATGATGACCTCGCCGGCGCTGAACCCGAACGTGCCGGCGGCGAGCACCCCGCCGAACGTGAACACGCCGGTCAGCCCATCTCGGAAGATTGCCGACGCCAGCAGGAAGTACACGGTGTGCCGGCTGTCGCGCCACAGGCTCGCGATGTCGCGGAACAGCACGGCGTAGGAGTGGAGGATGCCGACCCGCGCGCGGCCGGGAGCGGGCTTGTTCTCGGGCACGGCGATGAGCACGGGGATCGCGAACACCGCGAACCAGGCGGCGGCCACGAGCATCGAGATGCGCACGTCGAGGCCGTCGGTGCCGGTGACCCCGAACAGGCCGACGTCGGGGTGGATGAAGCCGAAGTACACGATCAGCAGCAGGACGATGCCCCCGAGGTAGCCCATGCCCCAGCCGAAGCCCGACACCTTGCCGACCGTCGCGGGTGTCGACACCTGCGCGAGCATCGCGTTGTAGTTCACGCCGGCGAGCTCGAAGAACACCGTGCCGACGCCGAGCAGCACGAGACCGAACCACAGGAATGCGGGATCGGCGCGTACGAACACCATCAGCCCGAGCATCACCACGACCACCGCGGTGTTGACGGCGAGCCACAGCTTGCGGTGCGCCGACGCGTCGGTGCGCTGCCCGGTCACCGGGGCGATCACGAGCACGATGAGACCGGCGATCGTGAGGGCCGTGGACAGTGCCTGGGACGACGCCGTGTTGTCGCCGAACGACGAGCTCGTCAGGTAGACGGTGAACACGAAGGTCGTCGCGACGGCGTTGAACGCGGCGGAGCCCCAGTCCCACAGGGCCCACGAGAAGACGCGTCTCCGGGGGACGGGCGTGCTGTCGGGGCCGACGGCCATCGCGGCGGTCGAGAAGCGCGGGTCGGGGTCGGGGGCGTCGTGGCCGGTCACGAAGCTCAGGCTACGGGAAGGACGAGACGGGATGCCAGGATCCGGTCGGATCCGCGTCGTCTCGTGCGTGCTCTCAGGAGCACTCGGTAGGGTGTCTTCATCCTCCGATCCCATCCGGAAACGGTGATCCGCATGCCTGAAGAGTCCGCCCGATCGTCACGGAGACCCGCTGCTGCCGGCGGATTTCCGTCCGATTATCCGCCGGTGCTGTATCTGCCGATCGTCCGTGGGGTGGCGGACCCCGCCGATGCCCAGCTCGAGTACCGACGCACGAAGGACGGGCGCTCTGCCCTCCTCGCGTATTCGGCACTGGACCGGCTGCATGCCGGCATGGGCGCGGAGCAGCCTTGGATCGTGATGCCGACCGCGCAGCTGCAGCCGATCTGGGAGGTCGACCGGTTCGACACGGTACTGCTCGACATCGACGTTCCGGTCGAGTTCCGCAACGGCGCCGAAGGCGATCGCGCCCGCGCCGAGGCCGCTGAGCGCGGCGGGGTCGTCTCGTGAGCGGGTCCGTCGCCGTCGATGCCCAGGCGCTCGCCGGCGGCATCCGATCCCTGCGTACCGCGACCGAGGACTTCGACGCGGCGGTGTCGCGCAAGAACCCGGATGCCTCGGACACGGGGCTGGCGGCGCCTCTGCTCGAGAGCGCGCTGTCGACGGTGACCGAGGTCGCGCTGCGTCTGGTGTTCGAAGTCGACACGATCGCCGACGCCGCCGAAGAGGGCGCCGGCGACATCGCGGACTACGATGCTCGCGCGAAGGCGGCGATCGCGCAGTTGAAGGCGGAGGGCTGATGGGCCAGGTTCTGGAGACCCGCATCGACGGCTCGCCGGACGCCATCGGGGACGTCGGCATCTTTCTGAGCAACACCGTCGCCGGCCACGCCGACACGCTGGCCACGGATATCTCGTCGGCGCGGACGAAGACCCTGAACGGCTGGACCGGCACTGCGGCCGGTGCGTTCGGGACGACGACGCAGACCGCCAAGAAGGCAGTCGACACGTATCGCGAGGATGTCGCCGACCTCGCCGGATCGGTCAAGACGCTGGGCACCGCGCTCTCCGACGCGCAGAGCAGCATGACCGATGCCCGCGCCACGGCTGTCGACGGCGGGCTGACGGTAGCCGGAACGCAGATCCACGGCCCGGGCGAGGCGCCGAACACGCAGCTGCCGGCCGACGCGACGAGCGAAGAGGCGGATGCCGCGCAGGACGCCCTCGATGCCTACAACGCCAAGGTCGACGTGTGGAACGGCCTGGTCGATGCCGTCGATGAGGCGAACGAGCAGTGGCAGCAGGCGCTGGAAGACTTTGCGGCCACCTGGAACTCGGCGGCCGGAAACCTCGCGAGCGTGACGACCTCGCTCATCACCGCGGGGGTGTCGGGCGGGGCGCTCGCGAACTCGGCGTACCAGCTCAAAGGCACGATGCTCATCAACCAGGATCGCTTGACCACCGCGCAGAAGAATCTCGCCGATGCCGTCAAAGACGGTCGGGTCGTCCTGCCGAAGGAGGACGTGTACGCCTTCATGGACGACGCCGCCAAGGCCAAGAGCGTCGTCGCCGACAGTGCTTCCATGCTCGAGACCGGACTCAAGGTGGGTTCGAAGCTCAGCCGTGGACTTCTCGTGCTGGGCATCGCCGGCACGGCCTACGGCATCTATGACGACATGCAGCACGGCGAGTCCGCAACGCAGGCGGTCGTGTCGAACGGCGGCGGTTTCGTCGCCGGGTTGGCGGCCGGTGCCGGTGCCGGCGCCATCGTCGGCAGCTTCATCGCGCCACCCGCCGGTACCATCGCCGGTGCGGTGGTGGGTGCCGTTGTCGGCGGTGCCGTCGGGATCTTCACCTCCGGTGCGATCGATCACCTGTTTGAAGACGCGGCAGCCGGCGTCGGGGACACGCTGAAGGCGGGCTGGGACGAGCTCGCCGACACCGGCGAGGCGATCGGCGACCTGGCCAGCGGGGCGTGGCATGCCGTCTTCGGCTGAGGCGCCCCTCTCGCGCCGCGCTCGCACGATGCCGAGCGCCGCGGTGGAGATGCTGCTCCCGCGGGCGGCCTGGTGGATCATGTGCGGGATCGTCGCCGTGTTCGCCGCGTTCCTCACGGTGGGGGCCGTCGATCTCGCGGTGGGCGCGGACGCGGAAGCGCGGCGATGGGCGCTGGTGGTCGCCGCCGTCGCCGGCATGTTCTGGATCGTCGTCGCGGACCTCTTCATACTCGTGCTCTACCGTCCGCGCCGTGATCCCGTGTCGGTGCGCGCCTCGACGACGGAGGTCGAGGTCCCCGGCAGTCGGCGCTTCGCCGGGTGGACGCTCGCCACAGCGGTCGTCTGGCTCGTCGGCGCGTGCATCATCGCCGTGGCGGTGGATGCCGCGTGGCGCGTGTTCTGGATCATCGTCGCCGTGCTGCTGCTGGCCGTCGTGATCGATCACCTCCTGTCGATCGGGCACGTCCGACGCGCCGTGCTGACGCGCAACGGCGTGCGTGCGACGTCGTTCCGCATCGACGCCGAGGTCGCGTGGGATGACATCGCGGCCCTCCGCTGGACCCAGGCGACCGGCGGCCTCATGGTCGCGCGCATCGAGGTGAAATCAGGCGCCGCGTCGTACGTCGAGCACTGGCGGCACCCGTTCGCGCGCCGCCGCGACACGATCGACGTCGAACTGCCCGCCCTCGACCTCGATCCCCTTCTCGTGATGATGGCGCTGCAGCTGTACTGGCTCATGCCGACGGCGCGGGCCGAACTCGCGACCGGGCGTGTGCCGGCGCGGCTCTTCGACGCCGACCTCGCCGTCGGCTCGGTGCCGGCACAGCTCGGCACGGACTGGCTCGCGTCGTTCCGTCCGCGCGGGCAGCGCTGATCGCGGGCTGCGGGCTGCGGGCCGCGGGCCGCGGGAATGCCAAAGTTGAGCCGGTGGTTATCAACTTTATTGACAGCGGCCGCACATCGTCCTACACTTGAGTCATCGCGGCTCAACATCGGGCCGCGAGAAGGCTTTTATCAACGTCAACCCGGGCCGTGGCAGCAGCCATGACCCCCGGAAAGGAAGAGAAACACATGGCACGTGCAGTGGGTATCGACCTCGGTACGACCAACTCGGTCGTGTCCGTCCTCGAGGGCGGCGAGCCGAAGGTCATCGCCAACGCCGAGGGGTTCCGCACGACCCCGTCGGTGGTCGCGTTCACGAAGGACGGCGAGGTGCTGGTCGGTGAGACCGCCAAGCGCCAGGCCGTGACGAACGTCGATCGCACCATCACCTCCGTCAAGCGTCACATGGGCACCGATTGGAAGACCCAGGAGATCGACGGCAAGGCCTACACGCCGCAGGAGATCTCGGCGCGCATCCTGCAGAAGCTGAAGCGCGACGCCGAGGAGTACCTGGGCGACACGGTGACGGATGCCGTCATCACGGTTCCGGCGTACTTCAACGACGCCGAGCGTCAGGCGACGAAGGAGGCCGGCGAGATCGCGGGCCTGAACGTCCTGCGCATCATCAACGAGCCGACCGCTGCGGCCCTCGCGTACGGCCTCGACAAGGGCAAGGAAGACGAGCTCATCCTGGTCTTCGACCTCGGTGGCGGCACGTTCGACGTGTCCCTGCTCGAGGTGGGCAAGGACGACGACTTCTCCACCATCCAGGTGCGCGCGACCGCGGGCGACAACCGCCTCGGCGGCGACGACTGGGACCAGCGGGTCGTCGAGTGGCTGATCACGCAGTTCAAGAACACGACCGGCGTCGACGTCTCGGGTGACAAGATCGCCCTGCAGCGTCTGAAGGAGGCCGCGGAGCAGGCGAAGAAGGAGCTCTCGAGCTCGACCTCGACCAGCATCTCGCTGCCGTACCTCTCGCTGACCGAGTCGGGCCCGGCGAACCTGCAGGAGACCCTCTCGCGCGCCAAGTTCGAGGACCTCACCAAGGACCTGCTCGACCGCACGAAGAAGCCGTTCACCGACGTCATCCGCGAGGCCGGCATCAAGGTCGCCGACATCGACCACGTCGTGCTCGTGGGCGGATCGACGCGTATGCCCGCCGTCGCCGAGCTCGTCAAGAGCGAGACCGGCAAGGACGCCAACAAGGGCGTGAACCCCGACGAGGTCGTGGCCGTGGGCGCTGCCCTGCAGGCCGGTGTCCTCAAGGGCGAGCGCAAGGACGTCCTTCTGATCGACGTCACCCCCCTGAGCCTCGGCATCGAGACCAAGGGCGGCATCATGACCAAGCTCATCGAGCGCAACACGGCCATCCCGACCAAGCGCAGCGAGACGTTCACGACCGCCGACGACAACCAGCCGTCGGTCGCGATCCAGGTGTTCCAGGGCGAGCGCGAGTTCACCCGCGACAACAAGCCGCTGGGCACCTTCGAGCTGACCGGCATCGCGCCGGCGCCGCGCGGCATCCCGCAGGTCGAGGTGACCTTCGACATCGACGCCAACGGCATCGTGCACGTGTCCGCCAAGGACAAGGGCACCGGCAAGGAGCAGTCGATGACCATCACCGGCGGCTCGTCGCTGCCCAAGGAGGACATCGACCGCATGGTGCGCGAGGCCGAGGAGAACGCGGCCGACGACAAGAAGCGCCGTGAGGCCGCCGACACGCGCAACCAGGCCGAGTCGCTCGCCTACTCGATCGAGAAGCTCATCAAGGAGAACGACGAGAAGCTGCCGTCCGACGTCAAGGACAGCGTGCAGGCCGATGTCGACGCCCTGAAGACGGCTCTGGCCGGCGAGGACGACGACGCGGTGAAGTCCGCCTTCGACAAGCTCAACGAGAGCCAGCAGAAGCTGGGCGAGGCGATCTACCAGGCCGCGCAGGCCGAAGGCGCCCAGGGTGACCCGAACGTCGCCGACCCGGGCAACGGCGACGTGCCGAACCCCGAGGAGGACGTGGTCGACGCCGAGGTCGTCGACGACGAGGACGAGAAGAAGTAGGGAACATGACCGACAAGGGCTTCGACGACAACGACGAGGTCCGTCCGGACGGCGAGGGGTCGGATGCTGCGGCATCCGGCCCCGAGCCGCAGGACGCGGCCGACAACCCGACGGGCGCGGAGAGCGCCGAGGGCGGCGACGACGAACTGACCGTCGACGACATCCTCGGCACCGCGCAGAATCCCGACGCCGCGGCGGAGGATGCCAAGCTGGCCGACCTCGAGTCGACGCTGCTGAGCGACCTCAAGCGCCTGCAGGCGGAGTACGCGAACTACCGTCGCCGCACCGAGGAGCAGCGCCAGGTCGAGATCGACCGGGCCAAGGGTGAGGTCGCCAAGGGCCTGCTGCCCGTGCTCGACGACCTCGACCGTGCCGAGAAGCACGGCGACCTCGAAGCGGGCAGCGCCTTCGCGCTGATCGCCGAGAAGCTGCGCGGCGTCGTGGAGAAGCTGGGCGTGGTCTCGTACGGCGCCGCCGGCGACGCCTTCGACCCGCAGCAGCACGAGGCCGTCTTCCAGCAGCCGACGCCGGGCGTGGCAGAGGCGACGATCCTCGAGGTCGTCGAGACCGGTTACCGGCTGGGCGATGTGGAGCTCCGCCCCGCGAAGGTGGTCGTCGCCGTTCCGGCGGATTGACCGCGAGAAGGAGCATCCATGGCCAGTCAGGACTGGTTCGACAAGGACTTCTACAAGACGCTCGGCGTGTCCAAGGACGTCACCGACGCCGACCTGAAGAAGACCTATCGCAAGCTCGCGCGCAAGTACCATCCGGATTCGAACCCGGGCGATGCCGCCGCTGAGGCGAAGTTCAAGGAGATCAGCGAGGCGTACTCGGTGCTCTCCGACAAGGAGCAGCGGGCCGAGTACGACCAGATCCGCGCAATGGGCTCGGGCGCGCGCTTCACGGCGGGCGGCCAGGGCGCCGGCGGCTTCGACGACGTCTTCGGCGGCATGTTCGGCCAGGGCCGCGGCGGGGGGACGCGCTTCCAGACGAACGGCAACTTCGAGGACATCTTCTCGATGTTCGGCCAGCAGGGCGGCGGCTTCGGCTCCGGCCGGTTCGGTGACTCGACCGGCGGATACCGCGGGTTCGGCGGGCCGCAGAAGGGGCAGGACGTCACGGCGCACACCACGCTGGACTTCATCACGGCCGTCAAGGGCGAGACGATCACCCTGTCGGGCGAGAACGGCAAGCCGTTCAAGGTGAAGATCCCGGCCGGGGTGTCGAACGGTCAGAAGATCCGGCTGCGCGGGCGGGGGCATCCCTCACCCGACGGCGGCGAGAGCGGTGACATCGTCGTGACCATCACGGTGCGGCCGCATCCCGTGTTCACCCGCGACGGGCTGAACCTGCGCGTGACCGTCCCCGTGACGTTCACCGAGGCGACGCTGGGCGCGACCATCGAGGTGCCGACGCTCGGCGGCGATCCGGTGCGGCTGCGTGTCGCACCCGGCACACCGTCGGGGCGCGTGCTGCGCGTGAAGGGCCGCGGCGTGGAGAGCAAGAAGGGCACCGGCGACCTGCTCGCCGAGGTGCAGGTGGCCGTGCCGTCGCACCTCGACGACGCGGCGCGCGAGGCGCTCGAGCGCTTCCACGACCTCGAGCCCAAGGAGAATCCGCGGGCCGAGCTGATGGCCAAGGCCGGCGCCGGCCGGTGAACGAACGGGACCGGCATCCCGGCCGCTCCGCGAGCGGAGCGCGTCGGAACGCCGGCACCCGCGGAGAAGTTCCTAGAGTAGCGAGGAGGTGAATCCGGATGCCCGAGTACAAACCCGACGAGAACGCCCCGATCTTCGCGATCGCGGCGGCCGCCGAGCTGTCCGGAATGCACCCCCAGACTCTGCGGCAGTACGACCGCATGGGGCTCGTCGTGCCCGCCCGCACCAAGGGCGGGTCACGACGCTACTCGCTGCGGCACGTCGCGCAGCTGCGTGAGGTGTCGAAGATGTCGGCCGCGGGCATGAGCCTGCCGGCCATCGTGCGCATCCTCGAGCTCGAGGAGCACGTGCGCGAGCTGCACATGCGCGTGCAGGTGCTCGAGGAGCGCGTGCGCGTCGAGGTCGAGAACCGCCCCGGTGCGCGGGTGTTCGCCGCGGGGTCGACCGGTTCGGTCGTGCCGCTGCGGCATGGCCGCCGCATCCGCCGCTCGACCGACATCGTCGTGTGGCGCCCGCAGCGCCCCGACGAGCGCTGAGGGGCCGACGAGTGCCGACCCACGGCCCATCCATCCCGCCGAATTCACGTGGAACTGTCTCGTGCACACGAAACTGGCCGACGGTTTGGTGTGCACAAGACAGACTCATGTGAATCTGCCGGAGGAGCGGAGGAGAAGGGAGGGGTGGGATGCCGGAGTATGAGCCGTTCGCGTATCGGGTGACCAAATCGGGCGAGGTGCTCATCTCGCGCGCCGGCCGCCTGGTCACCGTCGTCCGCGGATCTGCCGCGGCGCGCCTGATCGCCCGGCTCGGCGTCGACGACGCGACCGACCAGGCCGCCCTGCAGCGCGCCACCGGCAATTACAAGCGCGGCAACGAGCGCTGAGCCGCGCGGCATCCACCCCTCCCGCGTGTGCGGCTCGCAGGATGCTTCTGCGATCCCGGGCGCTTCGCGCGGCGTGTCGAGGGGGCGGGCCCGATTCATCCTGCGAGATGAACGGCCTCGCGGCCGCCTACACGGCGGGCGGGTCGCTCACAGCCAGCAGCACGATCCCGAGCAGGGGCAGGATGCCCTGCACGAGCGCCGCGCTGAGGTACTTCCTTCCGGTGGTCGTCAGGACCACGGCGGCGAGCACCATGCAGCTCAGCGTGAAGTACACGAGGGTCAGCCCGACGGTCTGCTGGCCGACGCCGTAGAGGATGAGCCCGACGATCGCGCCGAGCCCGAGGAACAGGTTGTAGAAGCCCTGGTTGTACGCCATGGGCTTCGTCGTGTCGGCGGCGGATTGATCGGTGAGGCCGAACCGTGTCCACACACCGGGCTTCGACCACAGCACGCTCTCGAGGACGAAGATCAGCACGTGCAGCACCGCGGCGAGGGCCACGACGAGCGTTGCGATGACGATCATGCGGTCAGCCTACGGGCGGAACGGCGTCGGGCGCACGACCGTCGTCGAACGCGGCGGCCGGGCCCGCGGCATCCCGTCGATCGTCCTTGGGTGCAGAACATACCGTCCGGTCGGTATGATGGAGTGAGCATCGTCACGACGAGGAGGTCAGGATGCCGCAGCCCGAACACACCCCGCCGCCGATACCCGGCGCCGACGCGGCCGGTGCCACGCCGGGTCTCGACATCGCCGGGTTCCGCGCCTGGCTCGAGAGCGCCCACCCCGAGCTGGCGGGCGGTGAGCTGGAGGCGTCCGTCATCGTCGGCGGCAAGAGCAACCTGACCTACGCCGTCGATGGCGCCGCGGTGCCGCTGATCGTGCGCCGTCCGCCGCTCGGCCACGTGCTCGCCAGCGCGCACGACATGCGCCGCGAGCACCGCGTCATCGCGGCTCTCGCCGGCAGCGGCATCCCGGTCCCGGTCGCCATCGACCTCGTCGACGACACCGAGACCGCCGCCGTGACCGGGACCCCGTTCTTCGTCATGGAGCGCGCCCCAGGGCGCACGATCACGCGCCGCGCGCAGAACGCCGAGTTCACCCGCGCGGGCATCCAGGCGATGAGCACGGCCCTGGCCGGGCACCTCGCCGATCTGCACGCGGTCGATCCTGCACAGGTCGGGCTCGCCGACTTCGGCCGCCCCGACGGATACATCGACCGGCAGCTGAAGACCTGGCAACGGCAGCTCGACGCGTCGCGCTCGCGTGAGACGCCCACCCTCGATCGCCTGCAGCAGCGGCTGCACGATCAGGTGCCGGCGTCGGGCCCCGCCGCCATCGTGCACGGCGACTACCGCCTCGACAACGCGCTGGTCGTCGGCACCGGTGACGCGCCGCGCATCTCGGCGATCCTCGACTGGGAGATGGCCACGCTCGGCGACCCGCTCGTCGACCTCGGCATCCTCGGGCTGTACTGGAACGTCGCCGATCTGCCCGGTGCCGGCCGCATCGTGCCGAGTGCGGTGGACGTGGATGCCGGATACCCGACGTTCGACGCGCTCGTCGAGGCGTATGCGCGCCGGTCGGGGCGCAGCATCCCGAATCTGCACTGGTATCGCGCGTTCGCGGCATACAAGCTCGCGGTGATCCTCGAGGGAATCCACCTGCGCCATAGCGCCGGCGAGACCGTCGGTGCGGGATTCGATCGCATCGGCGAGCTGGTCGAACCGCTCGCCACGGCAGGGATGGAGTGGGTCTGATGGATTTCGCACCCGACGCGCGCACGCGCGAGTTCACGGAGCGCGCACGGGCGTTCGTCGACGAGCGCGTGCTGCCGGCCGAGCCCGTGCTCGAGCAGCAGCTGGCCGATGCACCCGGCGAGTGGTCGTTCCGGCCGATCCTGCGCGAACTGCAGGCCGCGGCGCGCGCGCAAGGGTTGTGGAACCTGTTCCTGCCCGGGGACGAGGGTGCGGGCCTGTCGCAGCTGCAGTACGCCCCGATCGCCGAGATCACGGGGTGGAGTCCCAAGCTCGCGCCCACGGCATTCAACTGCAACGCCCCCGACACCGGCAACATGGAGGTGCTGCACGACTTCGGCACCCCCGCGCAGAAGCGCGACTGGCTCGAGCCGCTGCTGGCGGGCGAGATCCGCTCGGCGTTCTGCATGACCGAACCCGATGTCGCCTCGTCGGACGCCACGAACATCGGCACGCGCATCCAGCGCGACGGCGACCACTACGTGATCACCGGCCGCAAGTGGTGGTCGACCGGGGCGATGAACCCCGATGCCAAGATCTTCATCGTCATGGGCAAGACCGACCCCGACGCCGACCGGCACCGGCAGCAATCGATGATCCTCGTGCCGCGCGACACCCCGGGGGTGCACGTGGTGCGGCCGCTGAGCGTGTTCGGCTACGACGATCGCGATCACGGCGGGCACGCCGAGGTCGTGTTCGACGGGGCGCGCGTGCCGGCGGCGAACATCCTGAAGGGCGAGGGGGAGGGCTTCGCGATCGCGCAGGCGCGTCTCGGGCCAGGGCGCATCCACCACTGCATGCGCGCGCTGGGGATGGCCGAGCGGGCGCTGGCGCTCGTGCGTGGGCGGGCGAACGAGCGGGTCGCTTTCGGCCGGACGCTCGCCGAGCAGGGCGTCGTGCGCGAGTGGGTCGCCGAGTCGCGCATCCAGCTCGAGGCGCTGCGGCTGCTCGTGCTGAAGACCGCGTGGCTCATGGACACCGTCGGCAACCGCCAGGCGATGACCGAGATCCAGGCGATCAAGATCGCCGTGCCGCGGGCCGTGCAGCAGATCCTCGACCGCGCGATCCAGCTGTTCGGCGGCGCCGGCGTCTCCGGCGACACGCCCCTCGCCGCGCTGTGGGCCGGGGTGCGCACGCTGCGTCTGGCCGACGGGCCCGACGAGGTGCACCTGAACTCGCTGGGACGGGCCGAGCTGCGGCGCTGAGCGGCTGCGCTCCGCGGCCCCGCGACCGTGAGGGTGCAATGGGCGGACGAGGCAGAGGGAACCAACCGCTCCTTCGTCCACCAGCTGCACTCTCACCGCGGGGGTGGGGGACGGGGCGGATGCCGCGGGCCGCGGCCGCGCCGTCAGCCGGCCGGGTGGCGTGCCGCGGCATCCACCCGCCGGATGCCCGCCAGGAACAGCTCGGTGAGCTGCCGCGCGAGCGCGTCGGCGCTGCTGGCGCCCGTCGGCGAGTACCACTGGCCGAGATAGTGCACGTCGGCGAAGAAGTGGGCGATGAGCACCGGCAGCGGGATGTCGGTGCGGTAGCGGCCCTCGGCCTGCCCCTGCGCGATGAGCGCGCCGAACGCGTCGTTGTACGTGCGGCGGCGCCGGGTCACCTCGTCGTGCCGCTCCGGGCTCAGCAGGTGCGCGCTCTGGAAGAACACCACCGCCTCGTCGAGCTGCGCGACCGTGGTCTCGACGACGTCCACGCAGGCGGCACGGAGCACGTCGTCGATGTCGCCGCCGCCCGCGACGATGGCGTCGAGGTGCTCCTGCTGGGTGCCCAGCAGTCGCTCGTAGATGCCGAACAGCAGGTCGTCCTTCGAACCGAAGTAGTGGTACAGCGCGCCCTTGGTGACGCCCGCCGCCTCGACGATCTGCTGCACGCTGGTGCCGCCGTATCCGTTGGCGGCGAACAGCTCGACCGCGGCGCGGGTGATGTCGTCGGCGACGGTGGTGCCCTTGACCATGGGCGCTCAGCCGATCCCGTGCAGCATCGCGCCGCCGTCGATGACGATGGTCTGGCCGGTGATCCAGGCGGCGTCGTCGGACAGCAGGAACGCGACCGGGCCGGCCACGTCGTCGGGCTCGCCGAGCCGACCGAGGGGGTAGACGGATGCCGCCTCGTCCTCGTGCCCCTCGTACAGGGCGCGGGCGAAGCGGGTCTTCACGACCGCGGGGGCGACGGCGTTCACGCGCAGACCGGGGGCGAGCTCGTGCGCGAGCTGGATCGTGAGATTGATCACCGCGCCCTTCGAGACGCCGTACAGGCCGATGCCCGGGGCGGCCGAGAGTCCGGCGATCGAGGCGAGGTTCACGACCGAGCGCTGCAGGCCCGCGGCGACGGCCTCGCGGGTC
Source organism: Microbacterium sp. KR10-403 (assembly GCF_040196215.1). Lineage (NCBI taxonomy): Bacteria > Bacillati > Actinomycetota > Actinomycetes > Micrococcales > Microbacteriaceae > Microbacterium > Microbacterium sp. KR10-403. The sequence goes on along the minus strand of NZ_JBEGDC010000004.1, from coordinate 473,802 downwards.
CATGCGAGGGTGGCCAGCACGTTCACCTCGAGGATCTTGCGAGCGGGCTCGTCGTCGACCGTCAGCAGAGGACCATAGGCGGGGTTGATGCCGGCGTTGTTCACGAGGTGATCGAGGCGGCCGTGGCGCTCGGCGATGTGGGCGAAGACGGCGGCGCGGTGCTCGGGGTCGTCGGCGTGCCCGGCGACGGCCGAGGCGTTCGGGCCGAGTTCGGCGACGGCCGCGTCGAGCTCGTCCTGCTTGCGCGCGGTGAGGACGACCGACCCGCCCTCGGCGACGATCCGCTGCGCGATCGCGAACCCGATGCCGCGGCTCGCGCCCGTGACGAGCGCGGTGCGCCCCGTGAACCTGTCCATCCTGCCTCCTTGCAGATACCGTCCGGTCGGTATGACGGTAGCACGGGGCGGCGAGGAGGTCGTCGGGCGATGTGGTCAAGACGTGGGGGCGTGGCACCGATCACGGTGCCCCGCGATCCGTGAGGGTGCAGCGGGTGGACGAGAGCGAGGGTGGTTCCCTCCTCCTCGGCGACCAGGTGCACTCTCACCGCGGGAGGACAGGGGGCCAGGGCGACGGCGACAGGTGCGGTGTCGGCGGCTGCGGCATCCCGACCCCGCGTGTTCACCTCGCAGGACGTTTTCGCGATCCCGGGCGTGTTGCACGGCGTGTCGGGGTGGCTCGCGCAGGACTTCCTGCGAGATGAACGGAGGGGATGCCGCGACCCCGCGCGAGCAGGAGCGGGGTGGATGCCGCGACCCTGCGCGAGCAGGAGCGGGGTGGATGCCGCGACCCTGCGCGAGCAGGACGGAGGGGACGCCGCGACCCTGCGTGAGCAGGAGGGAGGGGATGCCGCGGCTCAGCGCACGCCGCGCGCGGCGAGGGCGTCGCCCAGCTCGTCCGCATGCTTGAGCGCCATGACGAGGTACGGTACCGCGAACGTGCGCACGCCGGGCCGGGCGCCGCGGGCGCGCTGCGCCTCGCGGACGTCGTGGGCGATGCGCCCCATCACCGGGAGCGTCGACAGCGTGACGGTGAGCATGAGTGCGACGCGGGCGGGGTCGACGCGAACGGTCCGCAGCGGTGCGAGCCCCCGCTCGAGTGCGTCGAGCAGGTCCGTCACCCGCGTCGTCACGGCGAGAAGTGCTGCCAGCAGCACCGCTGCCGTCACACGCACGGTGTTGAGCACGGCGGGCACCGGTCCCAAGAAGATCAGCTGCCCGATCAGCATGAACGCGATGACCCACTTCAGCGCCCACGTCTGCCGCGCGAGAAGCAGCAGCGCCGGCATCCCGCCCCCGAACAGATACGCGATGACGCAGATCGCCGCTGCGACCGCGGCCCCCCACGGCGCGGTCGGCAGCAGCGAGACGGTGAGCACCAGCACGACCAGCAGCACGAGCTTGGGGCCGGCGGGCATGCGATGCAGCGGACTGGTGCCCGGGCGAAAGAGGCTCAGCATGTCAGCAGCGCCTCGTACTCGGATACGACCTCGGCGGGGTCGCCCGTCGACCGCACGCGTCCGTCGGCGAACAGCACCGCCACGTCGCACCGCCGTGCGAGCGTGAGGTCGTGCGTGGCGAGCACGAGCCGGTGCCCGGTGTCGGCGAGCAGATGATCGCCGACCAGCCGCGCGTTGCGGGCGTCGAGGTAGGCGGTGGGCTCGTCGGCGATCACGAGCTCGGGCTCGCGTACGAACGCCCCGGCCAGGGCGAGCAGCTGCTTCTGGCCGCCCGAGAGATCGTGCGCGGGGCGCTCGGCGAGCTCCGTCAGGCCGAAGCGGGTCAGCGCGTCGGTGACCCGGGCAGCCGTGGCATCCTTTGACAACTTCTCCCGCGCCCGCTGCGGCCGCAGCGAGAAGGCGACATCCTCGGCCACGGTGGGCATGACGATCTGGGCGTCGGGATTGCTGAAGATGACCGCCACGCGGCGGCGCAGCTCGGCGACATCCCGCGCCGGGTCGAGGCCCAGCACGCGGACGGAGCCGGATGCCGCCGGCGCAAGACCCGCGAGCAGCCGGGCGAAAGTCGACTTGCCCGATCCGTTCTCGCCGATCACCGCGACCGTGCGCGCATCGACGTCGAGCGTCGCGCCGCGCAGGGCATCGACCTCTCCGAGGCGCACGACCACGTCGCGCAGCGAGATCACCATGTGCGATGGAACGCCCGCGGGTACGCACGCACGAGCGTCAGCGTAGTCGCGGTGGCCAGCACCGCCTTGATGAGATCGCCCGGGATGAACACCAGGCTCGTGAGGAACGTCTCGCCCAGCGGCAGACGCGTGATCAGCGCCTGCAGCGGGATGCCGAACGCGTACACGACGAGGATGCCGCCGACGACCATACCGGTCGCCGTGCGCCACAGCGTGGGCTTGCGATTCCCGGCGTGCACGATGAGCCCGATCACGAACGCGCCGACGACGAAGCCGATGAGGTAACCGGCCGAGGGGCCGACGAACACCGCGATGCCGCCGCGCCCGCCCGACAGCAGCGGCAGTCCGAGCGCCACGAGCGCGAGGAACACCGTCATCGACAACGCGCCGAGCCACGGCCCGAGGATCGCGCCGGCGAGCATCACGCCCAGCGTCTGCGCCGTGATCGGCACCGCACCGAAGATCGTGAAGCCGCCGGGCAGGCCGAGCACGGCGATCACTGCCGCGAAGACGGCGACGCGGGCGATGTCGGCGGCGCTCAGTCGTGCGCGGGTGACGGTGGAGGTGTCGGTCATGGGGTTCCTTACCTGAACGGTGTTCACCTGAACGCCGTTCACTATAGTGAGGATATGGCCCCGAGCGAAACTGCGCGACGACACACTCGCGACAATGTCGCCCGCACCGCGCTGCGTCTGCTCGACGACGTCGGGCTCCCCGACCTCACGATGCGGCGGCTCGCGGCGGCGCTGGATGTGCAGCCGAGCGCGCTGTACCACCACTTCCCGAACAAGCAGGCGCTGCTGGCCGAGCTCGCCGACCGCATCGTCGCGAGGCGCGCTTCGTCGGCGGTGAGCGGCGACTGGGCCGCCGACGTACGCGCGTCGGCCTCGGCTCTGCGCGACGCGCTCCTCGCCTATCGCGACGGCGCGGAGGTGGTCTCAAGCACCCTGAGCATGGGGTTGGGAGCGGATGCCGCGCTCGACCGGCTCGCGGCGGCGATCGCCGGCGGCGGGTTCGACGAGGCGATGACCCGGCAGGCGTCGACCGCCCTGCTGCACTTCGTGCTCGGCCATGTCTCGCACGAGCAGCAGCGGCTGCAGTACGACAGCATCGGCGTGACGGTGGAGGGCGGGCCGGATGCCTCGGCCTCGGCCTTCGCGTTCGGTGTGGATCTGCTGGTCGAGGGGCTGCGCGCGCGGGTCGCGGTCGCGCGTTAGACCGGTGTCGACCGGCGAGCGGCCGGGGCGCGCGCGGCGTTGTCGGCCGTCGCTCGCCACTCGGCGCTCACAGGGTTCGGAGCCTCGCGCGTAGCCCGGATGATTCCGCGGAAATGGTCCGGTGTTGGCGCGATTCTCCGAAGTCTGGGTGCCGCTGCTCTTCGGGGCGGTGCCTGCGGACAGCCGGAGAGTAGCGCGTGTGACGCGGTCGAAGGCGCTGGGGCAACGTACGGAAACGAGCACTTGTCAGACAATACGGCTCGAAGTGTCAGTTGAATCTGGCCTCTGAGCCCTCGAGTTGCTTACGCTCAGTGAAATCCTCCGCTTGGAGGGTGTGTTTATTGTCTGACAAGCCAAGGTAACTCATGCCCGCTGAACTAGAGATGAGGCTAGTGCAGCACTTCCGCGAACTGGAGCTGCTGCCCGGTGAGGCCTTGCCTTCGGAGCAGGATCTGGTACACGATCTCTCGGTCAGCAGGCCCGCACTCCGTGAGGCGCTCGCTGCGCTGAGCGCCCTCGGCCTTGTCGTCTCGAAGCAAGGCGCGCGTAGGACGCTGGGCGAGTTCAGCATGCAGTCGGTTGTGGAGGCTCTGACGCGGTTCATGGAGCCATCGATCGACCTGATGCTTGAGATGCTGGACGTCCGTCGTGTGCTCGAAGCGGCGTTCTTCCCTACTGCGGTAGCCAACATGTCACCGGCGACTCTCCGTGAGTTGCGTCGCGTGGTCGACCGCATGGAGTCGAAGGCCGCACGCGGTCTGCCGTTTATCCACGAGGATGCGAAGTTCCATCAGCTCTTGTACACACACGTCGACAACCGCACCTTCCATGGCCTCGTCGCCGCGTTCTGGCACATGCTCGATGAGTCAGCCGAGCCTCTGCAGGTGGGAAGCGATCTGCCGGCATCAGCGCATCGGCACGCGACCATCATCGCCGCGCTCGAAGCAGGCGACACGCCTCTCGCCATCCATGAGCTCAACGTGCACTTCTTCGATGTGCGTGCGCGACTGACCAGTTCGCGTGAGCAGCAGCACGCATCATCCGCGGAGAACACCCGCCTGTCCTGAAAGAACCCACCCGAAAGGTATTGCAATGAAGCAAGGCAAGACCCGCGTTCCCATCTTCGTGACCGGTGCACTCGCGGCATCGGCTCTCCTTCTCGCCGGATGCAGCGGCGGCGGCGGGAGCGCAGACACTGACAACGGCTCGACAAAGGGCCAGACCCTTACATACTGGCTGTGGCAGGACGACGCCACGGACACCACCTGGCAGCAGCTGGCCGATGAATTCAACGCGCAGAGCGATCACGGCACGGTGAAGCTGCAAGTCGTTCCCGCTGCCCAGTATCTCGACAAACTATCGACCGCGATCAGTAGTGGAAACGGGCCCGATGCGGCACGCATGAAGGACTCCTGGATCGGCCAGTTCGTCGACGCGGGTGTCCTTGCGTCACTGAACGACCGTATCGACGCGTGGAACGACAAGAGCGAAGTTGAAGCGAGCGCCTGGGACGCCGGGAAGGTCCCTGGCAGCGACGAGATCTACATGATGCCGCACCAGAACACCGCGCTGTACATGTACTACAACAAGAAGCTTTTCAAAGCCGCCGGGCTCGAGCCACCAAAGACGCAGGACGAGATGCTGGCTGATGCACCCAAGCTGACCGGCGACGGCCATTACGCCATGGACGTGCGCGGTGGGGCAGGCGGCCAGGATCAGTGGGCGGCTTGGATGCTTGCGGGTGGCGCCCAGTTCGTGAACTCCGCGGGCGACGTCGTCCTCGACAAGGCGCCCGCCGACAGTGTGAACCAGAAGTACCTCGAGCTCGCGAAGTACGCGCCTCCCGGGTCGGAGACTGCAGCGTTCTCGCAGGTGCAGAGCAATTTCCTCTCCGGTACGACCGCCACGATGATCCATCACATCGGATCGCTTGCCGCCGTGCGGGAACAGTTCGGCGATGACGTTGGCGTCATTCCGGTGCCCGCTGCGGATCCGTCGAATCCCTCGACTGTGCAGTCGATGAGCGGGAACGTCATCTTCGCTTCGTCCAAGAAGCAGGAGTTGGCGTGGCAGTGGGAGACGTTCCTTCTCGGGGACGCGCAGATGCTCAAGATGAGCACCTCGCCGCAAGGGCAGTTGCCCGTGACCACCGCTGTGGCTGAGAACGAAGCGTTCAAGAAGGACCCTGCGTACCAGGTGGCCATCACCGCGGCTAAGACTGCCAAGAGCTGGCCGCAATTGCCAGGTACGACGTCTGTCATAAACGCCACATGGTCGCCCACAATTCAGCAGGCATTCTCAGGTGAGATCACGAGCACGCAGATGCTCGAGAAGCTGACCGCCGAGCTCAAGAAGTAGCGATGTCAGCGACGCTTGCTGAGGGTCGAACCGGCGCTAAGCGCCGGTTCGACCCGACCATCCTCATCTTTGTCTCGCCGACGCTGATTCTCCTGTTCGTCTTTGTCGCGTATCCGTTCCTGCGGGCGATCTGGTTGTCGTTGACCAAGACCACCCTGCTCGGCGGAACCGTTGGGTTTGTCGGGCTCGATAACTTCATCGAGCTGTTTCAAGACCCTCAGTTCGGGACGTTCGTGGCGAACTCGGTGTTCTGGACTGTCGGTGGCGTCGGGCTCCAACTCGTGTTTGGCGTCATCGGGGCGCTTCTGCTCAATCAGAGATTCAAGCTGCGTGGCGTCGTGCGCGGACTGGCGATGATTCCGTGGGCGACACCGAGCGTGCTCGTTGCGCTGATCTGGCTGTGGTTGCTCGATCCGAACCGTGGACTCATCAACACAGTGCTAGAGCGGATGGGTCTCATGGCTGATCCGGTCGCGTGGCTGTCTGACCCGCACACGGCCTTGCCGACGCTGATCGCCATCGACGCTTGGCAGGGAATTCCGTTCTTTGCCGTCATGGTGCTCGCGGCGTTGCAAGCGGTGCCCGAAGAGCTCAAAGAATCCGCGCGAACTGACGGCTGCGGCGTGCTGGGCGTATTCCGCCACGTCGTGGTTCCTTCGATCTTGCCAACGGTGCTCATTACATTGGTGCTCCGCCTCATCTGGACGGCCAACTACATCGATCTCGCCTATGTGCTCACCGGCGGTGGCCCCGGCATTGCGTCGACGACCATACCGCTGCAGTCGTATCTGACGGCGTACAAGCAGGGGCAGATGGGCAACGGGGCGGCGTACGCGGTGATTCAAGCGGTCATCTTGGCGATCCTCGTCGTCATCTACCTCCGACTGACGCAGACGAAGGGAGCAAAGCGATGACCAGCAGCACGCTCGTCACTACTGATGGGCTGCACACGGTGCGGATTCCCGTGGTGCGGCCACCGGGCAGTCGTTTCCGCGGGCTTCGACGTCTTGGTCGTGTCGGACTCTATGTCGTCATCGTGGGGTGGCTCATCGCCACGCTCGGCCCGTATCTTGTCATGCTTCTGACGTCGTTCACGCCTGGCAAGGAGCTGATTGCGAACGGGATGAGCAAGTTGCCTTCGACGCTCAGTGTGCGGGGCTACATCGAACTGTTCCAGACGACGGCGTTCCTCGCATACATGCGCAACAGCTTGGTGACGGCCCTGTGTACGGTGCTCTTCTCGCTGATCGTGGCATCCGCAGCTGCCATCTCACTGTCACGCTTTCGGTTCCGTGGACGCACCGCCCTGCTGACTGTCTTGCTTATCGCGCAGCTGTTCCCCGCCGTTCTTCTCGTGATTCCGCTGTCGACGATGCTCAAGACCGGTCACCTGCTCGACAGCCCTGTGGGCCTCGTGCTGGTCTACACGACCTTTGCAACGCCGTTTGCGACGTACTTGCTCAAGGGATTCCTTGACGGGCTACCGCCCGAACTCGACGAGGCAGCCACTGTGGATGGCTGCTCCAAGTTCCAGATGGTGCGTCACATCCTGTTGCCTCTGATGCGGCCCGGGCTGACGGCGGCAGGGACATACATCTTCATCTTCTCGTGGAACGAGTTTCTCTACGCCTTGACGTTCACGTCGACAACCGCCAGCCAAACCATTCCCGTTGGACTGCAGTTGTTCATCGGCGACTACCAGGTGCGATGGGACCTACTCACCGCGGGTGGTGTGATCGCCGCGGTGCCCGTCCTGCTCGGGTTCATGCTCGTTCAGAAGCAGCTCATTGGAGGCCTTGCGGCTGGCGCCGTCAAAGGCTGATCCACACTTCCACCGATCCGAAAGGCAACAGGAATGACAGACACGAAGATCGGCGTTCGGCCGACCAGCACCGAGATCCCGCGGATCGAGGGGATAGAGATCTCCCTTGCGCGGGTGCCGCTGCCGCAGGGACCGTGGGGAGACCAGATTCACAAGGTGACCGACATTGAGGTCACCGTGGTCGACTTGCATGCAGACAACGGGCTGGTGGGGACTGGGTTCAGCCACACTTCCGGTATGGGTGCGCGCACGATCGGTGCTCTCGCGGCAGAGATCGCTCCGGTGCTGGCGGGGGAGCGGGTTTCGCCGCGCGCTCTCTGGAACCGCGCCTATCGGTACGTGCACGACATCGGGGGTGCAGGTGTTACCACGCATGCGCTGTCGGCCTTTGACATCGCCGCTTGGGACTTGCTCGGGAAGACGCTGGGAGCCAACGTCGTCGACCTCATCGGGCGCGTCCGCGATAGCGTGCCGCTCTATGGGAGCGGCATCAACCTGAATCTGTCGGCCGAAGAGGTCGTAGAACAGGTACGACGCTGGCGCGCGGAAGGTTACGCCGCAGCGAAGGTCAAGGTTGGCAAGCCTGACCTTGAAGAGGATGTCGAGCGTCTCGCAAAGATCCGCGAGGCAGTAGGTGCATTCCCTGTCGCCGTCGATGCGAATCAGGGCTGGAGCTATCCCCAGGCAGTCCGCGCCTTCTCGCGCTTCGAGCAGTTCGATCTGCTCTGGGTAGAAGAGCCGTTGCCGGCCGATGACATCCCTGGGCATGTGCGTCTTGCCCGCGAGGTGCGCACGCCGATCGGGCTGGGTGAGAACGTCTACACGGTCGACCAGTTCGTGCAGTACTTCGATGGCGGCGCGGTGGACTTCGTGCAAGCCGACCTCGGTCGTGTCGGGGGTATCACTGGGTACCTCGACATTGCAGCGGCCGCGCGTACCAGAAATCTGCCGATGACTCCGCATTTCGTGATGGAGCTCAGTGCCAGCATTCTGGCAGCCATCCCTAACATCTCCTATGCAGAGATGACCGACGGGGGGACGTGGACAGACCTCGGGATCTTCGCCTCCACAGGGCAGACGCGAAACGGGCGCTATCTCCCTCCGACCGGGCCCGGCCATGGTCTCGTCCTCGATCGCGACTATCTGACCGAACACCGGATCTGAGGAGCGATCTTATGGAAAAGGCAAATGATCCTCTCTTCTCGGTCACTGATCGCATCGCGGTCGTCACCGGCGCCTTCGGCCAGATCGGGACTGAGTTCGCAAAGGCCTTGCATGAGCGCGGCGCACGTGTGGCCGTCACATCTCGTCGAGATATGGAGGATGCCGCCTCCCGACTGGGCATCGAAGACGACGACGGCCGTTTGCTCGCAGTGCGGATGGACATCACAGATCAGCAGAGTGTGGAACGCGCGCTCCGGCAGGTGGTCAACACCTGGGGCGTGCCGACCGTCCTCGTGAACAACGCCGGGATCGATACCCAACCCAGCGCACCGCCAGAGGTATCGGGACCTTTTGAACGTTTTCCGCCGGAGATCTTCCGAGAGGTGGTGGAGACCAATCTCGTCGGTACCTTCCTCGTCACGCAAGCGGCCGGTCGGCTCATGCGTGAGGCAGGGGTCTCCGGCTCGATCATCAACGTGGGGTCGATTTACGGCATGGTCTCGCCTGTGCAGGACATATATGCATACAAAGCAGAAGACACGGGGGTCCCCTTCGTGAAGCCGGTCGCGTACTCCGCCGCCAAGTCGGGTGTGTACAACCTGACCCGATACTGCGCGACATATTGGGGGCGCGAAGGCATTCGGGTGAATACCCTCACCCCGGCCGGGGTGTGGCGCGACACACAAGACGACAAGTTCCACGCGAACTACGAGGCACGTATCCCTATCGGACGCATGGCGCAGGCGGATGAGTACAACGGAGCGCTGATCTTCCTCGCCTCGGACGCGTCTCGATATATGACCGGCGCGAACCTCGTCGTGGACGGAGGGTGGACGGCATGGTGAGCGATCTGATTGGCGAACGTCTCTTCGTCGCGGCATGCACTCCGATGCGCGAAGACGAGTCAATCGACTTCGACAGCCTTGCGTCACTGGTCGACACCGACATCCGCCGGGGGGTGGAAGGCGTCTATGTCGGCGGATCGACCGGCGAGGGGATGTTGCTGAGTGCTGCGGAACGCATCGCCGTCGCACGGACAGCGGTCGAGTCAGCCCAAGGACGTGTCCCGGTCTTCGCACACGTCGGCGCGATGACAACACGTGAAGCTCTCGAACTTGCGGCGGCTGTGCAGGCGGCCGGAGTAGCGGCGATATCCATGATTCCACCGCTCTACTACGGATACTCGACAGCGGACGTCATTGCGCACTACCGCGAGGTGATCGATGCTGTGGACATCCCGTTCGTCGTCTACAACATCCCACAGTTCACCGGACGCGACATCGTCGACGGCGGCTACGAAGAGCTGATGGCGCTTCCTCAGGTCATCGGGATCAAGCACACGTCGCAAAATCTCTTCGGGGCAGAGCGACTCGTTGCTCAGTACCCTGACGTGCAGTTGATCAACGGTTTTGATGAGCTCTATCTGCCCGCACTGTCGATGGGCGCAACAGCATCTATCGGCACGACCGTGGGGCTGCAGATCGAGCTCTTCCTGTCCTTGCGGGAACGCGCGCGCAACGGCGACTTCGCAGGCGCACGCACCGTTCAGGTTCGAATCAACGAGACTCTCGACGGCATGGTGCGTGAGGAGGTCTTCGGCGCGGCGAAGTATCTGGTCGGCAAGTACGCTGTCGGCTGCGGTCGCTGCCGTCGGCCGCTGAGAGCCCTGGACGACGAGAGCCTGCGTCGACTCGACCTCGTGTGGGAGCAACTGCAGCGGAGTATCGAAGAAACGGCACAGGAGGATCGGTCCGCGGACTGACGGGCGGGTGACCCTCCGGTTGTCCACTGCCACCCGATCGCCTTGATCCTTGCAACAGGTGAAGAATCAGACGATGAGCAGTTCCAGGCCGGTCTTCCTCACAAGATCAAGCTGCTTCGGGTCTGCCTCCTTGGTTGTGATCAACAGATCCACATCGCTAAGTGGACCCACTCGACTGCTACGGACAACACCGATCTTCGAGCTGTCGGCGACCAGCACGCGCCTGGCCGCCGCCGCGAGGAGCCGGCGTTTGACGTCCGCCTCGGGGAAGTTCAGATTGCTGATCCCCGACTCGACCGACACCCCGTTGCAGCCGATGAAGGCGATGTCGGCGCGCACCCGGGACAGCAGCGCGTCGGCCATCGGATCGACGAGGGAGTGCTGGGCGGGCCGCAGCGTGCCGCCCGTGACGACGACGGTCACCCGGGGATACGCCGTCTCCAGCTCGAGGGCGATGTTGAGCGCGTTCGTGACAACCGTGATGTCGGCCAGCTGCTCGCGGCGCGGAAGTTCGCGCGCGATCGCCGTGGTGGTAGTGCCGACGTCGAGCATCACGACCTGATGCGGCTTGATGAGATCCGCCGCTGCCGCGCCGATCCGAACCTTCTCGGCGGCCGCCTCGCCGGCCGCCACGTCGAACGTGCGCTCCAGGGTCGCCGATCCCAGTCCCGAGATCGCGCCCCCGTGCACCCGCTGGATCGCGTTCGTCTCCGCGAGCGCCTCGAGGTCGGCGCGCGCGGTCACCTCGGAGATCCCGAAGTAGTTCGCGAGATAGGTCACCTTGGCGAAGCCGCGTCGCTCGATGAGGGCGAGAATGTGCTGTCGTCGGGCCGCGGCAGGCAGATATCTCGATGGCTGATTCATCGCTTGCAGTCTCGCCCGGCGCGGCGGCCGCTGTCAACGAGGACGCGGCCGCCGTGCACCTCAGTGGACCGCCAGGCGTCCCGCCGAGCCGAACTCGCGCATCCGCTGCGCCACGGCGGCGGCCATCGCGTCGATCGTGACGCCGATCGCGGCGCTCGGCTCGACAGTCGTGCGGTCGGCGTCCAGCGCCTCGCGCAGGGCTGCTGTCCACGCCAGGTGCGAGTCGGTGCCCTGATTGATCTTGCGGATGCCCGAGGCGATGCCCTGCTGCTTCTGCTCGGTGTCGATCCCGTACGAGGACGGCAGCCGCCCGCCGTGCTCGTTGATCGTGCGGACGCTGTCGGCGGGGATCGAGCTGCTGCCGTGGAGCACGAGGAACGTCCCGGGGATCCCGGCGTGGATCTGGGCAATGAGCCCGATCCGCAGCCGCTGCCCCTGCTCGTCCGTCGTGAACTTGACCGAGCCGTGGCTCGTGCCCACGGCCACTGCCAGGGCGTCCACCCCGGTCCGCGCGACGAACTCGGCGGCCTGCGCGGGATCGGCGAAGATGATGTCCTCCACGATCCCGCGCACGCCCGCCTCTGCCCCGCCGATCGTTCCCAGCTCCCCCTCGACGCTCACCCCGAGCGGATGCGCGTGCTCGACGACCGCGCGGGTGGCCGCGACGTTCGCGTCGAAGTCGGCGGGCTCGTCGGTTGCCGCATCCCGGCTCGCGTCGATCATGACGCTCGTGAACCCGTGCTCAATCGCGCGTCGGCAGTCGTCGAACGTGCGCCCGTGGTCCAGGTGCAGCACCGCGTCGACGGTGGGGTGGCTCTCGATCAGCTCGCGAAGCCGATCCCACCACCACCCCTCGTCGTCGTAGGGGTGCATCCCGGCGATCGCCTGCACGATCACGGGGGACTGCTCCTGCCGCGCGGCGCGCAGGACGGCGACTGCCTGGTTCAGGTCGGACACGTTGAACGCGCCGACGGCGTAGCTGTCCGCCTCTGCGTGGGCGAGGACCTCAGTAAGTGTCTTCAGAGTCATGGTGTTCGGGATGCCTCGAATCAGAGCGACGTGGTGATGCCGAGCTTCTCGAACTCGAGGACGATCGGCGTCGGGGTGGCGATGCGCGAGTAGATCTGCACCTTCGCGGCGGACTCGACCGCGACGGACGTCTTGAACGCGTCGCGGAGGTTCTCGCCCACCGTCAGCAGACCGTGGTTCCCCCAGACGACCGCGTTCAGATCGCCCATGACATCGCACATCGCGTCGCCGAACTCGGTGCGGTTGCTCAGCGCGAACGGCATGATCGGGACGTCCCCCTTGGTGTAGATCACCATGTTGACGAGGGTTCCCCGGATCGGCTCGCCGATCACGCCCCACACGTTCGCGAACACCGGCTCGGTGTGCACGATCGCGTTGACGTCCGGGCGGCGCCGGTAGACAGCCATGTGCACCGTGACCTCGGAACTCGGCTCGTGCGGTCCCTCGATGAGGTTCGAGTCCCCGTCGACGAGCACGATGTCCTCGGCGGTCATCTTGTCGTACTCGAGATCGGTCGGGGTGATCAGGAAGCGGTTCGGCTGGTCCGGGACCCGGATGCTGATGTTGCCCTGGGTGTTGAAGTTCAGGCCGTACTGCATCGAGCGCAGGCAGTACTCCAGGATCTGCTCCTTGGCGGCGGCGAGATCGAACGTGCTCATGTTTTCTCCTCATCGTTCACGAGCGTGTGAATGGTCGGTGTGGTCGTGATGTACAGGTCGACGAAGCGCTCGCGCTGCCGCCGGTACCAGTCCGCGTGCTCCCGGTCTGGGACGGCGGGTTCGCCCAGCAGCGCGTCGGGAAGGGCGTCCAGTCCGGTGAACGTGCCGGTGCCCAGGCCTGCCAGCAGAGCCGCCCCGCGCGCCGACGACTGGCCGGGCACGGGCCGGAGGGAGCGCCCAGCCGCGTTGGCACGCACGCGCAGGGCGCGTTCGTTCGACCCGCCGGTGCCCACCGTGCGGATGTCACCCACCTTGATGCCGCGATCGGCGAACGCCGCCGTGATCTTCGCGAGCTCGTAGCCGGTGGACTCCAGGAACGCGCGGGCCAGCTGCGGCCGGGTCGTGTCCAGCGCCAGGCCCGCGATCACCCCTCGGGCCCCTGGGTCGTTGTCGAGCGTCCCCGAGCCCGCCAGATACGGCAGAATCAGCAGGGGCGAGGGGGCGTCGTCGAACTGCGTGAACAGGTCGGAGATCGGCTCGCGGACGAGGTCGGCGAACCACTCCAGCGACCAGCCGCCGGCCGCCGTGCCGGCGAGCGTGATCCACGCCCCTTCTGCGATCGGATAGCACGCGAACCCGGTGCCGTCCAGGCCCGCCGGGCGGTGCGCGGTCAGGACGGTGAGGCAGTCGCTGGAGCCCAGGGCGAACACGCTCGGGCCCCCCGCCGCGCCGCCGGCGCCGAGGAACGAGGCCGCCTGGTCGTGCACGCCCGCGACGATCGGCGTGCCCTTGGCGAGACCGGTGCGGGCCGCGGCATCCGCGTCGACGGCGCCGATCACGGTCCCGGGAGCGGCTACCCGCGGCAGCGCCGAGGCGGGGATCTCGATTCCGGCGGCTTCGCCGGCGGCCGATAGCGTCCGGTCCGACCAGTCGAGCCGTCCGACATCGAACGCGCCGGTGCGTGCGGCCATCGAGTAGTCCGTGGCGGGCAAGGCACCCAGCCGCGCCGCCACGAATGCGTCGAGCGTGCGGTAGCCGGCGGCATCCGTCCAGCCGTCGCCGCCCGCGGCGATCTTGAAGATCGAGAACATGGGATGAAGCGGTTGCCCCGTGATCGTCTGGAACGCGGCATGGCCCAGAAGACCGTCGATGACGGACGCCGCGTGCGTCCCCCGGCGGTCCATGCTCACTGGGGCGGGCGCGAGAGCTCTCTCCTGTGCGTCGACGGGGACAACCGCCTCACCCTGAACGCTGAAGGACACCGCCGTGACGGGGTCCTTCAGCACGGCCGGGGAGATGACGATGGATGCCGTCGCCTCCCAGACCGCAGCCAGCACGGCTTCCGCGTCGGTCTCGACGCGGTCGGCCGAGCGCGACAGCGGTGTGCGCACCGCGTGCTCGGCCAGCAGCGCGCCGTGCTCGTCGAAAGCCGCGGCCCGCACGCCGCTGGTTCCCAGATCGATCCCGACGAGGCTCATTTGATGGCCCCCGCCAGTCCGTTGACCAGGTAGCGCTGGATCGAGAGGAACACGAGGACCACCGGGATCGAGATCAGCACGAGCACGGCGAACAGGGCGCCGGGCTGGCTGAGGAAGATGCCCTGATAGGCCAGCGGCACGAGTGTGAGCGGCTTCTTGTCGTTGTCGCTGAGCGAGACCAGCGGCAGCAGGAAGTCGTTCCACGCCATCATGACCTGCCAGATCACGACGACCGAGATCGCCGGCCGGGCGAGGGGCAGGTAGATGCGCCAGAAGATCTGCCACACGCTCGCGCCGTCGATGACCGCCGCCTCGAACGTCTCGTAGGGGATCGCGAGGAACGCGGTGCGGATGATGATGACCGCGAACGGAAGCCCGAGGGCGGAGTACACGAGCACGAGCCCGAGGATCGAGTTGTACAGGTTCAGGGACTGCAGGATCTTGAAGACCGCCACGACGATGCCCGACATCGGGAGCACGAGCCCGAGGATCAGGATGCCGAAGAACAACGCGCGCAGCGGCACCCGGAGCCGGGCCAGCGAGAACGCGGCCATCGCGCCGACGATCACAACGATCACGACCGACGGCACGGTGATGAGCAGGCTGTTCAGCAGGTGCAGCAGGATCGGGTTCTGCTGCCACACGAGCACGTAGTTCGAGAAGGACGGCGCCGCCGGGAACATCCCGAAGAACGTCGTCGCCGGGTTGTTCGACGGCATCAGCGACAGGCCGACGACCATGAACACCGGCACCATCCACAAGATCCCCAGCGGGATGAGCACGAAGTGCAGCCAGCGTCGGCGGCCCGAGACCCTCCTGCTGTGGTGCAGCCGGGGCCCACCGGGGCGCGTGGCCTCGTCGGTGGTGAGCAGACGCTGCGTCATCGTGGTCGTCATTTCTCGTCTCCCGTGATGAAGCCGGCACCGAACACTCGGACCATGGACAGCGATGCGGCGACCGCGATGACGATCAGCACGACGCTGATCGTGGACGCGTATCCGACGCTCTGCAGCTGGAACGCCTGCTCGAAGGCGTAAGTGGGCAGCATCTCGGATGCGTGCGCGGGGCCGCCCTGGGTGAGCACGTAGACGAGCTCGAAGGTCTTCAGCGACCCGATGACCCCCAGGAGCAGGAGGGACAGATGCGTCGACTTCAGCAGCGGGAACGTGATCCCCAGCGTGGTCTGGAACCCGTTCGCGCCGTCGATCTTGGCGGCCTCCAGGACGTTGTTGTCGATGAGCTGGAGCCCGGCGAGGTAGAACAGCATCGAGAAGCCGGTCCACATCCACACGTTGACGAAGATGACCGCGAAGATCGCCGTGCTCGGGCTGCCGAGCCAGTCCCCGGTGAGCCAGGTGATGCCGGTGGCCCGCCCGACCGACGAGATCACGCCGTTGGAGGGATCCATGATCCGCTGCCACACGATGCCGACCACCACCGGCGACAGGATCGCCGGGACGAAGAAGATCGCCCGATAGGCGGTGCTCGCGAACACACCGCGGTTCAGGCCGAGCGCGAGCAGGAACCCGATCAGCGACTGCGGGATGATCGTGAGCACGATCCACAGCCCCGAGTTGCGCAGGGTGATCAGGAACACCGGATCCTGGAACAGCTGCACGTAGTTCTGCAGCCCGACGAAGGTGCCGGCGTTGACGCCGTCCCAGTCGAGGGTGCTCGCCTGGATGTTGTAGACGATCGGGTAGACCACGAACACGGCGAACAGCACGAGGGCGGGCACGAGGAACGCGAGCCCGGGAAGGTTGCGGGTAAGTCTGGTTCTCACGGTCAGAGTGGTCATGGTGGTCCTCTCAGGGCGCCCCGGTTGTACGCGGTCCGGGGCGCCCTCTCACGAGCGGTCGGAGATCAGCCTGCGGCGAGGACCTGGTCCTGGACCTTCTGCACGGCGGCGGCGGCCTGCTCCGGCGTCTGCGAGCCGGTGGCCACGGCCGACAGCGCGTCGCCGACCGCGGTGTCGATCTTCGGGCTCTCGAAGTAGCGCGAGTACTTCACCTTCGGCAGCCAGTCGTTCACGAACATGTCCCAGATCTGCTTCTGCTTGTCGCTCGTGAACTTCTCGGGGGTGACGCCCTGCACCGCCGGGATGTCGTTCATGGTGTTGACGAGCTTCTGCGCGCCCTCGCCGGCGATCCAGTCGGTGAGCACCTTGCAGGCCAGGGTCGGGTTCTTCGTGTTCTTCGAGATGCCGAGCGCGACATCCGTGCCACCCACGTACTGCGACTCGGCCGCGCCGCCGGGCACGGTCGGGAACAGGAAGGGCTGGTATCCGGACATGCCCTTGGACAGGTCGGGGATCGTGGACTGGTCCTTCGTGGGGTCGGACTGCTGGATCCACCAGGCGCCCAGCGGGATCATCGCGGCCTTGCCGGCCTCGAACTGGTTCGCGCCGCTGGGGTAGCTGTCCAGGCTCAGCGCGCCGCTCTGCGCGATGCCGTCGGTGAACAGCTTCTGCCAGTAGTCGAACGCCTTCACGATCTGCGAATCGGTCCATTTCGCCGAGCCGTCCTCGGCCTTGTAGACGTATCCGGGATCGACGTTGTTGGCGATTTGCAGGAACACTACGTTGCGCACCCAGCTGTCCTTCGCGGGCAGCAGGAACGGCGTGTACGAGCCGCCCTTCATCGCCTTGACGGTGTTCGCCAGCTCGTCCCAGGTCTTGGGGATCTGCTGACCCGCGGATGAGAACAGGTTGGTATTGGCCCACATGTTCACGGTCTGCACCAGAATCGGCAGCGCGTAGTAGTTGTCGTCGCCCTTCGGGTTGCCCAGCTGCGCCTGCTCGAGGCCGATCGGGTAGAACTTGTCCTTCCAGTTCGCGCCCCACGTCTTCTCCGCGCACTCGTTGAGCGGGAGCAGGTTGTTGCGGTACTGCTGGGTCAGCGCGCCCGGCTGCAGGCCGATGATGTCGGGCATCGTGTTGGAGCTGGCCCGGGTCTGCAGGTCGACCAGGTACTCCGGGTAATTGAAGATCGTCGAGTCGATCGTGGTGCCGGGGTTCGCGTCCTGGAACGCCGTGACCATCTGCTGCGTCGTCTGCTGGATCGGGCTCCAGGACCGGAACGTGATCTTGCCCGTGTCGCCGGACTCGGTGCCGCCGTTGTTTGGGGCGGCACCGCCTGCGCAGGCGCTGAGCACGAGCGTACCGGCGGCCAGGGCCGCCGCGGCGATCCAGCCTCGCTTTGTTCTCCTTGACATGCTGTGTCCTCCGTTACTTCCTTGTACCGATCAGCGCGCGGATGCACGAGGTCTTGCCGGGAGCCTATGTCAACATGAAACCGATTTCGTCTGAAAGGCGGGGATCCTTCCGATATCTCCACAAACCGCGGAATTCCCAATGCTGGGGCCTGTCGAAAGCGAAAATCCAACGGGAATAGTGGCGTGCTCCTTCTGGAGGGGGCGAAGCTGCGGCCAGCCACAGCAATCGATTTCATCGCGCTAGGGTGAGTGTCGTGCGCGAGAACATCCCGCGCACGATACGCGGGGTGAGTGCATGACCACGATCTATGAGGTGGCAAAGTTGGCCGGAGTCTCGCCGGCGACCGTCTCGCGCGTCTTCAACGGGCTCGGCGTCTCCGAGGAGAAGACGCAGGCGGTGAGGGATGCTGCGCGGCAACTGCGCTTCAGTCCGAACCGCACAGCCCGATCGCTGCGCCGGCAGGAGTCGGAAGTTATCGCCCTCGTGATACCCGACATCGAGAACCCGTACTTCACCGAACTTGCACGCGGAGTCGAAGACGTCGCGCAAAGCGCTGGGTATTCCGTTGTGCTGTGCAACTCCGACGCGCAGGTCGAGAAGGAGGCCCGGTACCTGCAGATCGCGGTCGCCGAGCACATGGCCGGAGTGATCCTCGCAGCGGCCGCCGACCATACCAATCTCGACGACATTATCGCCACGGGTCGACCAGTCGTCGCCGTCGACCGCGGTACCGGATACGACATTGACGGTGTTGTCATGGCGAATCGCGCGGCCGGCACGGCGGCCACAGAGAATCTGGTGGATGCCGGATACCGCCGCATCGCCTTCCTCGCGGGGCCCGAGCACATCGAGACCGCGCAGGAGCGCGCCCAGGGGTGGCGGAGGGTCATGGCCGAGCGGCTGCCCGAAGCCCCCGTCGACGAGCTGTTGCACTACTCGAGCTTCCAGGTGGAAGGCGGGCGTAAGGCGATGGAAGAGCTGCTCAGCCTGCCGGGGCCGCCTGACGCCGTCGTCGCGGGGAACAACCTCATCGGGGTTGGAGCGATCCAGGTCCTCACCGAGCACGGCTTGACTCCGCCGCGGCTCGGCGTGGCAGTCATCGGCTCATTGCCGTTCACCACGCTGTCGCCGAGCGCGGTGACCCTTGTGCGTTTGCCTGCGCGGCACATGGGTGTCACGGCCGCGAAGCTGCTTCTCGAGCGGATCGGCGGCGATGACCAACCGGCTCGCACGGTCGTGCTGCGCAACGAGGTGCAACCGGCGACGGCCATTCGCGCGGTCTGAGCCCCGGCCTCCCGCCCGCCCTCCTGCGCGCGAGATAACCCTCCTGTGTGTGAGAGACCCTCCTCTACGCGGGGTGCTCCAGACGCCTACCGCACTCCGCACCGGGTGATCTCGGCGACAGGAGGGTCATCTCGGCGAGGGGTGGACCTCGGAGTGGGCTGCGGTTGCGGCGCATTGTGTATGAAATCGATTTCGTGTAGCGTGGGGCCGCGGTCGCGAAGGCGTCAGAAACCGCACCGGGAGGACGCGATGAAGTGCACGCTCGGCGTTGACGTCGGCACGTCCAGCACGAAGGGTGCGCTGCTCGACGAGGCCGGCGCGACCCTCGCCACGGGCGCGATTGCGCACGATGTCGGGCGTCCACGAATGGGCTGGGCGGAGATGGATGCCGCGGTCTGGTGGCGCGAGTTCGTCGCGCTCTCCCGCGAGCTGCTTTCCCGCGCGGGCGATGATATCGATCTCACCGGCGTCGGCGTGAGCGGCATGGGCCCATGCGTCGCCCTCACCGACGAACACGACGAGGCTGTCCGCCCCGCCATCCTCTACGGCGTCGACACCCGCGCGACTGCGCAGATCGAGCGGATGACCGCGGAGCTCGGCGTCGACGAGATCGTCCGGGTCGGGGGGTCTCGCCTGAGCAGCCAGGCCGCCGGCCCCAAGATCGTCTGGATCGCCGACGAAGAACCCGCCGCCTACGCGCGAGCCCGTCGCCTGTTCATGCCGGCCTCGTACCTCGCCCGCAAGCTCACCGGTGCATACGTGCTCGACCACCAGTCGGCGAGCCAGACCACCCCGCTCTACGACGTCGAGCGAGGTGCGTGGCACGAGCCGTGGTGGGATCGCTTCGCGCCCGGCATCGAGCGTCCTCGGCTGCGCTGGGCGGGCGAGATCGCCGGAACCGTGACGGCCGAGGCGTCCGAGGCCACCGGCATCCCGGTCGGAACACCGGTGACGACCGGCACCATCGACGCATGGAGCGAGGCGGTGAGCGTCGGCGCGCACGGGACCGGCGATCTGATGCTCATGTACGGCACGACGATGTTCCTCATCGTGACCGGCGAGCGGACCCTGCGCACCCCGTCGATGTGGACGACGGTGGGTGCGTTCGAGGGCACCCGCAACCTCGCCGGAGGGCTTGCGACCAGCGGTGCGATCACCGCCTGGCTGAAGGAGCTCACCGGGTCCGACTACCCCGTGCTGCTCGCGGAGGCAGAGGCATCCGGCCCCGGTGCGCGCGGAGTGGTGATGCTGCCGTACTTCGCCGGGGAGCGCACACCGATCCTCGATCCCGATGCGCGCGGCGTCATCGCCGGACTCACGCTCGACCACTCGCGCGGCGACCTCTACCGGGCCGCGCTCGAGGCCACCGCGCTCGGCGTGCGGCACAACGTCGAGACGATGCGCGCCGCCGGCGCGGACATCCGCCGCATCGTCGCCGTCGGCGGCGGCACGCAAGGCGCGCTCTGGATGCAGATCGTGTCGGATGCCACGGGCCTGACCCAGCAGGTTCCGCAGACGACGATCGGCGCGAGCTACGGCGCGGCGTTCCTCGCCGCGACGGCAGTGGCGGGGCCCGGTGAAGCCCCGCGCATCGACGACTGGAACCCCATCGTGCGGACGATCGAGCCGGATCCCGCGGCATCCCTCGTCTATGACGACCTGTTCGACCGCTACCTGCGGCTGTATGCCGGCACGAAGGACGTCGTGCACGAGCTGGTACGGGCCCAGCACGCGACACTCACCGACCCCGACCTCAAGGAGGCACCATGACCGACTACACCTTCCCGACGCCGACGGCGCGGCCGACTGCGGCCCCGAACACGGTCTACCTGATCACCTCGGGCGACCTTCGCGAACCGGCGAACATCGACAGCTGGCCGGTGCAGGCAGGGGTCGAGGCGGCGGTGACGAAGGCCTTCGAGGAGCTCGGCTGGAGCGTGCAGCGCGCCTTCGGCGTCGACGAAGAGCGCGGTCACGGGTTCATCCGCAGTCAGCGCATGGGCATGGAGGTGTTCAAGAACATCCCCGTCGACGCCCCGCTCGTGGTCGCGATCGCGAACTGGCAGTACTCGCATCACGTGCTCGCCGGCCTGCGCACGCACCGCGGGCCGATCCTGACCACTGCGAACTTCGCGCCCGATTGGCCGGGGCTGGTCGGGCTTCTCGGCCTGAACGCCGGGCTCACGAAGATGGACAAGGAGTACTCGACGATCTGGTCGGTCGACTTCACCGACGAGTGGTTCCGCGCGGGGCTCAAGGAGTGGGTCGAGACCGGTCGCATCACCCACGACGCGTCGCACGTGCGCGATCTGCCCGCGCTGCCGTCGTCGCCCGAGGTCGAGCTGGGCAGGGCGCTGGCCGCGCAGCTGGTCGACGACAAGGCCATCATCGGCGTGTTCGACGAGGGCTGCATGGGTATGTACAACGCGATCTTCGACGATGAGCTGCTCAACCACACGGGCATTTACAAGGAGCGCCTGTCGCAGTCGGCGCTGTACGCCGAGATGCTGACCGTGACCGACGCCGAGGCCGACGCCGCCTACGACTGGCTGACCGATCAGGGCATGACGTTCGAGTACGGGCAGGATGCCGCGACCGAGCTCACCCGTGACCAGGTGCAGTGGCAGCTCAAGATGTACATCGCCGCCCTGCGCATCGCCGACGATTTCGGGTTGGATGCCGTGGGCATCCAGTATCAGCAGGGCCTGAAGGACCTCGTGCCGGCGTCTGACCTCGCCGAGGGCATCCTGAACTCCACGGACCGGCCGCCGGTGCTCTCGCGCGACGGACAGCGTGAGCTGCACGCGGGCCGCGCGTTCCCGCACTTCAACGAGGCCGACGAGGGCGTCGCGGTCGACGCGCTCGTGACCAACCGGGTGTGGACGGCGATGGGACTGAACCCCGACACGACCCTGCACGACGTGCGCTGGGGCGAGGACTACGACGGCGAGTTCGTGTGGGTCTACGAGATCTCGGGGTCGGTGCCGGCGTCGCACCTCGGCGGCTGGGACAAGGCCGTCGGCAACAGGCAGGGGCACGTGTTCTTCCCCGCCGGCGGCGCGACGATCAACGGGGTGTCCAAGCCCGGCGAGGTGGTGCTCTCGCGCATTTACATCGCGGACGGTGCTCTGCACGCGGACCTGTTCCGCGGGTCGGTTGTCGAACTGCCCGCGGAGGAGTCGCAGCGCCGCAAGGATCTGACGAACCCCGAGTGGCCGATCGCCAGCGTCGTGCTGCACGGCCAGAGCCGCGACCAGTTCATGGCGCGGCACAAGGCCAACCACGCGCAGCTCGTCTACGCCCCCGACGCCGAGACCGCCGACAAGGCGCTCGCCGCCAAGGCCGCAATGCTCGACGGCATGGGCATCACGGTGCACCTCTGCGGGGAGGTGAAGCTGTAGGGCGGCCGAGAGACGACGGCAGGCCCCGCGCGCGTTCGTGACGCGCGCGGGGCCTGTATCGCTGTCGGGTCAGCGCTTCTTGTGCGGTTCCGGCGCGACCGTCCAGGTGACGGAATCGGTCAGGTAGTCCGCCCTGAACTCGGGGTCGCGCACCCAGGAGGTGGTGTCGGTGACCACGGCCTTCACGGTGCGCACGTCGACGCCACCGTTGCTGTGCGCACCCTTACCGTGGCCGTTGCTGACCGTGTTGATGCGCACGGTCGACTTGCCGCGCCACGGCTTGTACTCCTTGCCGTCGACATACCAGCGGATCTTCACCGTGTCGATCGGCACCGCGCTGACGGTGAGTGTGCTCTTGGCCTTGACCGCCGTGTCGTTGGCCGTGTGCGCGTCGATGAGCCCCGTGAACGTGTAGAACGACTGCACCATCTTCTCGCGGCTGGGCAGGTTGAACTCGCGGCCGAGGCTGCGCATGAGCGAGTTCTCGCTGGGGCGGTAGACGCCCAGTTCGGTGTAGTACGCGCCCTCGTAGGTGTCGGTGACTCCGCCGTCGGGCGAGGGCTCGCCCAGCCAGCGCCACCACTTCAGGTGGTCGGCCGTCATCGTGGCGGCGTCGTAGGTCGACGCGTTCGCCTCGACCGGCTCGTCCCAGACCCATTCGCTGCCGTCGCCGGGGTAGGCGTAGTAGGGGTATTCGTCGGCGAGGTCGCCGATCGAGTGGCCGAGCTCATGCGACAGGATCTCGGGTCCCGACGCGTTGCCGCCGCTGAAGGTGACCATCTCGTCGGAGGTGTAGCCGGCGCCGCCGTAGGTGGAGCTGTTGACGACCACGCCGATCTGGTCGGCCTCGGGGGCGAGCGATGCATACTGCTTGACCGCATCGACGTCGGCGCAGATGAGGCGGTCGAGGTTGTTGCAGTAGTAGTAGGTGCCGAGCGGAGTGTCTTTGACGACGTCGGCGGTGGGGTCGCCGCTGACGCCCGACACCGGCGAGGTGATGTTGATGCTCCAGACGTTGAAGAGGTCGCGGTAAGTGTGGAACGGCTCACGCTCCGACAGCAGCTCCCACGCGGCCTTCATCTGCTCGTCGTACAGGTCCTGCTCATCGGCGGTGTAGCCGTCGCCGAGGAACACCAGGTCGATGCGGTTCTCGCTCGGACCGTGGATCTCGACCGGAGTCAGGGTCGCTTCCGCGGTGGGGGTCGCGGCGAACGAGCGAGCCCGCGCAAGCGGGGTCGCGACCTCGGTGCGGGTGATCGACCCGTCCTGTGAGAAGACCTCGACCGTGGTGGCGTCGCTGCCGTCGGTCGTGTCGGAGTCGGCTGCGGCGGGGACGGCCGCGAGAGCGGTTGCGATCACGGCGCCGGCGGTGAGCGCCAGGCCGGTCACGCGGAGGGGATGATGCACGTGATGTCCTTTCGGGGGAAATCGGAACACACAGATATTCGGTTGTTGAGAAGTCACAGTAGGGATGCTGTGAATCGACCGTCAACGAAATCGGCCCGACCGTCCCGTGGCGATTTACGACGAATACCGTCCGGGATTTGCGGATGGAACGGCGCCAGGCGGCTCAGAGCCCGAGCACGGTCTTCGCGATGAGGAAGTAGATCACCAGGCCCGTGGCATCCACGAAGGTCGTGATGAACGGGTTCGAGAACACGGCCGGGTCCACGTGGATGGCCCGTGCGACCAGCGGCATGATCCCGCCGATGGTCGCCGCCACCGTGCACACGGCGATCAGGGTCAGGCCGATCACGACGCCGATCGGCCAGGTGTAGATCGCGCCGGCGATGGTGAACCCGACGATGCCGAGGGCGAGGCCGAGCAGGAAGCCGACGCGCACCTCGCGTCCGAGCACGCGCAGGATGTCGCGCGGCGCCACCTCGCCGAGCGCGAGCGCGCGGGTGACGGTGGTGGCCGCCTGGTTGCCGGTGTTCCCGCCGGTGCCGATCAACAGCGGCACGAACAGCGCGAGCGCGGTCATCTCCGCCAGGGTCGCCTCGAAGTGCGAGAGCACCTGCACAGTCAGCGTCGCCCCGATGGCGAGCACGAACAGCCACACGACGCGCGAGCGCACGAGCCGAGGGATCGGCGTGCTCAGGTACGGGCGTCCCAGCGGCTCGACGCCGCCCTGGCGGGCGACATCCTGACTCTCCTCGTGCTTCAGGATGCGGGCTGCGTCGTCGAGGGTGAGGATGCCGACGAGCCGCCGCTCGCTGTCGACGATCGGCAGCGCGAGCAGCCCGCGGTCGGCGCAGATGCGCGCGGCCTGCTCCGCGTCGCTGGTGGCGCTCGCCGTCTGCGGCTCGGTCATGACGTCACCGATGGCCGCGTCGTCGGACGCCGACATCAGATCGCGCAGGCTGACGACGCCGACGACCTCACGCCCGGCGCCGGTGACCGGCAGCGTGTAGACCGTCTCGGCGTCGTCGAGCCGCGCGCGCACGCGCTCCATCGTCTGCGCGACGGTGAGGCCGGGGTGCGTGGTCACGAAGTCGAGGCTCATACGGCGGCCCACGGCATCCTGCTCGTATCCGAGCACGGCCGCGGTCAGCTGACGGTCGCGCACCGGCAGCCCCTGCAGCAGGCGCTGCGCGACCGAGGCCGGCAGCTCGTCGAGCAGCCACACGCGGTCGTCGGGGTCGAGGTCGGCGAACACCGTGGCGACCTCGGAGTCCTGCAGCTGCCGGACGAGGTCTCCCTGCACTGCGGGCGAGAGCGCGTCGAAGACGGCAAGGGCCCGGTCCTTCGACAGCAGCCGGAACAGCACCGCGCCCGCCCGGGGACTCAGGCGTTCGATCGCGGTCACGATCTCATGCGGATCCAGCGCGGTGACGGCGTCGGATGCCGCGACCAGCTCATTGCCCGAGAGCAGCTGTGCGAGGTCGTCGATACGGTCGGTGAGTTCCTGGATGGTCATGGCGGAGCCTCCTGCAGCGCGCAGGCGCATGCAGCGCCCACGCGGGTCGGATGGGAAGGGGTGCCACCCCTGGCTCAGCGCAGAGGGCTCAGTGCAGAGCGGTGGAGGTGGCGTTCGGCAACGGACTGCAACTGTCACTACTCATGTCGAACCACCTCGCTCTCGTTCTCCAGGGCGCGTCTCACGCCGCGTCAAGCATAGACCGTCCGCGCTGGGCGGTCGGTGGGCAGGTGACGGGATGCCGCGGGCCGCGGCATCCATCCCCCACAGCGGCCCGGAACATGGCGCACGCCGCCATGGCCTCACAGACTTCGGAGGATGGGACGAAGCTCGGACCGTTGTGCGCGATCGCTCCGAACTTCGCGCGATGCTCCGAAGTCTGGGAGAGCGCCCGGGGGCTCAGGCCGGCGTCGCCGCGGCCGCCGCACGCGCCGCGGCCGGCAGCGCCTCGAGCACGCGCGAGACCGCGGCGTCGTCGTGCGCGGCGCTGACGAACCAGGCCTCGTAGGCGCTCGGGGGCAGCGAGATACCGGCCTCGAGCATCGCATGGAAGAAGGGTCCGTAGCGGAACGCCTCCTGCCGCTGCACACCCGCGTAGTCGGCCGCGAGCGTGTACTGGAACTGGATGCTGAACAGGTTGCCTGCGCGTGAGATGACGTGTTCGACACCCGCCGCAGACAGCGCCTCGTCGACCGCCGTCGAGATGGTCGCGGCGACGTCATCGACCCGCGCGTACACGTCCGCGTCGGCCGTGCGCAGGGTCGCGAGGCCTGCGGCGACCGCGACCGGGTTCCCCGACAGCGTGCCGGCCTGGTAGACGGGGCCCAGGGGAGCGAGCTGCTCCATCATCTCGCGCCGCGCGCCGAGGGCGGCCAGCGGCATCCCGCCCCCGATCACCTTGCCGAACGTGACGATGTCCGCGGCGACGGGCTCGAGTCCCAGCCAGCCGGCCGCGGATTCGCGGAAGCCGGTGAGCACCTCGTCGACGATCAGCAGCGCGCCGTTGTCGTGCGCGGTCTGCGCCAAGAACGCGTTGAACCCTGGCGCGGGCTTCACCACGCCCATGTTCGCCGCCGCGGCCTCGACGATGATCGCGGCGATGCGGTCGCCGTACTCGGCGAAGGCGGCGGTGACCGCGGCGGGGTCGTTGTACGGCAGCACGAGCGTCTGTGCGGCGATCTCGGCCGGCACGCCGGCGGACGCGGGCAGGGCGAGGGTGGCGAGTCCGCTGCCGGCGTCGGCGAGCAGGCCGTCGGAGTGCCCGTGGTAGTGCCCGGCGAACTTGATGACCAGCGAGCGCCCGGTGACGCCGCGCGCCAGCCGGATCGCGGTCATGGTCGCCTCGGTGCCGGTCGAGACCAGACGCACCTGCTCGATGACGGGGCGGCCGTCCGCTGTCACCGGCGCAAGCCGCGCGATCACGGCCTCGGCGAGCTCGGTCTCGGCGGGCGTCGACGCGCCGAACGACAGGCCGCGGTCGACCGCCGCGTGCACGGCGTCGAGCACCGCGGGGTGCGCGTGTCCGAGCAGCAGCGGGCCCCACGAGCACACCAGGTCGACGTACTCCCGGCCCTCGACGTCGACCACGTACGGTCCGTGGCCCGACACCAGGAAGCGGGGCGCGCCGCCCACCGAGCGGTAGGCGCGCACCGGCGAGTTCACTCCGCCGGGGATGACGGTGGATGCCGCCTCGAACGCCGTCTCGTTGGTCATGCCCGTCCCTCCGATGCGGCAAGCTCCAGCGCCCAGTACGTGAGCACGGCGCCCGCGCCGGCGCGCAGGATGCCCGTCACGCTCTCGCGGATCGCGCGGTCGCGGTCGATCCAGCCGTTGGCGGCCGCGGCCTCGATCATCGCGTACTCGCCCGACACCTGGTAGGCCCACACCGGCACCTGCGCGGTCGCCGCGACGTCGGCGAGCACGTCGAGATAGCTCATCGCCGGCTTGACCATGAGCACGTCGGCGCCCTCGGCCTCGTCGAGTGCGGCCTCACGCAGCCCTTCGACGCGGTTCGCCGGATCCTGCTGATAGGTGCGCCGGTCGCCCTGCAGCTGCGAGTCGACGGCCTCGCGGAACGGGCCGTAGAACGCCGACGCGTACTTCGCCGCGTACGCGAGCACGGCGGTGTCGGCGAAGCCGGCGTCGTCGAGCGCCTCGCGCACGGCGGCGACCTGGCCGTCCATCATGCCCGAGAGACCGAGCAGCTGCGAGCCCGCCTGCGCCTGCGCCACCGCCATGTCGCGGTAGCGCTCGAGCGTCGCGTCGTTGTCGACCGTGCCGTTCGCGTCGAGCACTCCGCAGTGGCCGTGGTCGGTGAACTCGTCGAGGCACAGGTCGGTCTGCACCACGAGCGCATCGCCGGCCTCGCGAGCTGCGACGGTCGTCGCGCGGTTCAGGATGCCGTCGGCATCGGTCGCTCCGGATCCTGTGGCGTCGCGCACGGCCGGGATTCCGAACAGCATCACACCGCCGAGGCCGGCGGCCGCGGCATCCTGCACCGCCCCCTTCAGCGAGTCGAGCGTATGCTGCACGACGCCCGGCATCGAGCTGATCGGCGCGGGCACGGAGATGTCTTCGCGCACGAACAGCGGCAGGATCAGCTGTGCCGGGTGGACGCGGGTCTCGGCGACCACGCGGCGCATCGCCGGGGTGGTGCGCAGGCGACGGGGTCGGATGACCGGATGCCAGGTGCTCATCGGTTCACTTCCTCAAGCGGGCGGCGGCCCGCGGTATCAGTTCAGTTCGTCGGATCCTGCGTCGCGCAGGGCTGCGACGACCTCGCGGGCCGCGCGCTCGCCCGCGTCGGCGCCGGTGGCCGTCACGGTGGTGGAGATCTGCCGCTGTCCGTCGAGGCTGTACACGGCGGCCGACAGGGTCAGGGCGTCGCCGTCGACGTGCGCGCTCGCGCCGATCGGGGCCGAGCAGCCGGCCTCGAGGCCCGCGAGCACACCGCGCTCGGCGGCGGCGCAGGCGGCGGAGGCCGGGTCGGCGATCTGCGCGAGCGCGGCGGCGAGCGGGGTGCCGGTCGCGTCGGCCTCGCGCACCTCGATCGCCAGGGCTCCCTGCGCGGGAGCGGAGGGCCATGCCTCGAGCGGAAGGGGCTCGGCGGCGACCTCGGTGCGGCCCAGGCGGTTGAGCCCGGCCGCCGAGAGCACGACCGCATCGAGCCGGTCTTCGCCGGTGCTGTCGAGGCGCGCGAGGCGCGAGTCCACGTTCCCGCGGATGTCGACGACCTCGAGATCGGGCCGCACAGCGCGCACCTGGGCGATGCGCCGCGGCGATCCGGTGCCGACGCGGGAGCCGGCGGGCAGATCCTCGAGCCGGGTGCCGTCGCGGGTCACGACGACGTCGCGGGCGTCTTCGCGCGGCGGAACCGCGGCGACGACGAGGCCCGGCGAGGGCGCCGTGGGCAGGTCTTTGAACGAGTGGACGATGACATCGCACTGGCCCGCGCGCAGTGCGTCGCGCAGCGCGGTGGCGAACACTCCGGTGCCGCCCAGGCTCGACAGCGAGGCGCGCGAGGTGTCACCGTGCGTCGTGATGCGGATGATCTCGACGTCCACGCCGCCCAGGGCCGCGGCCAGCGCGTCGGCGACCTGCTGCGTCTGCGCGGTCGCGAGAGCGCTGCCCCGGGTGCCGACGTGCAGGGTCATCGGGCCACCGCGGGCTCTGCGGCGTCGATTCCGGTGACCGTCGCGTGATCGGGCCACGGGCCGAGGGCCGTCAGGTGCGGACGCTGGGCGTCGGGGATGTCGTTCAGCCGCTCCTCGATGAGGTCCACCAGACCCGAGACGAACGCAGGGTGCACACCCGGGGTCGCGACGCGGGTGAAGCCGACGCCCACCTCTGCGGCGGTCTCGGCGGCCTCGGTGTCGAGGTCCCAGATGACCTCCATGTGGTCGCTGACGAAGCCGATCGGCACGACGACGACGTGCTGCACGCCTTCAGCCGCGAGCCGCCGGATCTCGTCGTTGACGTCGGGCTCGAGCCACGGGGTGCGCGGGTCGCCGCTGCGCGACTGATACGCGAGCGAGTATGCGACGCCGGGAGCCGCGGAGGCGGCGATGACGTCGGCCACGGCGAGGTGCTGCGCGACGTACGCGCCGCCGGGGCCGTGTTCGGGGCCGGATGCCTCGGCCGCCGTGTTCGGGATCGAGTGCGTCACGAAGAGCACGTGCGTCGGGGTCGCGGCATCCCGAACCGCCTCGCGCACGCCCTCGATGAAGGGAGCCACGAAGCCGGGGTGGTCGAAGAACTCGCGCAGCCGGTCGATCGTGACCGTTCCCACGAGGCCGGTGTCGGCGAGCGTCTGCTCGAAGTTCTCGCGATACTGGCCCACGCCCGAGTACGAGGTGTAGGCGCTGGTGACGACGGCGAGCAGCCGGTCGTCGCCTGCCTCGTGTGCGGCGCGAACGGCGTCGGGGAAGTACGGGTCCCAGTTGCGGTTGCCCCAGTAGACGGGCAGGTCGATGGAACGGGCGGCGAGCTCGGTCTCGAGCGCGGCCTTGAGGGCCCGGTTCTGCGCGTTGATCGGGCTGACACCGCCGTTGTGCCGGTAGTGCACCGCGACCTCTTCGAGCCGTTCGTCGGGGATGCCGCGGCCGCGGGTCACGTTGCGCAGGAACGGGATGACGTCATCCTGGCCCTCGGGACCGCCGAAGCTCGCGAGCAGAATCGCGTCGAAGTCGGTCACGACAGCACCTCGGCGACCTCGGCCGTCGAGACGACGTGGCCGGTGAAGAACGGGGTCTCTTCGACGACGTGGCGGCGGGCGTCGACGTAGCGCAGGTCGCGCATCATGTCGACGAGGTCGACCAGCTCGTCGCTCTCGATCGGCACGACCCACTCGTAGTCGCCCAGCGCGAAGGCCGCGACCGTGTTGGTGAGCACGCCGGTGTACGACGCGCCCGCCATCCCGTGCTCGCGCAGCATACGACTGCGCTCGGAGTCACGGAGCAGGTACCAGTCCTTGCTGCGCACGAACGGGTACACGGCGAGCCACGGCTTGGGCTCGACGCCGCGCACGAACGCGGGGATGTGCTGCTTGTTGAACTCGGCCGAGCGGTGCACGGCGACGAAGGTCTGGCGCGGGGTCAGTGCGGCGATCGCGGGCACGCGGCGCAGGATGCGCAGGGCCGCCTGCAGCTCGCGGGGCGTGGGGCCGTGCAGCCAGAACAGCAGATCGGCGTCGGCGCGGAAGCCCGAGACGTCGTAGGTACCGCGCACGGTGACGCCGGTGGATTCGACCTCGGCGATGGCCGCGTCGAGGTCGGCGCCGGCGGTGCTCAGCGCGCCTTCGGGGACGGCGGCTCCGGCCGGACGCGCGAACGCGGCCCAGAGGGTGTAGACGGCGGGGGCTTCGGAGGATTCGGGGGAGGGCGCAACGCGATCGGACACGACGTCCATCATCCGTCCGCCGGTTGGGAAACCCCAAAAAAGCTTCAGGTCATCTGCAAGATATCGTGCGCTCGGTCGGCAGGCGTGCGCGTCGACACGCACGGGAGTTCGGCAGTCGGTTTCGGCAACCGAGACGCAGATGTACCCGCCGAAAGCGACTGTTCGACAGGGGGTGGATGTCGCGGCGCGGGGGTGCGCGGGGCGGGGCGGGGCGACGGGCGGGTCAGCGTGCGACGGCGCGGGATGCCGCGGCCCGCGCGTCGGGCACGACCGAGGCAAGGCCCGTGCCGGCGACCCAGGCGCCGGCGACGTCCAGCCCGGGCACCGCGGCGACCGCCTGGCGCACCGCGGCGACGCGCTCGGCCTGCCCGCGGGCCGCGAGCGAGACGGCGTTCGTCCAGGTCGAGCGGGCGAATCCGGCCAGCTGCGCGGCCTCGAGCTCGACGTCGAGGAGGGCCGCGGCATCCCGCATCGCCAGCTCCTGCAGCGCCGCGTCGTCGATATCCGCAGCCTGGCTGCGGTGCCCGGCCTGGCCGTACGACAGGCGCACGACGTGGCGGCCGGAGCCGGCCTGCTCGGCGACCCACGCCCACTTGATGCTCGCGTGCGTCAGCGCCTTGGCCGCGACCACGTCGTGGGCGTCGTCGGCGACGAGCAGCCCGGTGCCGCGCGGGGCGGCATCGAGCTCGGGCGCGTCGAGCACGAGCGTGGCGAGGTCGACGCGGGTGGGCGCCGGCCAGTCCGCCGGCGGGATCAGGTCGCCCAGCAGCCGCACCGCTGCCGACTGGGCGGTCGCGACGATCACTGCGTCGGCGCGCAGGGTCTCACCGCGATCGACGTCGACCAGCCAGGCGTCGCCGTCGCGATGGATGCCGCGTACCGGCGCGTCGACGAGCACCCGGCCGCCGCGGGCGACGAGGTCGTCGGCCAGTGCCGACATCAGCGTCCACATGCCGCCGCGCAGGCTGCCGGCGGCCGATCCCGGCTTGGCTGCGCTGCCGCCGCGCAGCTTGCGCACGGCCCGGGCGAGCGAGCCGGTGCGGCTCAGCGCCGCGCGCAGCCCGGGCGCGATCGCGTCGACGGCGAGGTCGTCGGCCGGCGTCGAGTACACGCCGTTGGCGACCGGGGAGACGAGCCGGTCGAGCACGGCCCGGCCCATCCGCGTGCGGACGAGCTCGCCGAGGGTCGCCGGGGCGAATCCTTCGGGCAGCGGATCGTCGAGGTCGCGGGCGGCGCGGGCCGCGGCATCCACCCCGATCGCGGCGACGACTTCCGGTGACTGTGGGTCCATCGGAATGCCCAGCAACCCGCCCTTCGGCGACGGCACGGTGCGGTCGGGCAGGTGCAGCCACGAGCCGGCGATGTGCGGCCAGACGATCAGGTCCGAGAGTCCGAGCTCGTCGAGCAGCGGGGCGACGGCGCCCCCGCGGGTAGCGAAGCTCTCGGCGCCCGCGTCGAGGGTGAGGCCGGCGACGGTGTGGCCCGCGATGCTGCCGCCGACGGTCGGCCTCGCTTCGAGGACGGTGACGTCGGCGCCGGATGCCGCGGCCTCACGGGCCGCGACCAGCCCCGCCGCGCCCCCGCCGATGACGACGACGCGGGTCATTCGGCGCCGAGCTCGTGGATGAGAGCGACCAGGCGCGTGAGCACGGCCGGGTCGGTGTCGGGCGGCACGCCGTGACCGAGGTTCACGACGTGCGCGGGGGCGGTGCGTCCGCGGCGCACGACGTCGCGCGTGTGCTCCTCGAGCACGGACCAGGGGGCGGCCAGCAGCGCGGGGTCGATGTTCCCCTGCAGCGGCACGGACCCGCCCAGGCGCCGCGCTGCCTCATCGAGCGGCAGGCGGTAGTCGATGCCGACGACGTCGGCTCCGGCATCCCGCATCTCGGTCAGGAACTCGCCGGTGCTCAGGCCGAAGTGCACGAGTGGGGCGCCGAGGTCGTGCGCGTGCGTGAGGGCACGGGCCGATGCGGGTGCGACGTGGCGCGCGTAGTCGGCGCGGCTGAGGGACCCCGCCCACGAGTCGAAGAGCTGGCCCGCGCTGGCGCCGGCCAGCAGCTGGGCGCGCAGGAACGCTCCGGTGACGTCGGCGCACCAGGCCAGCAGCCGTGCCCACGCGTAGGGCTCGCTGTGCATGAGGCGGCGGGCGGCGAGGTGGTCGCGCGACGGGCGACCCTCGGCGAGGTACGCCGCGAGCGTGAACGGTGCGCCGGCGAAGCCGATGAGCGGGGTCGAGCCCAGCTCGGCCACCGTGCGGCGCACGCCCTCGCGGATCGGCTCGAGCGCCGCATCGTCGGCCTGCAGCGTGCCGGTCGCGACGAGCGCGTCGACGTCGGCGGCGGTGCGCACGGCGCGGTCGAAGACGGGCCCGGTGCCGGCCTGGATCTCGACGCCGATGCCCGCCAGGCGCAGCGGGATGACGATGTCGCTGAAGAAGATGCCCGCATCGACGCCGTGTCGGCGCACGGGCTGCAGGGTGATCTCGCTCGCCAGCGCCGGGTCGAGGCACGTGTCGAGCATGCCGAGGCCGGTGCGCAGTTCGCGGTACTCGGGCAGCGAGCGTCCGGCCTGGCGCATGAACCAGACCGGCAGCGTCGCGCCGCGCACACCGCGGTACGCCTGCACGAGCGGGGAGGTGGATGTCGCCCCCGTCGTCAGCGGATGGTCGGCGGGCAGCGGGGCGCGGTCAGGCTGGGCACTCACCCGGCCGATTCTCGCAGACCGGGATGGGAGCGGCTCCCGGGCAAGCCGTGGCAAACGGGGCGGGCGCCGATACCGCGCTGCGCCCGGTGGGCGCCGATGCCGCGCTGCGCCCGGTGGGCGCCGTGCCCGCGGATCGTGGCCGAATCGTCATCTCGCGTACGCGGCCGCGCGCGTATCGTGAGCGGATCGAGGCGAGGAGGCGACGATGGCGCACTTTCGGTCCCTGAGCGCGGCGGGCATCGTCGCCGCCGGCCTCGTTCTCGCGGGGTGCGCGTCGGGCGGTCTGTTCGGTGGGTCGGCCGAGGGTTCCTGCGTCGCACCGGAGGCTTCGCCCTCACCGGCCAGGGCGGCGCCGGGCGGCACCATCTCTCTGGAGGGCCGGTATTTCGCGCCGTGCAACGACACGAATGCGCACACCGACCCGCCCTGGACGTCGGTCGACCTCGTCTGGGTTCAGAACGGGCAGACCACGCCGCTGACGACCACGCGGCCGACCGACGACCTCGGCGAACTGCACGTCGACATCACCGTTCCCGTGGACGCGCCGCCCGGCGACGCGAGCGTGCGGGTCATCATGCCCGACATCTACGGCTCGCTCGACATCCCGGTGACGGTCGCGCCGGCGCCGTGACCCGACGTCCTGACCCGGCGTCCTGACGGAACGGCACAGGTGAGCGGGGTATCCTTCAATCCCGTGCTCCTCTGCTTCTCGTCCAGCCACCGCTCCGCAGCCCTCGACGTCGTCGAGCGGCTCGAGCGTCGTGCCGACGAAGTGACGGCACGACTGTCTGAGCCGGTGCCCGGAGTCGACGGCAGCGTGATCCTGTCGACGTGCAATCGGTTCGAGGTGTACCTCGATGTGCGGGATGCCGCGGCCGACGCGTCGTCGTGGGAGGCGGCATCCACCCGCCTGGCCGACACCGTCGCCGCAGCGACCGGTCTCGCGCGCGACGAGGTGCGTGAATCGGGCATCCTGCTGCACGGCGAGGCCGTCGCCGAGCACGCGATCTCGGTGGCCAGCGGCCTCGAATCGATCGTCGTGGGCGAGGGTGAGATCGCCGGTCAGGTGCGTCGCGCGCTGGAGGGCGCGCGCGAGCGCGGCACCGCGAGCCGCGAGCTCGAGCGGGTGTTCCAGCTGGCATCGCGCACGTCGCGCGGCGTCAAGAACCGCACCGAGCTGTCGAGCGCCGGCCGCTCGGTCGTGCGCCTCGCGCTCGACATGGCCGAGACGCGCATCACCGACTGGGCGCAGACCCGCGTGCTGCTGGTGGGCACCGGGCGCTATGCCGGCGCGAGCCTCGCCGCCCTGCGCGACCGCGGCGTCACCGACGTGCGCGTGTACTCGCGCACCGGACGGGCCGCGACCTTCGCCGCGAGCCACGACATCGCCGCGGTGCCGGTCGACGGGCTCGAGCAGGCCCTCGCCGACAGCGACGTGGTCGTGGCGTGCAGCGTCGCGCCGCGGGTGATCGTGGATGCTGCGCTGCTCGCCTCGGCACGCGCACTGCCGGGCGCCCTGGAGCGTCGGCTGATCATCGACCTGGGACTGCCGCGCAACGTCGACCCCGAGGTGTCGATGGTGCCCGACACCGAGCTGCTCGACCTCGAGACGCTGCGCGCGCACGCACCGCTGCCCGAGCTGGGCGCGACCGACGAGGCGCGCACGCTCGTCGACGAGGCACTCGCCGAGTATCGGCGGGCGACCGCCGAAGACGCCGTGACTCCCGCGCTGGTCGCGCTGCGCGCGCACGTGTTCGACGTGCTCGACGGCGAGATCGCGTGGGCGCGCAAGCGCGGCGACGCGACGCCCGAGACCGAGGCGGCGCTGCGGCATCTGGCAGGCGTCTTGCTGCACGGGCCGTCGGTGCGCGCCCGCGAGCTGGCCGCCGAGGGCCGCGCCGGCGAGTTCGCCGACGCCGTCACCGCGCTGTTCGGGGTCAAGCCCGCCGCCGCGCATCCGGTGGCCGAGCTGCGGCCCGCAGCCGGGCGCGACGTCGACGCCGAGCGCGACGAGACCGCGTCCTGACGCGGCTCGCCGGCCTGCGGCATCCCGACCGCTATTCGTCGAGCCTCGGCAGTGTCAGCACCTGACCGGCCGATCCGGTCGTGACCGTCACCGTGTGGGCGAACAGGCCGCCCCGATAGTTCGCCGACCCCGAGGCCACCACGACGCGAATGCGGTGGCCGGCCTCGAATCGGTGCACGAGACCCGGGAGCCGGGTCGTGAACGACCGGGACGCGTCCGGAATGCGCACGGGCGTGACCTGCCGGCCGACCAGTGCGGCGCTGCCGTCGGGAGCGACGTCGAGCACCTTCACGAACAGCACGAGCTCGCCGCGCGCCCCGAGCGTCTGCGTCAGCAGGGCACCGGGGGACGAGACCGTGAGGTCGAGGGTCGGCGAACCGGCGATGTCGAGCGATGCGTCGAGCGCTCCGGTGGTCCACTGCAGGCTGGTTCCCGGGGCGTCCGCCTCGGCTCCGGTGCCGAGGCTGCCGTCGAGCAGATCGTCGAGGATGTCGGTGGGATCTGCGCTGGTCGGCAGCCCGAGAGCGGGCGTCACGAGCCCCCAGGTGCCGGCGATGATGTCGCGCGGGTCATGCACGAGGTGCCCGCCGCTGGACAGATACAGCGGGTCCGCATCGGCGACGGGGAAGGTGTCGGATGCCGCGAACGCGGCGGCTCCGGTCGGGTCGGTGTCGTCGTCGGCCCAGTCTCGGTAGTAGGCGAACAGCGGTCCGGTGCCTACGTCCGCCCCGCGCACGTAGTGCGCGATCCAGTCGACCATGCGGCCGGTCGTGTACTGGGCGGGATCGGGTGCACTCCAGTCGATGTCGCCCGCGGCGGGTTCGGACTCGGTGTGCCCCGAGCGCTGCCAGATCATCGCGGTGGGTGTGCCCTGTGCTCGGAGCGTCTCGAACGTCGCGGTCGCCTCATTGAGGTTGAAGAGCGTGTCGCGCTCGCCCTGGATCAGCAGCGTCGGCACGCGGACATCCTCGAGATACGAGACCGGCGACACGCGGTGGAGCGCGGCGAGGTCGCTCGGCGAGGGATATCCCTGCAGCGCCCCGTGGACCAGCGTCTGGCAGACGGCCGAGATGGTGTGCTCGCAGCCGAGCAGGGCCGCGGGCCGGGTGCCGTCGACACCGGTTCCCGTCGCCGACGCCAGAAGCCCGAGCGTGAGCCCCCAGTGGATCTTCATCGCACCAGGCGTTGTGCTCGACACGCCCGTCGTGGTGGCCGTGCCGTTGGGGAACAGCGAGTAGCTCAGATCGTTCCAGGTCTCGGTCGGCACGATGGCGTCGATGCGCGGGTCGACAGGTGCCGCCGCGAGCTGAACGGCCCCGCCATAGGAGCCTCCGACCATCCCGACGCGCGGATCGTTCCGGTGGTGGGTGCCGTCGTGAGCGCGGCGATCGATCGTGACGATGTCGAGCGTGGGCGCTGCCTCGGTGTGTGCGGCGTCCTCATAGGCGATCCCGTCGGCACCGCCCAGGTAGCTGACGAGGTCTTCTGCGGCCTTCCCGTCCCGCTGCGGATCGTCCATCGAGACAGGGCAGGTCGATCCGCCGAAGCCCAGTCCTGAGTATGCGAGCACGGCATAGCCGAGCCGGGCGAACATCGTCGCCATGGGCGCGACGCCGTCCTTCGACCCGCCGAATCCGTCGGTCATGAGCACGGCCGGCACGCGGCTGCTCGGCGACGCGCCGGCCGGTGTGTACAGGTCGCCCACGACATCGCAGCGCGTGGTGTCGTCGTCGCCGACGGTGACGGCGAAGTGGAGGGTGGTGAGGGATGCCGCGGCCGAGGCCGCGGCTGCGGTCGATGTGGTCGCGGCGGGTGTGGTCCCCGTCGATGCGGCCACGGCGTTCGCCGGCACGGCGACGGCGACGGTCGCAGCCAGAGAGACAAGCCCGGTGACGGCGAGCAGACGGGACAGGGGACGAGCAGGCATCGGCACCTCCGGTTCCGGACCCGCTCCGATGCGGGCCCGGAGGGAGCCTAACGCAAAATAGACCAGCTGGTAAGTTTTATCGCCCACTCGCGGTGGACGCCGCCGCGGCGCGGGAGGACAATCGCCGTATGGCGACGCTCGACGATGTGCGCGCGATCTGCGCCGAGTTCCCCGATGTGACCGAGACGACGACCCCTCACGGCGCCCCGGCCTGGCGTACCAAGGCCGGTCAGGTGGTCTGGGAGCGCGGCCCGCGCAAGACCGACCTGCAGAAACTCGCGGCCCTCGGCCGCACCTGGCCCGACGGCCTCGTGGTGGCCGTGCGCACCGACGGTCTCGACGGCAAGGCCGCGCTGCTCGAGACCTTTCCCGACGCGTTCTTCGACATCCCGCACTTCAACGGATGGCCCGCGGTGCTCACCGAACTCGGCGGCATCGACCTGCAGCTCCTGCGCGAGACGATCACCGACGCGTGGCTGCTGCAGACCACCCCGGCCACGCGCGACGCCTGGCTCGCCGAGCACGGTCTGCCTCCCGCCCCCTGAACCGTGACAGTGCAACTGGTCGCCGAGAGAGAGGGAAGCAACCGCTTCTTCGTCCACCAGTTGCACTCTCACCGATTGGCGCGGGGTGAGGCCAGGGCGGAAGATCAGCCAGCGGGGGTGGATGCCGCGGCCGCGGCATCCAGGAACGCGTCGTAGTCCTCGCGCGAGAGCGCGGCGTACGCGTACGCCCACTCCAGCAGGGGCTCAGCGATCTTGCGGCCGCCGCCGACGTATCCGGCCACCTCGGCCGCCGTCGGCGACTGCGCGTGCGCCCGGGCGAGCACCGCCGCGCACGCCTCGGCGTAGCGCACGAACGGCACGTCGTCGAGCGTGTCCATGTCGATGCCGCCCTTCATGTCGTGGAACTGGCGCACGTACAGGTCGATTCCGGCGCTCGAGCGGAAGTGCCCGAGGAAGGGGTCGGATGCCGCCTGCAGAATGCGCTGCAGAGCCACGACCCGCCCGCCCTGGCCGTTCTGGGCCGAGTACTCCGACACGGTCGTCGGCTGCTCGACACCGCCGTACTGCGAGAGCACGCTGCGCCCGGCCTCCTTGGCCTGCAGCAGCAGGGTGTGGCCGTCGCCGTCCTGCAGGGCGATGAGATAGCAGCGGGTGCCGACGCTGCCCACCCCGACCACGCGCCGCGCGACGTCGGCGATCGTGTAGTTCTGCAGCAGCAGCCGGATGTCGACGTCCGCGGTGCGCGCGTACTCCTCGACGTACTCCTTCACACCCGTGACGACGTCGGAGGTGACGTGCGTCATGGTGGGCGGATTCTCGATGAACACGCGCCGGCCGTCGTCGCCGACCGTGGTGGTGCGCCGTGCGGCGCGCTCGCCGGTGCGCTTGCGCGCCTCGCGCGTCGCGGCCTTCAGGGTCTTTCGCGAGCGCTTGTCGAGCGCCTCCAGCGAGGCGGCGATCGTGAAGTGCGCGAAGTACCGGTCGGTCGGCGACTGCTCCACCCCGGCCCGCAGGGCGCGGGCATAGGCGCGGATCGTCGTGCGCGCGGCATCCTGCACCACCGCGTCGTCACGCGAGGTCGCCTGCCCGGCGATGATCACGCTGGTCACGAGACGCTTCACATCCCACTCCCACGGTGCCCACGCGGCCTCGTCGAAGTCGTTGAGGTCGAAGACGAGTTCGCGTGAGGGCGCGGCGTAGAAGCCGAAGTTCGAGACGTGTGCATCGCCACAGGAGGCGACGAGGATGCCGCTCGACGGTCCCTGTGCCAGATCCGCCGCCATGAGCGCCGCCGTGCCGCGGTAGAACGTGAACGGGCTCGCGCTCATCCGCTCGGTGCGCAGGGCGACGAGGTCGGGCAGGCGCGTCTCGTTCTGCGCGTGCAGGATGCCCAGCGGATCACGGCGGCCGGAACCCAGCTCGGCGAGCGCGCGCCGCGGGGTCTTGGCGCGCCGCGCGCGCCCCTGCTCGAGACGGCGTGCGAGGTCGGGCTGCGGCCACCACTCGGCGGCGAGAGGATCGCTCATGCGCTCATCATGGCACCGGGTCGCGCCCGCCCGATACGCTGGCCGGATGAAATCTCGCGACCAGCCCGTCGAGGCATCGGCACCCGCGCTGAGCCCGGCCCTGCGGGTGCTGCTGATCCTGGCGGCATCTGTCATCGCGCTGGCGGGACTCTGGTTCGCACGCGAGATCGTCGGGCCGCTCGCGCTCGGTGCGGTGATCGTGATCATCTGCCACCCGCTGCGCCACCCGCTCGAGCGCGCCGGCTGGCCGCGCTGGCTGGCGACCACCGCGGTGATCGCGGTGGCCTACATCGTGCTCATCTTCCTCGTGCTGCTGCTCGTGTTCGCGGGCATCCAGTTCGCGCACCTGGTCGCCGACTACGCGAAGGACCTCGAGACGACCGGGCAGAACCTGGTGGCGTGGCTCAGCTCGCTGGGCCTCGACAAGCAGGTGTCGGATGCCACGGCCACCTTCCTCGACGCGTCGAAGATCCTCTCCTACGTGACCTCGCTCGGCGGCACGGTGGTCAACGTGCTCATGGCGCTGTTCTTCGTGCTCGCCTACATCATCTTCATGGCCGTCGACGGGGCCCGGTACGCGCGCGCCGAGCACGAGTTCGGCCGCGGCATCCGCCCCACCGTCGAGCGCTTCCAGCGCTTCAACATCGGCGTGCGCCGGTACTACATCGTCAACGCGAGCTTCGGCGCCATCGTCGCGATCCTCGACGGGCTCGCGCTGTGGTGGCTGGGGATCCCCGCGCCGATCGTGTGGGCGATCCTCGCGTTCGTGACGAACTTCATCCCCAACATCGGGTTCGTGATCGGCCTGATCCCGCCGGCGCTGCTGGCGCTCGTGGTCGGCGGCTGGCCCATGATGCTCGCGGTGATCGCGATCTACTGCGTCGTCAACGTCGTGCTGCAGGTGCTCGTGCAGCCGAAGTTCGTGTCGGATGCCGTGAACCTGAGCCTCACGCTGAGCTTCTTCTCGGTCATCTTCTGGACGTTCATCATCGGCCCGCTCGGGGCGATCCTGTCGATCCCGCTGACGCTTCTCGTGCGCGCGCTCGTGATGGAGGGCGACCCGGGTGCGACGTGGCTGCGATGGCTGAGCGGGGACAC
Organism: Microbacterium sp. KR10-403; assembly: GCF_040196215.1. Taxonomy (NCBI): domain Bacteria; kingdom Bacillati; phylum Actinomycetota; class Actinomycetes; order Micrococcales; family Microbacteriaceae; genus Microbacterium; species Microbacterium sp. KR10-403. The sequence goes on along the minus strand of NZ_JBEGDC010000004.1, from coordinate 433,302 downwards.
CACCGTCGCCGGCATCGCAGACTGATCAGCTCGGGTCGAGCCGCAGCACGTCGGCCTCGCCGACGGTGAGGTCATCGACCACGCGCAGCGTGCGGGCGAGGTCGTCGAGCGAGCCGTCGACCGTGCCGAACCGCTCGCGATCGGCGCCGACCGCGGTGAGCGTCACGAAGTGCGTGCCCATGTCCCACGTATAGGTCGCGAACGGCGGCTTCGTCTGGTCGCTCGGCATCTTCATCACGAGCTTCTCTCCCTCGCCGAGATGCGGATTGCGGAACGACACGGTGTCGTCGTACTCCATCGGCATCATCGCGCGGGCGGTGCGGATCTGCGGCGTGGCCTCCTGCAGCTGTGCCATCGCGACGACGAGCCCGGGATCGTCCTTCCACATCCACACGAGCACACGCCCGTCAGCCTTGCGCATCATCAGCGGCGCCGCCTGGCTGATCAGCCAGGCGAAGGCCTTGCCGCCGGCCTGCACGCCCGTGGATCCGCTCGCCTGCTGCAGCAGCATCCGGATCGCCGCCTTGCGATGCCGCCGTCCCTTGAAACCGAGTGAGCCGGTGACCGGCACCCAGAGAGTGGGGGATGCGTCGGCTTGAAGTCGCGCCATGGCATCAGCGTAGGCGGCGGTGCTGGAGATGCGCCCGGAAGGGGCGGCCCGGCTCCCAGGCAACGTCGCGGGGCGGGGTTAGAGTGGTGAGCGGCGTGCGGCCACCGCCGTGCGTCAAGCAGAGAGAGGCACCCACTCCACCGTGACTCCCGCCGCACCCGCGCGTCCGCTGACGATCCTGATCGGCGCAGACACCTTCACCCCTCACGTGAACGGCGCAGCACGCTTCGCCGAGCGCCTCGCCGCAGGGCTGGCAGCCCGCGGCCACGACGTGCACGTCTCCGCGCCGAGCATCGGCCACCGCCACCACGGCACGTTCGTCGAGCAGGTCGAGGGACAGGCGATCACCGTGCACCGGCTGCCGTCCTGGCGCTGGTATCCGCACGACTGGCTCACCTTCGTGCTGCCGTGGATGAGCAAGCACTATGCCCGCAGAGTCCTCGACGAGATCACACCCGACGTGGTGCACATCCAGTCGCACATCGTGATCGGGCGCGGGCTCGCCCGCGAGGCGCGCAAGCGCGGCATCCCGATCGTCGCCACCAACCACGTGATGGCCGAGAACATCATCGACTTCACGACGCTGCCGCCCCTGCTCGACAAGGTGTTCCTCAAGCTTGCGTGGGACGACGCCGAGCGCACCCTGAAGATGGCGCGTGCGGTGACCACACCCACGCGCAAGGCCGCCGACTTCCTCGAGTCGACGATCGACGTCCACGGCGTCATCCCGATCAGCTGCGGCATCGACAAGGCGAACTACACGCCCGACCTCGCGCCGCGAGAGCACCGTCGTGTGCTGTTCGTCGGGCGGCTGACCACCGAGAAGCACGTGGATGTCACGCTGCAGGCCATCGCGAAGCTCGTGCCCGAGCTCGACGTCGTGTTCGACGTCGTCGGCGGCGGCGACCAGCGGCACAAGCTCGAGCAGCTGGCCGCGAAGCTGGGCATCGCCGACCGGGTGACGTTCTACGGCAAGGTGCCCGAAGACGAGCTGCGCGCCGCGTACACGCGCGCCGACGTGTTCGTCATCTCGTCGATCGCCGAGCTGCAGTCGATCGCGACGATGGAGGCCATGGCATCGGGCCTGCCGGTCATCGGCGCCGACGCGGTCGCGCTGCCGCATCTCATCCACGACGGCGAGAACGGCTACTTGTTCCCGCCCGGTGACGTCGACGCGCTCGCCGACCGCATCCGCACCGTGCTCACGGCCGACGACGCCGAGTACCTGCGCATGCAGCGCGCGTCGCTCGAGGGCGTCGAGATCCACGACATCCAGAACACCCTCGACACCTTCGAGAACCTGTATCGGGGCGACCCGCTGTAATGCGCCTGTTCTTCGACGCCCGCTACATCCGCACCGACTTCCACGACGGCATCAGCCGGTACTCCGCCGACCTCGCCGCCGCCGTCTTCGCGCAGGCGCCCGCGCGCGGCGTCGATGTGGTCTTCCTCATCTGGGACGACGCGCAGAGGATGCTGCTGCCCGACGGCGCCCGGGTGCTGAAGATCCATGCGCCCACGGCGCTGCGCGAACCGCTGACCTCGCTGATCCTGAACCGCCATCGGCCCGACGTCGTGTTCACGCCGATGCAGACGATGGGCACGATCGGTCGGCGGTTCCGGCTGATCCTGACCCTGCACGACATGATCTACTACCGGCATCGCACGCCCCCGCGCGACCTGCCCGGGTTCGTGCGGCTGGGCTGGCGGCTGTTCCACCTGTCGTACACCCCGCAGCGCATCACGCTGAACGCCGCCGACGTCGTGGCGACCGTCAGCCGCACGAGCAAACGGCAGTTCGCGCAGGTGCGGCTCACGAAGCGACCGGTCGTCGTCGTGCCCGACGCCCCGCAGCAGCTGCGCGCGGTGCTGCCGGAGGGCGTCGAGGTCATCGGCGGAGCCCGCAACCTCGTCTACATGGGCTCGTTCATGCCGTACAAGAACGTCGAGGCACTCATCCGCGGCATGGGGCGGCTGCCCGGGCGCACGCTGCATCTGCTCAGCCGCATCTCGCCCGGCCGCCGGGCCGAGCTCGAGGCGCTCATCCCCGAGGGGGCCGACGTCGTCTTCCACGGCGGCGTGACCGACGCCGAATACGCCCGGCTGCTGGCCGACCGTGCCGTTCTCGTGACGATGAGCCTCGACGAGGGCTACGGACTGCCGATCGCCGAGGCCCTGGCGCTGGGCGTGCCGGCGGTGGTCAGCGATCTGGAGATCTTCCACGAGGTCGCGGGCCCCGGGGCGCTGTACGTCGATGCCGAGGACCCCGCCGAGTTCGCCGCGGCCGTGGCCGCGCTCGACGATGCCTCGGCGCGGGGCGCGATCGTCGCCGCGGGGGCCGACCACATCGCGCAGTTCAGCTGGCCCCGGTCGGCCGAGACGCTGCTCGACGTCGTGACGCGGCTCGGCGCCGAGCACTGAGGCGCGCGCCGCAGCTCAGGTGAGGGTGAGGGTGCCGGTGATCAGCGCGCCGGCCGAGGCCGCGACCACGGCGATGCCGATGCCCAGGCCGATGCCGGCGGCGGCCTTGCCACGGCCCTTCAGCGCGAGGCCCCCGGCGCCGCAGATCACGGCGACCAGGGCGAGCAGCGACACGCAGATCGCGAAGATGTATGAGCTGGTCCGCAGCCCCTCGAGGTAGGCGGACGTGCCGTCATACCCGTGGATCAGGATCCTCTCGGTGACCAGGCCGATGATGTTCAGCACGACCGCGGTGAGCCCCGAGACCATGGCGGTCACGCCGAGGTTGTTGCGGGTCGACGGGGCCGTCGCGGGCGCGGCCCCGACGGGAGCGCCGTATGCGGGGGCCGGTGCCTGCCCGGTGAAGGCGGGACCGCTCGGCGGCGGATAGAGAAGAGTGGATGCCGCGGCCTGCGGAGCCGCGCCGGCCGGCGCGGCCTGCGGCATCGTGGCGGGCGCGGGCGCCTGGGCGTACGCGGGCGCAGGTGCCTGGGCCGGTGTGGGCGCCTGCGGGTAGGCGGGTGCCTGCGCCTGCGGGTAGGCGGGCGCTTGTGGGTAGGCGGGCGCCTGCGGGTAGGCGGGCGCGGGCGCTTGCGCGTAGGCGGGTACCTGGGGATATGCGGGTGTGGGCGGCTGGGCGTTGGTCGGCGTCTGTGCGGCCGGCGAGAGGTCGGGGCGGGGCGGCGCAGCAGGGGGATTCGCCGGCGAACCGTTCAGGGGAGTGCTCATGGATGCCGCCTCTCGGTCACCCCCAGAGTCTATGGGGTCGTCGGGAGGGCGCCGTCAGACGAGCAGCTCCCAGCCGAGGTGCTTCGCGGCGGCCTTGTCGAACGTCACGACGCGGTCGGCGCCGAACAGCTCCATCGTGGTCGCGATGAGGGCGTCGGCGAAGTCCGCGCCGTCTTCGGCGAGGGCGAGTGCGCGCACGACGCCCTCGCCGTCTTCGAACTCGATCTCGTCCGCCTGGATCAAGGCGCGCACGATCGCCAGGCGTGCTTCCTTCGACATCTTGTACGTTCGCGCGAGCGTCCACGACAGCTCGGCGAGGCTCACGTGCGTGATCAGTCCCGGGCTGTCGGGAGTGAGCGTTGCGATGACGGCCGCGGCGGCTTCATACTGTGCCGGATCGTCGCGAACGACGTAGCGTGCCAGGACGTTCGTATCGAGCCCGGTCAGTGACGCATCGAGCCCGATCACCTCTGCGTGCTCCGCAGGACATGCTCTGCTGCGGCGTCCGCGATGTCATCGTTCATCTGCTCGATCGAGACGGGCGGCTGATCGGGGTTGTAGAGCACGCCCGCGAGGTCCTTGATCGATCCCGTCTTCGGCACGATCGTGTAGCGCCCGTTCGCAAGCTTGACGAACATCACGCGCGAACCCGCGACGAGCTTCAGGTCGTCGCGCACCTCCTTCGGAACGGTGATCTGCCCCTTGCTGGTCATGGTTGCTGTCGGCATGAGATTCCTTTCGATTTTGATTCTCCCTTACAGATCTAGCGACTGCAAGGGTGTGATGGTGCCGTTGCGGGCGCCCCTTGCCGCGGCATCCACCCGCTGGTAAACTTGAGCCAGAGCGACTCAAGTTTGACGAATGACGTGAGTCCCGCAGATTTCAAGGAGACACATGAACGCACAACCCCAGCCCGGGCAGGAGGAGCAGCAGAGCCCGCTCGAACAGTTCGGCATCAACCTCACCGACCGCGCCCGCCAGGGCAAGCTCGACCCGGTCATCGGGCGAGACAGCGAGATCCGCCGCGTCAGCCAGGTGCTGACCCGGCGCACGAAGAACAACCCCGTCCTCATCGGCGAGCCCGGCGTGGGTAAAACCGCCGTGGTCGAGGGCCTCGCGCAGCGCATCGTCGCGGGCGACGTCGCCGAATCCCTGAAGGACAAGGAGCTGATCGCGCTCGACATCTCGGCGCTCGTGGCCGGCGCGATGTACCGCGGTCAGTTCGAGGAGCGCCTGAAGAGCGTGCTCAAGGAGATCACCGAGTCCGAGGGGCGCGTGATCACCTTCATCGACGAGCTGCACGTGCTGATGGGCGCGGGCGGCGGCGAGGGGTCGGTCGCGGCATCCAACATGCTCAAGCCCATGCTCGCCCGCGGCGAGCTGCGCCTCATCGGCGCCACCACCCTCGACGAGTATCGCGAGTTCATCGAGAAGGATGCCGCGCTGGAGCGCCGCTTCCAGCAGGTGTACGTCGGCGAGCCCAGCGTGGAAGACACGATCGCCATCCTGCGCGGGCTGAAGGGCCGGTACGAGGCCCACCACGGGGTGACCATCAGCGACAGCGCGCTGGTGGCCGCGGCATCCCTCTCCCACCGGTACATCCCGAGCCGCCAGCTGCCCGACAAGGCCATCGACCTGATCGACGAGGCCATGAGCCGCCTGAAGATGGAGATCGACTCGAGCCCCGTCGAGATCGATCAGCTCAAGCGTCAGGTCGACCGGATGCGGCTCGAAGAGCTGGCGCTGAAGAAGGAGAAGGACGACGCCTCGAAGGAGCGCCTGGCCAAGCTGCGCGAGCAGATGGCGGTGGCCTCGAAAGAGCTCGAAGGGCTCGAAGCGCGCTGGGCGAAGGAGCGCGCGGGGCTGAACCGCGTCGGCGAGCTGAAGAAGCAGCTCGACCAGGCGACGATCGACCGCGACCGCGCGCTGCGCGAGGCCGATTACGCCAAGGCGTCGCGGCTGGAGTACGAGACGATCAAGAAGCTGCAGGAGCAGCTCGCCGAAGCCGAGCGCGCCGAAGAGCAGCCGACCGAGCCGCGCATGGTCAACGAGCAGGTCACCGACGATGACATCGCCGCCGTGATCGCGTCGTGGACCGGTATCCCGGTCGGACGTCTGCTGCAGGGCGAGAGCGAGAAGCTGCTGCACCTCGAGTCGGAGCTGGGCAAGCGCCTCATCGGGCAGAAGGAGGCGGTCAAGGCCGTCTCCGACGCGGTGCGGCGTTCGCGCGCGGGCATCAGCGACCCGAATCGCCCGACCGGTTCGTTCCTGTTCCTGGGGCCGACCGGCGTCGGCAAGACCGAGCTGGCCAAGGCCCTGGCCGAGTTCCTCTTCGACGACGAGCACGCCATGGTGCGCATCGACATGTCGGAGTACGGCGAGAAGCACTCCGTCTCGCGCCTGGTCGGCGCCCCTCCGGGATACGTCGGCTACGAGCAGGGCGGCCAGCTGACCGAGGCCGTGCGGCGTCGGCCGTACTCGGTCGTGCTTCTCGACGAGGTCGAGAAGGCGCACCCCGAGGTCTTCGACGTGCTGCTGCAGGTGCTCGACGACGGACGGCTGACCGACGGCCAGGGGCGGACGGTCGACTTCAAGAACGTCATCCTGATCCTGACCAGCAACATCGGCTCGCCGATCCTCATCGACCCGGTGCTCTCGAGCGAGCAGAAGCGTGAGCAGGTCATGAACCTGGTGCGGGCGTCGTTCCGGCCCGAGTTCCTGAACCGTCTCGACGACATCGTGATGTTCCACGCCCTGTCGGAGGACGACCTCGCCCAGATCGTCGAGCTGTCGGTCGACCAGCTGCAGAAGCGGCTGCACGAGCGCCGGCTGACCCTCGCGGTCACGCCCGACGCGCGCGCGTGGCTCGCTCGTCGCGGATACGACCCGGCGTTCGGCGCGCGGCCGCTGCGGCGGCTCATCCAGAGCGAGATCCAGGACCGGCTGGCGATGGCGCTGCTGTCGGGCAACGTGCACGACGGTGACATCGTGCGGGTGGATGTCGCGGCCGACGACGGGCAGCTGGTGCTGACGTCGTCGGGCCCCGCCGCAGGCCCGGACGATGACGACGTGATCGAGGCCGAGCTGCTCGATTGAGGGATGGTGGATGCCGCGGCCCGAGGCTGTGCGGGCGGCGGCATCCATCGCCCTTCCGCCTGACGAGCGCATCGCCCCGTTCACGGCGTGGGCGCATCTGGAGTCGCGCACCGAGTACTGATCGGGACGCTGCGGCCGACGTTCGGTGCCAAGGCGGACGTGTTCAGAACTCCGCAAGAAAGTGCTCCGGCAGCCGCAGGACTCCCGATTCGGGTTGTGAACCGCACAGATTTGCTGAGTTCTGAACGGCGAACGGGCGCGCCCAGGCGGCGTCTCGGCCTGCCGCCGTCGCTTCGCGGCGCCCTAGGGGTGATCACCCCTGCGAGCTGGCCCACTCCGCGGGCCCGGTGGAGCCGGCCGGGTAGTCCTCGAGCGGCACCTCGCCGCGCGCCCAGGCGTCGCGGACGGGCTGGATGATGCGCCAGCACTCCTCCGCGGCATCCCCCCGCACCGACAGGGCCACATCGCCGTCGAGCAGCTGTGAGAGCACCTCGGTGTAGGCCAGCAGCGTGCTCTTGCCGATCTTCGTCGACAGCGACTCGCGACGCAGCGCGAACGGGTCGTCGCCGCCGTTGACGTTGAGCTCGAGCTCGATGCGGTCGGGGCTCAGACCGATGCGCAGCACGCCGCCGTCGGCCGGTTGGCCGGTCAGCCCGTCGGGGATGTGCCGCACCGGCTTGAACGTCACGACGATCTCGGCCTTCTTCTCGGCCATCGCCTTGCCGCTGCGCAGCGTGAACGGTACTCCCGCCCAGCGCGAGGTGCGCACCTCGCACACGATCTCGGCGAGCGTCTCGGTCTCGCGCGACGGATCCACCCCGTCTTCGTCGACGTACGACGGCAGCGTGCGGTCGTCGATCGTGCCGGCCGTGTACCGCGCGCGCCGCGAGTTCTTGACCGGGTTGTCGTCCCAGATGTGCGTGGCGCGCAGCGCCGCGCTCTTCGCATCGCGCAGGTCGATCTCGTCGAGGTCGACGGGCTCTTCCATCGCGAGCACCGCGAGCACCTGCAGCAGGTGGCTCTGCAGCATGTCGATCATCGCCCCGGCCTTGTCGTAGTACCGGGCGCGCCCCTCGAGCGCGAGCGACTCGTCGTAGCGCACGAGCACCGACGCGACGTGGTCGGCCGACCACACGGGTTCGATGAGCCGGTTCGCGAACCGCACGCCCAGGATGTTCAGCAGCGTCGACCGGCCGAGGAAGTGGTCCACCCGGAACACCCGGTTCTCGGGCACCAGCGTGGTCAGCGTTTCGTTCAGCTCGCGCGCGCCGGCCTCATCGCCACCGAACGGCTTCTCGAGCGCGAGCACCGTGTCGTCGGGCAGCGTCACCTGCGCCAGCGCCTCGCAGGCGGCGACGGTCACGGCCGGCGGCACGGCGAAGTACATGACGAGCGGCCCGTCGATGCCGGCGAGCAGCTTCTTCAGGTCGGCGGCCTTCGTGATGTCGGCCCGGGTGTAGCTCGTGGCGCCGATGCGCGAGACCTGGTCGGCGGCATCCGACGAGGCGAACGCGTCGTGCACGGCCTTCTTCCACCGCGCCGCGCTCCAGTCGTCGCTGCCGGCGCCGAGGAGGGTCACCTGGCGATCGGGTTCCCGCTGGAGCAGCTGGCCGAGCGCGGGCAGGAGCAGGCGCGACGTGAGGTCGCCGGACGCTCCGAAGATGAGGAAGGTCGTTGTCTTCGGCATGGCCTTCACGATAATCCGCTGCGGTGCTGACGCAATGGGAGCAACGGTGCCAGACTCGAGGCGATGTCGATTCCGATCGAAGATTATGCCCTGCTGAGCAACTGCCGCACCGCCGCGCTGGTCTCGCGCGAGGGGAGCATCGACTGGCTCTGCGTGCCCCGGCTCGACTCGGGTTCGGTGTTCGGCGCGCTGCTGGGTGATGAAGACCATGGATGCTGGAGCCTGCGCCCCGTCGACGCGAAGGCCACAGCGACCCGGCACTACGATGGCGACACGTTGATCCTGGTGACGCGGTGGGAGAGCGCGAACGGCATCGCCGAGGTGCACGACGTCATGCCGATCGGCAAGCACGGCAGCGTCGCCGAAGACCGCGGCGACGTGATCCGCCGCATCGTCGGGGTCAAGGGCCTCGTCGAGTTCGACCACACGCTGCGCCTGCGCTTCGACTACGCGCGGGCGATGCCGTGGGTGCGGCAGGTCGGCACCGATGAGACGCCCGAGCTCGTCGCGATGGCCGGGCCCGACGCCGTCGTGCTGCGCGGGGCGCGGGCCGTGGCATCCGATCACGTCCACACCGGCAAGATCGCGGTGGCCGAGGGCCAGAGCGTCGACCTGAGCCTGACCTGGTTCCCGTCGTACCACCAGCCGCCCGAACGGCTCGATGTCGACGACGCCGTCGAGCGCACGCGCGCGTGGTGGCAGGACTGGGCCGACAAGATCGAGCACGCGGGTCCCCATCGCGACGAGGTCGTGCGGTCGCTGGTGATCCTGCGGGCGCTGACCAACCATGTCACCGGCGGCATCGCCGCGGCCGTGACAACCTCGCTGCCCGAGGACTTCGGCGGCGTCCGCAACTGGGACTACCGGTACGTCTGGCTGCGGGATGCCGCGCTGACCCTCGAGGCGCTGCTCGACCACGGCTTCATCAAGGTCGCCGCGCACTGGCGCGAATGGCTGCTGCGCGCCGTGGCCGGCGACCCCGCCGATCTGCAGATCATGTACGGGCTGGCGGGCGAGCGCGATCTCGCCGAGCGCGAGATGCCGAGCCTGCCGGGCTACGAGGGGTCGGCGCCGGTGCGGGTCGGCAACGGTGCGGCGCTGCAGTACCAGGCCGACGTGATCGGCGAGGTGCTCGTGACGCTGGCGGCGGCGCGGGATGCCGGGCTCAACGAGTCGGCGTTCTCGTGGCCGCTGGAGAAGAAGCTCGTGGCCCAGGCCGCGCGCCAGCTCGACCGGCCCGACAACGGACTGTGGGAGATCCGCGGCGACCCGCACATGTTCACGCACTCGCGGGTGATGGTGTGGGCGACGTTCGACCGGGCGATCCGCGCCGTCGAGGTGCACGGTCTCGAAGGTCCGGTCGCGAAGTGGCGCGAACTGCGCTCCCGGGTGAAGGCGGAGATCGACGAGCACGGCGTGACCGACGGGCACTTCACCCAGTACTACGGGACGACGGAGGTGGATGCCTCGCTGCTCCTCCTCCCGCAGGTCGGATTCTGCGCGCCCGACGACGAGCGCATGCTCGCGACCGTCGCGAAGATCGAGGGCGACCTGCTGCAGGACGGCCTGCTGCGCCGGTACCGCAACAACACCGGCGTCGACGGCCTTGCGGGGGAGGAGTATCCCTTCCTCGCGTGCTCGTTCTGGCTGGTCGAGCAGTACGCCGCCACGGACCGCCTCGACGAGGCGCACGCGCTCATGGACCGGCTGTGCGGCCTCGTCAACGACGTCGGGATGCTCTCCGAGGAGTACGACATCGAGAACCGCCGGCAGGCGGGCAACACCCCGCAGGCGTTCTCGCACCTGGCGCTGGTGCGCGCCGCCGACGCGCTGGCACGGGCGCGGCACAAGCCGCGGTAGGGGGGTGGCGAAGGCGCGCGTACGAAGCCCCGGTCGCGGCCGGTTACGGTTGACGGTGACATGTCCGTCTCACCACTCCCTCAGCAGACCGACACCGAGCCGGTGCCGGTGACGCTCGCCTCCACCTTCGTGCCGGTGCGCCGCGTGTCGGCATGGAGGTCGCTCGGCCCCGTCCCCGGTGCTCTGTACGCGCTCGCCCTGCTGCTGATCGCGGCGGCGACCGTGCTCCACCACGGCGACCGCGTCTTCGTCGCCGACGTCGCGCTCGCGCTCGCCGTCGTCGCCGCCGGCGCGGGCACCGTGCGCATGCTCACGTCGCGCAAGCGGGACCTTGAGTCCAACGCGCGGCTGCGGGCCCTGGCATCCCGTCGTTCCGACCAGGTCTCCATGCTCAGCCACGAGATCCGCACGCCGCTGGCGATCATCCAGGGGTCGGCCGAGCTGCTCGCCGAGCAGGGGCCCGGCCCGCTGCTGCCGCGGCAGGAGCGCTTTCTCGGGCGGATCCTCGACAACGCCGCGCGCATGTCGACCCTGGCCGAGCAGCTGCTCATGCAGGCGCGGCTGGAGTCCGACGCCTTCGAGCTGCGGGCCGAGGACGTCGACCTGCGCGCGCTCATGCGCGGCATCGTGCTCGAACTGCAGCCGGTCACCGGGGTGCCGATCGTGCTGCATACGCCGGGCGCGCCGGTGCGCGCCGAGGTGGATCCGCAGCTGATCCGGCAGGTCATGAACAACCTCATCATGAACGCCGCGCGCTCGGACCCCGGCACGGCGAGCATCGAGGTGCGCGTCACCGGCGGCGAGGACCAGGTCGTCATCGCGGTCAGCGACGGCGGCACGGGCATGACCGACGAGCAGCGTGACCGGCTCTTCCGCCGCTTCGCCAGCGGGCGTCCGCTCGGCAACGGCACCGGCATCGGGCTGTTCATCTCGCAGCAGCTCATCCGCCTGCACGGCGGCAGGATCTTCGTCGACACGATCACCGGAAAGGGAACGACCATGCTGTTCACGCTGCCGATGCGGAGGCCCCGTGGCTGACGAGCACCTCGCCTTCGTGGTCGACGACGAGCCCGCGATGCTCGACATCATGACGTTCGCGCTCGAGACGCAGGGCTTCCGCTGCGAGGAGTTCCGCAGCGCGGAGGCGGCATGGGTGGCCCTGCATCGCACCCGTCCGGACCTCGTCGTGCTCGACGTGATGCTGCCGGGCATGAGCGGCCTGACCCTGTGCTCGCGCATTCGGGCGACCAGCGACGTGCCGGTGATGCTCGTCACCGCCAAGGGCGAGCCGGCCGAGCGCATCGCCGGCTTCGAGGCCGACGCCGAAGACTACGTGGTCAAGCCCTTCCACCCGCGTGAGCTCGCGCTGCGCGCGCAGCGGCTCGTGCGCCGTCACGAGCCGACCGGCGTGGTGCAGACCGAGTTCGGGATGCTGCGGATCGACGCCAGCGGCATCGAGGCGCAGCTGGGCACCGAGCGGATCGCGCTGACCGGCAACGAGTACAAGGTCCTCGCCGCACTCGTGGCGGAGCCCAACGTGACGATCGACTTCCGCGGCCTGCTGATCGCCGGGTGGGGCGACGGCGACCGGCTCGGCGGCCGCGAGATGGTCAAGACGGCCGTCTACCGGCTGCGCCACAAGCTCGACGCCGCCGTGCCCGACAGCGGCCGCGTGATCGAGAGCGTGCGCGGGTTCGGGTACCTGCTCCGCGCAGACGCCGCCTGACCCGCCGTCGTCGGTCACAGAACTGTGACCGAACGTCACTGACCTGTCACCGATCCCGCACGCCCTCCTTCCTAGCGTGGAGAGGTCACCAAGAAGCGCGCCCCCAAATCGCGCGAACAAAGGAGTTCTGTCCATGAAGCGATCCGCACTCACCGGCGTCGCCGTCCTCGGCGCCTCGGCCGCTCTGCTCGCCGGCTGCTCATCGACCGGCGCCAACGCCGACGGCGAGAAGCTCACGTTCATCTGCAGCCCGCAGGAGGACTGGTGCCAGGCCGTGGCCGCCGCGTTCACGTCTGAGACCGGCATCCCCGCCGATTACGTCCGCCTCTCCGGCGGCGAGGCCGTCGCGCGGCTCAGCGCGACCGGCGACACACCCGAGTTCGACGTGTGGTTCGGCGGCGGCGCCGAAGGCCACATCGCCGCCGACGAAGAGGGGTACATCGCGAAGTACACCTCGCCCAACGCGGCGCAGATCCCCGCCGAGTACAAGGACGCCGACGGCACCTGGACCGGCATCTACGTCGGTGCGCTGAGCTTCTGCTCGAACACCGATGTGCTCGCCCGCATCGGCGCCGAGGCGCCGCAGTCGTGGGAGGACCTTCTCGACCCGAAGTTCAAGTCGAACGTGGCGATGGCGCACCCGGGCACCTCGGGAACCGCGTACCAGGCGGTGTGGACCGAGGTCGAGCTCAACGACGGTGATCAGGACGCGGCGCTGGACTACTTCCGCTCCCTGCACAGCAACATCCTGCAGTACTCGAAGAGCGGCTCGGCCCCCGGGCAGATGGCGGGCCGCGGCGAGATTGCGACCGGCATCATCTTCGCTCAGGACTGCCAGAAGTTCATCAACGAGGGCTTCACCAACCTGAAGACGACCTTCCCGAAGGAGGGCATGACCTACGAGGTGGGCGCCGTCTCGCTCATCAAGAACGCGCAGCACCCGAGCGCGGCGAAGAAGTTCATCGACTGGGCCCTGACCGCCGACGCGCAGGACATCGCGCCGACCGTGGGCACCTACTCGGTGCCGACCAACCCCGACGCGAAGATCACCGATGACATGGTCGACCTCGACGAGCTCAACCTCATCAACGCCGACATCAAGGAGCAGGGCGACGCACGCATCGAGCTGACCGGCCGGTTCGACGCCGAAGTGGCGCCCGCGCCCAAGGACTGACCGGCCCCACCCGACGCCAGAGAGACGAGAGACACCATGACCACGACCGTCGAACGGGCGGCACTGCCCGTGTCGGCCCCCGCGCCGGCACCGACCGCCCGGCGACGCAGGAGCGATGCGAGCGTCGTCATCCTGGTCGTCATCGTCAGCATCGTCCTGCTGCTGATCGTCGGGTATCCGCTCATCACACTGCTGGGCACCGCGGGTTCCACGGAGGGACTTGCGGTGCTCGGGCAGGTGTTCACCAAACCCGCCAACCTGCGGATCGTCGGTAACACCGTGCTGCTGGGCCTGTGCGTCGGCACGATCGGCACGCTCGTGGGCTTCGTGTTCGCGTACGCGCAGGTCAGGCTGCGCTTCCGCGGCAAGCGGCTGCTGAACCTGCTCGCGATGATCCCCATCGTCGCGCCGCCGTTCGCGGTGGCCACCGCCGTGATCACGCTGTTCGGCCGCAACGGCGCGATCACCACGGGCATCTTCGGCTGGCAGGCCGACATCTACGGTCTGCCGGGGCTCGTGATCGTGCTGACGCTGTCGTTCTATCCGGTCGCGTACATGAACATCAAGGGGATGCTGGAGAGCCTCGACCCCTCGCTCGACGAGGCGGCCGCGGGTCTGGGCGCGGGCAAGCTGCGGGTGTTCTTCACCGTCACGCTGCCGATGCTCATCCCCGGCCTGGCCGGCTCCTTCCTCCTGCTGTTCGTGGAGGGCATCGCCGACCTCGCGAACCCGCTCGTGATCGGCGGCGACTACACGGTGCTGTCGAGCCGCGCCTACCTGGCCGTCACCGGCGAGTACAACACCGCCGCCGGCGCCGCCTACTCGTTCGTGATCCTGCTGCCGGCCGTGCTCGTGTTCCTCGTGCAGCGCTATTGGGTCTCGCGCAAGAACGTCGTCACCGTCACCGGCAAGCCCACCGGCAGCAGCGAGCTGATCACGGCCCCCAGCATCCGCATCCCGATCCTCACGCTCGTCGGGATCGTCTCGGCCCTCGTGGTCGTCGTGTACGCGACCGTGCTCATCGGCGGATTCGTCAAGGTGCCCGGCGTCAACAACGCGTTCACCCTCGACCACTTCCGGTTCGTGCTGGCGGGGCTCGGCTCCAAGGCCATGGTCGACACGACCACGCTCGCCCTCATCGCGGCGCCGATCGCCGGCATCCTCGGCATGGTCATCGCGTGGCTCGTGGTCCGCAAGCTCAAGCGGACCGCGGGTCTCATGGACTTCGTCGGGATGCTGGGGCTCGCCGTCCCTGGCACGGTGCTCGGCATCGGCTACGCACTGGCGTACATGACGCCGACGACGCTGTTCGGCATCCCGCTGCTGCCCCCGCTCGCCGGCGGCGCGGCCGCATTCGCCGGGAGCATCGCCATCGTCCTCGTCTACATCGCCCGATCGCTGCCCTCGGGCCAGCGGGCCGGTGTCTCGGCGCTGCAGCAGATCCATCCGGCGATCGAAGAGGCATCCACCTCCCTCGGCGCCAACGGCGCCACCACCTTCGGCAAGGTGACCCTGCCGCTCATCCAGGCGGCGCTGGTCACCGGCGTCACGTTCGCGTTCGCGCGGTCGATGACGACGCTGTCGCCGATCATCTTCCTCACCACTCCGGGCACCAAGATCATGACCTCGCAGATCCTCGCAGAGGTCGACTCCGGGCGGTTCGGCAACGCCTTCGCGTACTGCACGGTGCTCATCGCGATCGTGCTGGTCGTCATCCTGCTCATCAACATCCTCATCAGAAAGGTGGTCTTCCGTGGCCGCACTCACCAGCGCTGAGCACACCGGGGCCATCGGTCTCAACGACCTCGAGGAGTTCCGCACCGACGAACCCACCGGGCGCATCACCCTCGCCGGTCTCACCAAGAGATACGGCGGCCATGCGGGCGATGCCGCGGCGGTCGACCACGTCGATCTCGAGATCCGCGCGGGGGAGTTCGTCACCCTGCTCGGACCCTCGGGATGCGGCAAGACGTCGACGCTGCGCATGATCGCCGGCTTCGAGGAGCCCACCGAGGGCGTCGTGCAGCTGGACGGCGCCGTCATGAACACGGTGCCGCCGAACAAGCGGCCGATGTCGATGGTGTTCCAGTCGTACGCCCTGTTCCCGCACCTGTCGGTGCGTGACAACGTCGCATACG
This sequence comes from Microbacterium sp. KR10-403, assembly GCF_040196215.1. Classification (NCBI taxonomy): domain Bacteria; kingdom Bacillati; phylum Actinomycetota; class Actinomycetes; order Micrococcales; family Microbacteriaceae; genus Microbacterium; species Microbacterium sp. KR10-403. Next base: position 417,822 of record NZ_JBEGDC010000004.1, on the reverse strand, counting down.
GACTGCGGCTGAAGCGGATACCGCAGGCGCGACTGGCCGAAGAGGTCGACACGATTCTCGCGATCATGAATCTCGCACCGTACGCCGACCGCGCTCCGCACCAGCTGTCAGGCGGCCAGCAGCAGCGCGTCGCACTGGCCCGGGCTCTCGTGATGCGCCCGAAGGTGCTGCTCTTCGACGAGCCGCTGTCGAACCTCGACGCCAAGCTGCGCGTGCAGATGCGCAACGAGATCCGCCGGCTGCAGCGCCGTCTGGGCATCACGAGCATCTTCGTGACGCACGACCAGGACGAGGCCATGACCCTGTCGGACCGGGTCGTCGTCATGAGCCGCGGACGCATCGAGCAGATCGCGTCGCCCGAGGAGGTCTACCGGCGTCCCGAGTCGGTGTTCGTCGCCGATTTCATCGGCCGCGCCAACTTCCTCGATGCGAGTGCGCTCGCCGCGCCCGTCGACGGTGCGATCTCGGTGCACGCACTGGGACAGCGCAGAACGGTGCCGTGCCACCCCGACGTGACCGCCGACAGCGACGTGCTGCTCATGATCCGTCCCGAGTCGGTGCGCCTGGAGAAGGTCGACCACGCAGCCGCCGAGTCGGGTGCGGCCGACGTGCGAGACGACCTCGGGCGTGTGCTCAGCGTGATGTTCCACGGCGACACCGTCGAATACGACGTCGAGACCGATGCCGGCACGATCGTCGCGTCGGTCTCCGACCCCACCGCGGCCGAGATCTTCGAGCCCATGGACGTCGTCCGCGTGATCGTTCCCGATGACCGTGGCTGGGTGCTGCCGCACGCGGCCCGCGAGGACTGACCGCAGGACTGGTGCGCGGCGACGCCGGGTTGGCTTGAAACAGCGTTGAACTTCCGGTTCACACACCGCCGCGAGGCTGTGTGAACCGGAAGTTCATTGCGTATTCGCCGGTGGTCGCGCTCGGGCGCTGATTTCCGCGGTGGCATGGGGCTCCCGGTGCGCTCACCGGTTGATAACTCTCGCTTATCAACTGGTGAGCGTCGTATGCGGGGTGTGCCGCTGCGCCGAAACCGGGGATTGCCGCTGACCCCCGGGACGTCGCCCTCGGTTTCGGCGGAAGTCCCCGGTATCGGCGCCGGCCCCGGCCCGCGGCATCCGCCCCCGACTACGCCTTCAGCGCCTCGCCCAGCTTCACGCGCGCGCCCATGCGCAGCAGCGAGTTGCGGTAGATCTTCGACCCCACCAGCACCGCGGCCACGCACGTGACGATCAGCAGCGCGAGCGACACGAGCGGCTCCCACCACTGCGCGGCGCCCAGGTACAGCCGCAGCGGCATCGCCACCGGCGCCGAGAACGGCACGTACGACATGACCGTGAGCACGATCGGGTTGTCGTTGAACAGGATCACCAGGATGTACGGCGCGAGGATCAGCATCGTCAGCGGCATCGTGGTCGAGCCGATGTCCTCCTGCCGCGAGACCATGGCCGCGGCCCCCGCGAACAGCGCCGCCAGCAGGATGAACCCGAACAGGAAGAACACGGCGAACCACACCATCGGCCCGCCCAGGCCCGCCAGCACCGCGTTCTGTCCGCTCACCGACAGGCCGATGATCGCGATGGCGACCAGCACGATGATCTGCCCCATCGCGAGGATCGTGTTGCCGATCACCTTGCCCGCCATCAGCGCCCGCACCGGGATCGCCGAGATGAGGATCTCGACCACGCGCGTCTGCTTCTCTTCGACCACCGACTGGGCGATCGTCGATCCGAACATCGACGCGGAGATGAGGAAGACGATGCCGAAGCCGATCGCGACCAGGTAGCGCAGCAGCGCGTCCTCGGGGCTCGCGTTCAGCAGCTGCACGGGCGGCGACACGCTCAGTACCGCGACCAGGTCCTGCGGGACGGAGTCCTTCGCCACGATCTTCACCTGCACCGGGCTGTCGGCATCGGGCACGATCGCGGCATCCACGTCGCCGCTCTTCACGAGAGCGGTCGCGGCGTCGACCGAGTCGGCGGTCGTCACCTTCAGGTTCGGGATGTCGGCGACGATCGACGCCGATTGGCTCGTCACGGCGACCGGGGTCTGCGAGGGGTTCGCGGCTGAGAAGCCTCCCCAGATGACGCCCGCGAGAGCGAACGCGAACATGATCAGCGTCGAGATGACGAACGCCTTGCTGCGCAGCTTCGAGCAGATCTCTCGCTCGGCCACGAGCCAGATGCTCTGCGCCGTCGTCGGCGCCGTGGGAGTGCTCACTGGATGACCTCCTTGAAGATCTGGGCGAGGGTGGGATGCCGCGGTGCGAAGCTCTGCACGCGCGAGCCTTCGACCGCGCGGCGCAGCACGCGCTGGGCCGTCTCGTCGTCATCGACGTCGAAGACGGCCGAGCCCGCGGCGAAGTCGACGACCTCAACGCCCGGTTCGTCGCGCAGCCAGCCGGCGTCGCCCGAGGTGTGCAGCTCGTAGCGGTGCCCGGCGTGGGCGGCACGCAGCGCGTCGGAGGATCCCGCCGCGCGGATCGTGCCCGCCGCGATGATGACGAGGTCGTCGCACAGACGCTCGACGACGTCGAGCTGGTGCGAGCTGAACAGCACCGCCACGCCCTGCGCGGCGCGCTCCTGCAGGACCCCGGCGACCACGTCGACGGCCAGCGGGTCGAGGCCCGAGAACGGCTCGTCGAGGATCAGCACCTCGGGATCGTGCACGAGCGCCGCGGCGATCTGCGCGCGCTGCTGGTTGCCCAGCGACAGCGTCTCGACCTTGTCGTTCAGGCGCTCGCCGAGCCCGAGCCGCTCGAGCAGTGCCGTCGCGTTGCGGTCGGCGTCAGCCTTCGAATAGCCGTGCAGACGCGCGAGGTAGGCGATCTGCTCGGCGACCTTCATCTTCGGATACAGGCCGCGCTCTTCGGGCATGTACCCGAATCGGCGTCGGTCGCCGTCCGAGATCGGTGCGCCGTCGAGCTGCACCTCGCCGCCGTCGGCGGCGAGCACGCCGAGCGCGATGCGCATGGTCGTCGTCTTGCCGGCGCCGTTGCCGCCGACGAATCCGGTCAGCCGCTTCGGTGCGACGTCGAACCCGACGTCGTCGAGCACCCGGCGGCCGCCGTAGCTCTTGGTGATGCCGCGCAGTTCGAGCATCCGTCCTCCTCGTTCGGTGTGCTTCCACGCTACGGAGGAGTGGGTGCCGCGGCATCCCCCCTGCGACGGGTATCGGCGTCTCCGCCGCGCGGGGGAGGAGCCCGCTCAGGCCAGGCCGCGCCGGTACGCCAGCACGACGGCCTGCACGCGGTCGCGCGCGCCGAGCTTGGCCAGCACGTTCGAGACGTGGGTCTTCACGGTGGCCTCGCCGATGTACAGGCGCCGCGCGATCTCGGCGTTGCTCAGCGCGTCGGACATCAGCCGCAGCACCTCGGCCTCGCGCTCGGTGAGGTCGACGGGCGGTACGGACTCCCGCGTCGCCGCGACCGTCGGGGCCGCCGAGGCCGGATCAGCCGCCGCGCCTCCCTGTTCAGCAGGCGCTTTCTGCGGGTCTTCGGCGGGGGAGGTCGCAGATAGTGACTGCCGAACAGGGGTGGCGCGTGCCCGGAAATGTTCAGCAGTCGGTTTCTGCGGGTCGCGGGCATCGGCGGCTGCAGAAGGTGACTGCCCAACAGAGGGGGAGGAAATGGATGCCGCGGCCCCGGAGCCGGCGGGGGCGGATGCCGCGGCCGCGGCCCCGCCGTCCGCGAACCGCGCGATCACCCGGCGCGTGACCTCGGGCGAGAGCAGTGCATCGCCCGCAGCGGCCACGCGCACCGCGCGCACGAGCTCTTCGGGCCCGGCGTTCTTGAGCAGGAAGCCCGCAGCGCCCGCCGTGAGCGCGGCGAACAGGTAGTCGTCGCGATCGAAGGTCGTCACGATCAGCACAGCGGCATCGAGCGACGGGTCGGCGACGATGCGGCGGGTGGCCTCCAGCCCGTCCATGTCGGGCATCTGCACGTCCATGCAGATGACGTCGGGCTGAAGCCGCGCAGCCGCGGCCACTCCCTCGGCCCCGGTGGACGCCTCGCCGGCGACCTCGATGCCGTCCGCCGCCTCGAGGATCAGCCGGAACCCGGCCCGCATCATCGCGTGATCGTCGACGAGCAGCACGCGCAGTGGCGGGCGCGCCGCCCCGGTCAGCGACGCGGGCACCAGCTCAGGCCCGGACTCAGGCATCGGCATCCCCCGTCGTCGCCAGTGCGACCGCGGCCTGCGGCACCGTCGCCCGCACCAGGAACCCGCCGTGCTCGCGCGGCCGCGCCTCGATCGTGCCGCCGACCGCGAGCGCCCGCTCGCGCATGCCCACCAGGCCGAGGCCCCGGCCCATGCGGGCGACGGGGCGGCCGGTGTTCGTGACCTCCAGCTCGATGCCCGCGTCGTCGTAGCGCAGGCGCACGTCGGCCGCGGCATCCCGCCCCGCGTGCCGGCGCGCGTTGGTCAGGGCCTCCTGCGCGATCCGGTAGAGCGAGACCTGCACGGTGTCGGGCACGGGGTGCGGCTCGCCGATCACGGTGAGCGTCGCCGGCAGCCCCGCCGAGGCGGACTCGGCGACGAGATCGGCCAGCCCCGCAAGCCCCACCGTGCTGGGCGCGTCGGCGTCGCCGTCCGAGCGGAGGGTCTCCAGCAGCTGACGCAGCTCGTAAAGTGCATCGCGGGCCGAGGCCTCGACCTGGCCGAGGGTGCGGGCCGCGGCATCCCGGTCCTTGTCCATCACGGCGCGGGCGGCGCCGGCCTGCACGCCCATCAGTGAGACGTGGTGGGCCACGACGTCGTGCAGCTCGCGGGCGATGCGCACCCGCTCGAGGGCGACCGCCTGCGCGGCCGTGCGCTCGCGCTCGTGCTCGAGCTCGGCGGTGCGCTCCTGGAGGGCGCGGCGCTGGAGGGAGGCGGCATACGTGCGCTCGCCGAAGAAGTAGGCGCCGCCGAAGTACAGCGCGTTGACCAGGATGTTCAGCAGCGCATACGCGACGAACGGCGAGAAGGCGCCTGCGCGCGACAGCGAGTCGTCGGCGGGATGCGTCGCCTCGACGAACGTGACCGTCAGCAGCCAGACGAACATGCCGATCGTGATGCCCGCGCGCACCCACAGGGCGCGGCGGCGATCGGGCGAGACCGCGCCGACCGTGTAGAAGCCGATGAACATCGCGATGTTGCCGGCGTACAGCTCGGGCACGTGCCAGGTGACGGCCGCGAAGTAGGCGGCGGCGGTGACGACGGCGACGGTACCCGGCCAGCGGCGCCGCACCGCGATGGCGCCGGCGAGCACGATCGCGTAGACCACGGCCGCCCACATCGGCGCCTGCTTGTCGCCGTACAGGCCGGCGACGGCGCCGAGGGCGGCACTGATGATCGCGCCCACGCCGATCGCGGCGGCGAGGGCGAGGTCCTGTCGCTGCAGGCGGGGATCGACGCGCATCCCTCCACCGTAGGAGGGATGCGGCCCCGGCGCCTCCCCCGGCGGGCGGAGATCGCCGTATGACTCCGCATGACCATTCGCGGGAATACATCACAGGAACATCGGATTGACTGTCTGCGGGGCACCCGACCCGGGGTGCCCGTCTCCCCAGAACAGAAGGACGCGCAACCGTGCCCCAGTACACGATCGGCTACATCGTCGGCAGCATCTCGTCGACCTCGCTCAACCGCAAGCTCGCGAAGGCGCTCGCCGCCCTCGCCCCCGCCGGCGTCGAGCTCGTCGAGATCGCCATCAAGGACCTGCCGTTCTACTCGCCCGACCACGACGCCGACTACCCGCAGGTCGCTCGCGACTTCAAGCAGGCCATCGCCGACGTCGACGGGGTCATCATCGTGACCCCCGAGTACAGCCGCTCGATCCCGGGTGTGCTGAAGAACGCCCTCGACTGGGCCGCGCGTCCGTACGGCCAGGGCTCGTTCGACGGCAAGCCGACCGCGGTCATCGGCACGTCGGGCGGCGCGATCTCGACCGCCACGGCGCAGCAGCACCTCAAGGCGATCCTCAGCCACTACAACGCGCCCACGCTCGGCCAGCCCGAGGGCTACATCCAGGCCACGCCGGGCCTGTTCGGCGACAACGGCGAGGTCTCGAACGAGGGCACCGCGGCGTTCCTGGGCGCGTACCTCGACGCGTTCGTCGCGCTCATCGACCGCTACGTCGACGTCGCAGCGGAAGACGAGTCGGCGGCCGCCTGACGACCGCTTCTTTCGCAATGAGGGCCGGGATGCCGCATCCCGGCCCTCATGCGTGTGCGGAAGCCGTGTCCTCGGCAGCGGCGGCAGCCGCCTCGGACGCGATGAGCGCCGCGCGCTCGTGCTCCCACTCCGGGCGGATGCGGGGGACGGCCGCGAGCAGCTGCTTCGTGTACTCGTCCCGGGGGTCGTCGAAGACCGCGTCCCGCTCTCCGTGCTCGACGATCCGGCCCTGGTGCATGACCGCGACGGTGTCGGCGATCTGGCGCACCACGGCGAGGTCGTGGGCGATGAAGATGTAGCTGAGGCCCAGGTCGCGCTGCAGCTCGCGCAGCAGGTTGATGACCAGCGCCTGCACCGACACATCGAGCGCCGACACGGCCTCGTCGCACACCACCAGCCGAGGGCTGACCGCCAGCGCGCGGGCGATGCCGATGCGCTGCGCCTGCCCGCCCGAGAACTGGGCGGGGTAGCGCTGCAGATGGTCGGGATTCAGCCCGACGCGTTCCATGAGGGATGCCGCGAATGCGCGCCGTCCGCCGGGGATGGCCTTGCGCTGGTAGTCGAGCGGGGCCGTGATGATGCGCTGCACCGTGTGGCGCGGGTTCAGCGACGAGAACGGATCCTAGAAGACCACCTGCACGTCGGTGCGGAAGCGGGCGAGCCGGCTGCCGCGGGCGGCGGTGACGTCCTCGCCGTCGAACTCGATGGTGCCCTCCGTGGCGTCCATGAGCTTGGCGGCCATCCGCGCCGTGGTCGACTTGCCGCTGCCCGACTCGCCGACGATGGCGAGGGTGCGCCCGGCGTCGACGGTGAAGCTCACGTCGTCGACGGCACGGAACACGCCCCGCTTGCCGGACAGAGCGCCGCGGCCGCGCGTGGCGAAGTCCTTCGAGAGGTGCTGCACCCGCATGATCACATCGGTCATGGGCGGACCTCCTTCATCGTGGCGACGTCGTCGCCCAGGCGCGGCACCGCGTCGAGCAGGGCCCGCGTGTAGGGCTGGGTCGTGCGTGCGAAGACGTCCTCGGCCGGCCCCTGCTCGATCTGCACACCACCGCGCATCACGAGCACCGTGTCGGCGATCTCGCTCACAACGGCGAGGTCGTGCGTGATGAACACCATGCCCATGCCGGTAGCGTCCTGCAGCTCGGTGAGCAGCTCGAGGATCTGCGCCTGCACGGTGACGTCGAGCGCGGTGGTGGGCTCATCGGCGATGAGCAGATCGGGTTCGAGGCAGATCGCCATGGCGATCATGATGCGCTGGCGCATGCCGCCGGAGAACTGGTGCGGGTAGTGGTCGATGCGTGTCTCCGCGTCGCGGATGCGCACGCGCTGCAGCGCGTCGAGGGCGACCTTGCGCGCGGCGCGCCGTGACCCGCCGCGGTGGGCGCGGTAGGTCTCCTCGATCTGCAGACCCACCGTGTAGTACGGGTTCAGGGAGGAGAGCGGGTCTTGGAAGACCATACCGATGCGCTCGCCGCGCACCCGCCGCATCTCCCGGTCCGACCGTGCGGTCAGCTCGTGTCCGTTGAGCTTCACCGAGCCGGTCGTGCGGCCGCCGCGCGGCAGCAGCCCCATGATCGCCAGCGAGGTCATCGACTTGCCCGAGCCCGACTCGCCGACGATGCCGATGGTCTGGCCCGGGTCGACGGTGAACGAGATGTCCTTGACGACGTCGGCGTCGCCGCGCGAGGTCGGGAAGGTCACGGTCAGGTCGTCGACCTCGAGCAGGCGGGCGCCGGGCAGGCGGATGCCCACCGTCTTCAGGGAGGTCTGGTCGCTCATGACGCCTTCACCCGCACTCTCGGGTCGAGGCCGGTGTAGGCCAGGTCGACGATGATGTTGGCCGCCACGACGAGCACGGCGGCCAGCAGCGTGACCGCCATGATGACGGGCTGGTCGTTCTTCGTGATCGAGTCGGCGGTCAGCTTGCCGATGCCGTTCAGGCCGAACACCGTCTCGGTGATGAGTGCCCCGCCCAGCAGCCCCGCGAAGTCCATGCCGAAGAGGGTGACGACGGGCGTGAGCGCCGGGCGCAGCGCGTGGCGGCTGATGATCGTCGACGGGTGCAGGCCCTTCGCGCGCGCCGTGCGCATGAAGTTCTGGCCCAGGGTGTCGATGACGTTCGTGCGCACGATGCGCGAGTACATCGCGGCGTAGGCGAAGGCCAGCACCGACCACGGCAGGATGTAGGTCTGGAACCACCGCAGCGGATCGTCGCCGAAGTCCACCTGCTGGGGAAACGGCAGCCACTGCAGCTGGACGATGATCACGTACTGCAGCAGCAGGGCGATGAAGTAGTTCGGCACGCTGATGCCGGCCAGCGCCGACACCATGACCGCACGATCCCAGAACCGGCCCTCCTTCAGCGCGGCGATGAGGCCGCCGACGACGCCGAACAGCAGCCACAGCACGGCGGCGCCGACCGCGAGGGTGGCACTGACCGGGAAGCGGGATGCCACCATCTCGGTGACCTGCTGGTTGGTCTGGAAGCTGAACCCGAGGCACGGCACGTCGCAGGCGACGGCGTTGGCGCCGGTGCCGAACGTGCGTCCTCCGAAGATCCCCACCATGAAGTCGCGGTACTGCACCCAGAACGGCTGGTCGAGACCGAGCGTCGTGTGGATCTGCGCGATGCGCTCGGGGCTGCAGGTCTTGCCGCAGATCTGGTAGGCGGGATCCGGCGAGAGCAGGAAGAAGATCGCGTACGTGAAGAGGCTGATCAGGAAGAGGACCAGCACGGCGCCGCCCAGGCGGCGCAGGATGTACCAGAGCATCAGGCGGCGTCTCCCGCATCGAGGATCTTGCCGAGGCGGTCGCCCAGCACGGTGAACGAGAGCACGGTGAGGAACAGGAACACGCCCGGGAAGATGAAGTACATCGGGTCGCTCGCGTACCAGGGCACCGCCTGGGCGATCATCTTGCCCCACGACGGCGTGGGCGGCACGACGCCGACGCCGAGGAACGAGAGGCCCGCCTCGGTGCCGATGTAGGCGGGGACCGACAGCGTGACCAGCACGATGATGGTGCCGCGCAGATTGGGGAGGATCTCGCGCAGGATGATGCCCAGCCCGCGTCCGCCCGAGGCGCGTGCGGCCTCGACGAACTCGCTGGTGCGCAGGCCCATGGTCTGGCCGCGGACGATGCGCGCCGTGTACGTCCAGCCGAAGACGCTGAGGACGATCACGAGCAGCACGAGCCTGTTGTCGGCGGGCAGCGCCGAGAGGATCGCGATCATGAAGATGAGCGTGGGGAACGCCATCAGGAAGTCCATGACGCGTGAGACGACCTGGTCGACCCAGCCGCCGTAGAAGCCCGCGAGCATTCCGGCGAGCACACCCAGCACCGTCGTGGCGAGCGTGGCGGCGAAAGCGATCGTCAGCGAGACGCGGGCGCCGTACGCGATGCGCGTGAAGATGTCGCGGCCGTTGCCCGGTTCGACGCCGAACCAGTGGTCCGAGCCGATGCCGCCCCCGGGGCCGACCGGAAGGCCGCCCAGATCGGGGTTGATCGCATCGGGGTCGAACTCGTTCGGTCCCCAGCCGGTGAGCTGGGCGACCAGCGGTGCGAACACCGCGAGCAGGAGGATGAAGACGATGAACGCCGCGCTCAGCAGCGCCGTCGGAGAGGTGCGCAGTTCGCGCCAGACCCGCCGGCCCGGCGTCGGGGCGCTGTCTGTGAACAGCGCCCCGACGGATCCGGACTCGACGGTCACTTCATTGAGTGCCGTCGCCACGACGTCACTCGTCCGCGTTCTTCAGACCCACCGCGACGAGGTCGATCTGCCCGGAGAACGCCGGGTCGGAGTAGGCGCCGGCGATGTTGCTGCCGGTGACGAGGACCACCTTCTGGTAGACGAGCGGCACGGCCGCCGCCATCGTCACGAGGCTCTTGTCGATGTCGGACCAGGCCTTGCCGGCGGCCTCGATGTCGGTCATGGACCGGATCTCGGTCATCTTCTCGTTGATGGACTTGTCGTTGAGCTGCGACCAGTTGTAGTTGCCGACGTCGTTGATCTGCGAGCCCTCGAACAGCGGCGGCAGGAACGTCTCGCCGTTGCCCCAGTCCGAGCACCAGGCGCCCAGGACGGCCTCGTTCTCCTTGGCCGCGTTGCCGACCGACTCCCAGTAGCTCGACGAGTCGATGGAGTTCAGCTTCACGGTGATGCCGGCCTTCTCCAGCGACTGCTGGATGGCCGCGCCCTGCGCCTGCGAGACGGTGCCGCTGGCGAGGTCGAGCGTCATCGTGAAGCCGTCGGGCAGCCCGGCCTCCGTGAGGAGCGCCTTCGCCTTCTCGGGGTCGCCGGCGTGGTCGGTCGACGGGTAGACGTCGAAGTCCTGGCGCCCGTCCATCTGCGGCGGCAGGATCGTCGTCGCGACGTCGGCGAGCAGGGTGCCGCCGGTGCCGTTCTGCACGCTGCTCTTGTCGACAGCCCAGGCCACGGCCTGGCGGGCCTTCTCGTCGTCGAAGGGCTTCTTCGTGGTGTTCAGCGCGAGGAAGGTCGAGCAGCCCATGGTGCCGCTGAGCGTGCGGGACTTGATCTCGGGGGTCTGGACGCGGGCGATGGATGCCGCCTGGATCGAGCTGCCGATGGCGTTCGCGTCATCGCCCTGGCTGGCGATGAGGCGCTCGTCCATGGTGGCCGCGTCGAGCGTCATGTTCCATTCGAACGCGTCGGGCAGCGCGGGGCGGATGCCGTCGCTCGAGGCCTTCCAGTAGTCGTTGCGCGCGAGCTTGAGGGTGGTGCCCGGCGTGTACTCGGCGACGCGGTACGGGCCCGACGCGATCGGCTTCTCGTCGAGGCTCGTGGTGGTGACACCGGCGTCGGCGGGGAAGGGCGTGTACACCGGCTGCGACACGGCGTGCGCGAAGTCGGGGAACGACCGGCTCAGGTGGAAGATGATCGTCTTGTCGTCGGGCGTCTCGATCGACTTCAGGTGCCCGTCGCGGTAGACGCCCTCGTAGCCGTCGACGTCGGCCAGCAGGGTGCGCGCATACGGCGAGCCCACGGCGATGTCGGGGTCGAACGAGCGCTCCACGCCGAAGCGGACGTCCTCGCTGGTGATCGGCGTGCCGTCTTCGAAGAAGATGTCGTCCTTCAGGTGGAAGGTCCAGACGGTCGCGTCGTCGTTCGGGGTGCCGAGGTCGGTGGCGAGGTCGGGCAGGATCTCGTTCGCCTGGTCGCCGGTGCCCTGGGTGGTGAGCGTCCGGTAGATCAGGCGGTAGAAGTCCATGACCCCGGTGTCGTACCCCTGTGCGGGGTCGAGGTGCGAGTAGCCGCTGTTGAGCACGTACACGGTGCCGCCCTTCACGGCCTGGGTCGAGGCGGAGTCTGAGGGGGCGCTGCTCGTGCCGCCGCCGGAACAACCGGCGAGCACCAGAGCGCCCACGAGGGCGATCGGTGCGAGGAGGGTTCTCATCTTCATGGTCGCGGTGCCAATCTGTGTCGGCCGACAGGCCGGGTGAGGAGGACTGGCCCCCGTCAGATGGCGGGCACGACCTGCCGCGCGCAGACATGACGGGTCGGCGATGATCCGTATGAAGGCATGCGGCGGCTGAGCTGCCGTTTCACTCGGGGGGAGTCGGGTGCTGTGAAACAGTCATGCATGACAGAGCGTCCGGGATCGCCGGGATTGCACTGTAACCAATAGTGTCAACGGTCCGAGCTATCATTGAAAGCGATTATTCATGACGAGTATCGTTCGGTTTCATCGATGAAAGGCTGAGCCGTGTTCGAGCTGCGACGATTGCGCCTGCTTGCTGAACTCGCCCAGCGCGGCACCATCGCCGACGTGGCGTCGCGGCTCTCGTACAGTCCGTCCACCGTGTCGCAGCAGCTCAGCGTCCTCGAACGCGAGGCGGGCGTGCCCCTGCTCGAACCCGATGGGCGACGGGTCAGGCTCACCCCTCACGGCCGGCTGCTGGCCGAGCATGCCGTCCGGGTGCTCGAGCTCGACGAGGCCGCGCGCGAGGCGATGCGGTCGGCGCAGTCCGGCCAGGTCACGGTGCGGATCGCCGTCATGACGACGGTCGCCGAGGCGCTCGTGCCGCGCGCGCTGGCCGAGCTCGCGACATCCTCTCCCGACATCCGTGTGGAGATGCGCGAGATGCCGCCCGAAGAGGCGCTCGACGAGCTCGCGGCGCGCGCGTTCGACCTCGTGGTGGCCGAGCAGTATCCGGGGCATACGCGCGAGCTGCACGCCGGCATCGACCGCACCCTGCTCGGGACCGACCCGGTGCGCCTGGCGGTGTCGGCCGAGTCGGCCGCGACCGGCATCGCCGACCTCGCCGACGAGCCGTGGATCATGGAGCCCGCGGGCACCGCGGTGCGCGATTGGGCCGTGCAGCAGTGCCGGCAGGCGGGGTTCGAGCCCGACGTGCGGTACGAGGCCACCGATCTGGGGGCGCACATCCGCATGGTCGCGGGGGGCCAGGCCGTCGCGATCCTGCCCGACCTCGTGTGGACCGGCGAGCGGCACGGGGTGTGCAGCGTCGACCTGCCGGGGTCGCCGGTGCGCGAGCTGTTCGCGGCCACCCGCGTGGCCTCGCGCGGCAGCGAGCCGATCGGGCGGGTGCGTGCGGCGCTGGCCGAAGTGCTCGCCGACCACCGGCCCGCGGGGGAGTGAACCGCGCGGTCGGGGTCTACTCCGCGTCGACGAGCCGTTGGATCGTCTCGCCCATCCAGGTCCGGAGCCCGTCGACGTCGTCGATTCCGCCGTCGAGAATCCGCAGTCGCGTCGTCACGCCGAGCAGGAAGACGTCGATCGCACGCGCGCGGGCCGACGCGTCTTCGCGCGTGAGCCCATAGTGCTCGAGCTGTCGCTGCAGCGGTGCGAGCGACTCGTGATCGAGGACGTCCGCCAGCATGCCCGCCGCCGCGCGGTGCTCGCCCGACGCGCGCAGCAGGGCGACGAGGGGGTCTTCGGCGCCGACCTGCACCCATCGCCCGACGATGGTCGCCGCCATCCGCTCACCCAGCGAGGCCCGCGGGCCGTTGAACATCGCGTCCACGCCCAGGCGCACCTCGGACGCGGCGGCGAAGAGCCCCTCCTTGCCGCCGAAGTACCGCGTGATGAGGTTGGGCGAGACCTCGGCGCGCGCGGCGATCGCGTGCACGGTGGCGGCACCGAACCCGCTGCTCGCGAACTCCTGACGGGCGGAGGCGAGGATGCGCTCTCGGGTCCGGGCTGCGTCTCGGGGGCGGGCGGCGGTCACCTGATCAGCGTACGCGTGCGCGACGACATATGTGTACGGCAGAACACATAAATGTGTATCTTCATACACATGCCTCTGCCCACTGAACGCGTGCCGGACTCCGCCCTCGAAGACCTCGCCGATCGGCTCGACCGCACCCGCGCGCCGCGCCTGACCGGCGAGACCGGATGGGCGCGCGGTACCGATGCCGACGCCCTCGCCGCGCTGCTCGACCACTGGCGACACCGCTTCGACTGGCGCGCGCATGAGGCGCGCATCCTCGATCTGACGTGGGAGGAGTCCGCGGGCCTCCGCGTCGTGCATCAGCGTAGTGTTGAGCCCGGCGCACCGACCGTGGTGCTGCTGCACGGGTGGCCCGACTCGGTGCTGCGCTACGAGCGGGTGCTGCCGCTGCTGCGCGACCTCAACGTCGTGGTGCCGGCACTGCCGGGCTTTCCGTTCGCCACGGAGGGGAGGGGGATGGATGCCGCGGCCATGGCGGCGCTCGTGGGTGACGCGCTGGCGAGCCTCGGCTATGAGAGGTACGTGCTCTCGGGAGGAGATGTCGGCGGCGACGTCGCCGAGCAGCTTGCGGCGCTGCACCTTGAGCGCGTCGGCGCCCTGCACCTGACGAATGTGTCGCCGCTGCACGCGGTGTTCGCAGACCGCTCGACGCTCGACGCGGAAGCGCTCACGTATGTGGATGCCGCGGCCCGCTGGTCGCGCGCCGAGGGTGCCTACATCGCGGTGCAGTCATCGAAGCCGCACACCCTGGCGGTCGGGCTCTCCGACTCGCCGGCCGGGCTCGCGGCCTGGCTCTTCGAGAAGCTGCACGGCTGGAGTGACGAGCCGTTCGCGGCCGACGACCTGCTCCTGTGGATCAGCGCCTACTGGTTCACGAACAGCATCGGCGCGTCCTTCGCGACGTACGCGGAGGCGGCGAAGCCTGTTCCGTACGTGTCGACGCCGACCGTACTCAGCCTCTTCGCCGCCGACACGAAACCGGCACCGGTGAGCTTCGCGGCGCGCTTCGTGAATGTGCAGGAGGTCGTCGCGCACGAACGCGGTGGGCACTTCGCCGCGTGGGAGCGGCCGGACGCGTATGCGCAGGATGTGCGGAAGGCGGTGGCGCTGGCGGAGAGCCGGATCGCGTCGAGGTGAGGCGGGTGCGCGGCATGGTGTCGGCGTCAGCCGAAGATCATCGGCACGTCATCGTCGTCGTCAGAGCCGAAGTCGGTGTCGACGACGACCGGCACGTGGTCGCTGGGGATCTCGCCCTTGCGCTCGTCGCGCGCGATCGAGGCGCCGGTCACCGCGTCGGCGAACGCCGTCGACCCCAGGATGAAGTCGATGCGCATGCCCTCGTTGCGGGGGAAGCGCAGCTGCTTGTAGTCCCAATAGGTGAAGCCGGTGGGGATCAGCGGGCGCACGACGTCGGTGAGCCCGGCCTCTTCGAGCGCGCGGAAGGCCTCGCGCTCGCGCGGTGAGACGTGGGTCGAGACGCCCTCGATCACCGTCGGGTCGCCGTTGTCGGCATCCGTCGGGGCGATGTTGAAGTCGCCGACGAGGGCCAGCGGCAGCTGCGGGTCGCGCCCCAGCTCGCCCTGCACATGAGAGCGCAGGGCTGCCAGCCAGTCGAGCTTGTAGGAGTAGTGCGGGTCGTCGAGCCCGCGCCCGTTGGGAACGTAGAGGCTCCACACGCGCACGCCGTCGATCAGCGCGCTGATCGCGCGGGCCTCAAGGGGCTGATCCGGCCCCTCCATGCCCTTCGCGAAGCCCGGCATGCCGTCGAACGCGGTCTGCACGTCGTCGACGGGCAGGCGGCTGGCGATGGCCACGCCGTTCCACTGGTTGAGCCCGTGCGCGTGCACCTCGTAACCGGCGTCTTCGAACGGCCCGTAGGGAAACTGGTCGGGCCGGCACTTGATCTCCTGCATCGCGAGGACGTCGACGTCTTCACGCACGGCGAACTCCACGGTGCGGGCGACGCGGGCGCGGATCGAGTTCACGTTCCAGGTGGCCAGGCGCATGCGTCCAGCCTAGGGCCGAGAGCGGACATGCCTCTTGACGGGCTACTTGTTTTTTGCAACCATCCTTGTTGAGAACAAGGAGGCCCGCATGGCCACTCAACTCTTCGTGAGCCTGCCCACCAGCGATCTCGAGCGCAGTACGAGGTTCTACACCGCGCTCGGCACCACCGTCAACGAGGCGTTCAGCGATCAGAACGGCACGTGCTTCGTGTGGGACGACAACATCTTCTTCATGCTGATCAAACGCGAGTTCTTCGCGACCTTCACCGACAAGCCGATCGTCGACCCCGCGGTCGCCGTGCAGACGTCCCACTCGTTCAGTCGGCACTCGCGCGACGAGGTCGACCGCATCGTCGCGGCGGGCATCGCCGCCGGTGGCTCCGAGCCGCGCCCCCCGCAGGACTTCGGCTTCATGTACATGCGCGACCTCGACGACCCCGACGGCAACTCGCTCGGCTTCCTCTACGCGCCGCCCGAGGAAGAACCGGAGGAAGCTCTCGACGACCAGGTTCAAGGCATCGCGTAGGTGGCCGCAAGAACCTACGGCCAGTACGGCGGGGTCGCCACGGCCGTCGAGCTCATCGGTGAACGCTGGGCGCTGCTCATCGTGCGCGACCTGCTCGTCGGCCCGCGGCGGTACACCGATCTGAAGCGGGGGCTGCCGCGCATCCCCACCAACATCCTGTCGGCGCGACTGAAAGAGCTACAGGACGGCGGGGTGATCCGCCGCGTGCCGATCCGGCAGTGCGGGCTCGTATACGAGCTGACGCCATACGGGCGCGAGCTCGAACCCGTCGTGTACGCGCTCGCGCGGTGGGGTCTGCGGGCGCTCGGCGAACCCGGTGAGGACGACACCTTCAGCGCCGACGCGCTGACCGTCGCGTTGCGCGCGGTGTTCCGGGCAGAGACCGCCGGCCCCGGCGACTACGAGCTGCGGGTCGGCGATGTCGCCCTGCGCGTGCAGGTCGACGCGGAGCTGCGCATCACCCAGCTCGCGCCCCCCGCGCCGCCCGTCGGCGGCGCGCTGCCCGTGGGCGAGCCCGGCATCACGATCACGGCGGGCAGCGGCATCCGTCATCTTCTGACGGGCCGAGTGGATGCCGCGGCCGCCGTCGCCGCAGGAGACGTGGTCGTCACGGCCGGCGATCCCGCCCTGCTGGAGCGGTTCGCCGCGACGTTCGGTCTCGATGACGCGGAGTCCCCTCCGCTGGCGTGAATCCGGCGCCCCGCGCATAACGATGTGGACACGCCGTCGTTCCACCCCTGCCGTATTGTCTACAATCGGAGACAAACACGCGAGGAGGGGTGGATGGGCGACGTCGTGACGGTGACCGGCCGCGTGCCGGCAGAGCAGCTCGGTATCGGGGTGGTGGGCGAGCGACTCGTTGCGCACCAGGAGGTGCCGCGTCCGGAGCGTGCCACCGAATCGTGGTTCTGTGAGCAGCCGGTGACCATGCCGATGCTGGGCGATCTGATGATGGGGCGCGCGAACCGCGACGACGCCGTGCTCGAGCCCGCGCACGTGCGCACCGAGCTCGAGCGCTTCGCGACCGTCGGGGGCGGTGTGGTCGTCGACGTGACGACCGTCGACGAAGGCCGCGACATCGCCGAGTTGCAACGGCTGTCGGCGAAGACCGGTGTCCGCATCGTGGCGGCGGCTGCGGCATCCACCGATCCTGACGACATCGCGGACGAGCTGCGGTCCGGCGCCATCGGGATCGTCACGGTCGGTGCCGCCGCACGCGACGACGAGCGCGCGGCGGCCTATGCGGCGGCGGTGCGCACCGGGGCGCCCGTGCTCACCGATGCGGGAGTCACCGACCCGGTCGTGCTCGTCATCGATGCGCTCGAGTCGGGGCTGCGCCCCGAGCAGATCGCGGTGCGGCCGATCGCGCCGTCGATCGGGGACCGTGAGGTGCTGCGCCGGCTGGCGGCGGCGGGCGTCTACCTGCTGTTCGACGGGCTGGGGCGCATCCCGACGATGCGCACGCTGGTCTCCGACCACGAGATCGCGGCCACGATCGCGTCACTGGTCGCCGCCGAGGCGGGCGACCGCGTGCTGCTGGGCGCGGGGCTCACGCGCAAGCACGCCTTCACCGCGTTCGGCGGCCACGGGCTGCCGTTCGTTCCCGCGCAGTTCGTTCCGTATCTGCGGATGCTCGGGCTCACCGACGCGCAGGCCGACCGGCTCATCACCACGAACGTGCACGAGTTCCTCTCCTGGACGGAGGCGACATGACCATCGAGAACCTCGCCGGCAAGGCTCTGACCGTCGAGGGCCCGGTGGATCCGGCGACGCTCGGCGAGGTGTCGATGCACGAGCACCTCTTCCTCGACATCACGGCACCCCCGCACAACCCGCGCCCGGGCTACGATCGGCCCGAGGCGCACACGCCGCTCACGCTCGAGAACCTGTCGGCGGCGCGGATGGGCGGCGCGATCATCGACAACAGCCTGCTCGGCAGCTTCGACGAGCAGCTGGCCGAGGTGCTGCCGTTCCGGTACCTGGGCGGCGGCGCACTGGTCGACGTGTCGAGCATCGGCCTGGGCCGCGACGCCGACGCGCTGCGTCGGCTCTCCCGCGCCAGCGGGCTGCACGTCGTGATGGGAGCCGGCTGGTACGAGCGCAACTTCCACCCCGCGAACATGGACGAGCTGACGGTCGAGGAGATGACCGCGCAGATCGTCGCCGACATCACGGTCGGGGTCGACGGGACCGGCATCCGCTCGGGTGTCATCGGCGAGGTCGGCGTCGAGGGCAACCCGCTGACCGACAACGAGCTCAAGAGCGTGCGCGCCTCGGGGCGCGCGTCGCGCCTCACCGGTGCGCCGATCACGTTCCACCGCGGCGGCGTCGGCGACGAGCAGCACACCGTGCTCGACGTGCTCGAAGACGAAGGGGTCGACCTGCATCGCGTCACCATGGGGCACGCGGGGACGGTCGGGCTCGACATGCCCTTCGCCCGCCGCCTGCTGGCGCGCGGCGTGTTCGTGGAGGCCGACTTCCTCGGCACGACGGGCAGCCCGTGGGGCACGCTCTTCCCGTTCACCGACCGCACCGTCGCCTTCGGGCTCAAGGCACTGGTCGACGAGGGGTTCGGCGACCGGATCGTGCTGGGCCACGACGTGTGCCAGAAGATCCAGCTGCGCCGCTACGGCGGGCACGGGTACACCTACCTGCACGAGCACTTCCTGCCCGCGCTGGTCGAGATCGGCATCGCGCCCGAGACCGTGCGCGCCTTCATGACGACGAATGCGCACCGGGCGCTGACCTTCGGCGCCCCGGCGTAGCCGGTGCGGGATGCCGCGGGCCCCGGCATCCCGGCGCTTCGCCTCGTCGCGCGCTGCCGCCCCACCTGTGCGGCCGCCCCTACCGGCGAACTCATATGAATTTGTCCTGTGCACATCACACCGGCGGCCAGTTTGATGTGCACGAGACAGTTTCATGTGAATTTGGCCATGGGTGGCCGGGGGTCAGTCGCTCGAGGCCGTCCCCACGAGGATGCCGCGGGCCAGCGTGTGGAAGTGCCGGTTGAAGCCGAGCACGGCCGGCGTCGATCCGGGGGCCAGGTCGAGGTGCGAGACATCCAGCGCGTCGACGACGAAGAAGTAGCGGTGCACGCCCGTGGTCTGCGGGGGAGCAGCGCCGATGTAGTGCTCGACGCGCGCCTCGTTCGGCAGTGTGATCGCCCCGGCAGGCAACGACCCGGCCCCGCCGTCGCCGGCGTTCGCGGCCAGCGCGGTCGTCGACGGGTCGATGTCGTACACGGCCCAGTGCCAGTAGCCCGACCCGGTCGGGGCATCCGGGTCGAAGCACGACACCGCGAAGCTGCGGGTGCCCTCGGGCGCACCCGTCCAGCTCAGCTGCGGCGAGCGGTCGGCACCGCCCATGCCCGATCCCCAGCACTCCTTGGGGAGAGCCTCGCCCTCCGCGAAATCGGTGCTCGTGACCGTCATCCGCGGAAAGTCCTTCAGCCGCGCCAACTCCGCATACGGGTCGTACTCGAACATCGCGTCCTCCTTCGTCGCAGTCCTTCCGCCCACGCTACCCGCGGCCGCGCCGTCACAGGGCCGCGAGGATGTCCTGCACCCGCTCCTTCGCGTCGCCGAAGAGCATCCAGGCGTTGTCGCGGTAGAACAGCGGGTTCGCCACGCCCGCGTAGCCCGACGCCATCGAGCGCTTGAAGACCACGACCTGCCGGGCCTCCCACACGCGCAGCACCGGCATGCCGGCGATCGGCGACCCCGGGTCTTCGGCCGCCGCCGGGTTCACGGTGTCGTTCGCGCCGATCACCAGCACCACGTCGGTTTCGGCCAGGTCGTCGTTGATCTCGTCCATCTCGAGCACGATGTCGTACGGCACCTTCGCCTCGGCCAGCAGCACGTTCATGTGCCCGGGCAGACGGCCGGCGACGGGATGGATGCCGAACCGCACCTGGATGCCCCGCTCGATGAGCCGGCGGGCGAGGTCGGCTGTGGCAGACTGCGCCTGGGCCACGGCCATGCCGTACCCGGGGGTGATGACGACCGTGGATGCCGCCTCCAGCATGTGCGCCACGGATGCGGCATCCGTCTCCTGATGCTCGCCCTGCTCCTCGTCGCCCGACGCCGGTGCGACGATGCCGAAGCCGCCGGCGATCACCGAGATGAACGAGCGGTTCATGGCCTTGCACATGATGTACGACAGGTACGCACCCGACGAGCCCACGAGCGCGCCGGTGACGATGAGCAGGTCGTTGTTCAGCAGGAAGCCGGCGGCGGCCGCCGCCCATCCCGAATAGCTGTTGAGCATCGAGATGACCACGGGCATGTCGCCGCCGCCGATCGAGGCGACCAGGTGCCATCCGAGCGCCAAGGCCAGCACGGTGACGACGACCAGCAGCCAGAGCTGCGGCGTGATCACGTACCAGACCGTGAGGGCGATGAACACGACGATCGCGCCGATGTTCAGCGCGTTCTTGCCGGGCAGCATGAGCGGACGCGACGACATCTTCGCCGACAGCTTGAGGTACGCGACGATCGATCCGGTCAGGGTCACGGCGCCGATGAACACGCCGATGAACACCTCGGCGTGGTGGATGCCGAGCAGGTTCGCGGCGACGCCCTCGTCGTGCAGCGCCCCGTTCCAGCCGACGAGCACGGCCGCGGCGCCCACGAAGCTGTGGAAGAGCGCGATGAGCTCGGGCATGCCGGTCATCTGCACGGTGCGCGCCTTATACAGGCCGATGGCCGCGCCCACCACGACCGCCACCACGAGCAGGATCAGCCCGAGCGTCGCGCTCGGCTGGCCCCAGGCGTCGGCGAGCATGAGCCAGAGCGTCGCGATCAGGGCGATGGCCATGCCGATCATGCCGTAGACGACGCCGCCGCGGGCGCGCTCGTGCCTGCTGAGGCCCGCCAGGCTCAGGATGAACAGGAGGGCGGCGACGATGTACGCCGCGCCGGCGACCGCGCCGGCAACGCTCGCCGCGGTCACTTCTGGGTTCCCTTGACGAACATCGACAGCATCCTGCGTGTCACGGCGAAGCCGCCGAACACGTTGATGCTGGCGACGAGCACGGCGATCGCGGCGAGGATCTGCACGGCGACGCTGGGCACGGTCAGCTGCATCATCGCGCCGACGATGATGATGCCGCTGATCGCGTTGGTCACGCTCATGAGCGGCGTGTGCAGCGCGTGCGTGACATTGCCGATCACATAGAAGCCCACGACGACTGACAGCGTCAGCACGAGGAAGTGCTGGGGCAGGGGCGGTGGCGCGAACGCGCAGATCGCGAACAGGGCGGCCATGCCCAGGGTGATCAGGGCCAGCCGCGCGGTGCGCGACATCGGCTGCTTCTCGGGAGGGGTGGATGCCGCGGGCTCGGCGGTCTGCGCGGGTTTCGCCGCGGGCGCGGCCGACACCGACACGGCCGGCGGCGGCCAGGTCACCGCGCCGTCGCGCGCGACGGTCACGGCACGCTGCACGACATCGTCGTCGATGGTCAGCTCGCCGTCCTTGCCCGGGGTCAGCAGCGTCAGCAGGTTGACGAGGTTCGTGCCGTACAGCTGCGACGCCTGGGCCGGCAGCCGGCGCGCGAGGTCGGAATAGCCGAGGATCACCACACCGTTGTCGGTGACGACGCGCTCGTCGGCCACCGATCCCTCGACGTTGCCGCCCTGCGCGGCCGCCATGTCGACGATGACGCTGCCGGGCTTCATGCTCGCCACATCGGCCGCGGTGATCAGGCGCGGCGCCTTCCGTCCGGGGATCTGCGCGGTCGTGATGATGATGTCGACGTCGCGTGCCTGCTCGGAGTAGATCTCGGCGGCGCGCTTGTCGTAGGCCTCGCTCGTGGCCTTCGCGTAGCCGTCCGCGGAATGCTCCACCGCGGCATCCACCGCCAGATAGTGTCCGCCGATCGAGGCGACCTGATCGGCGACCTCGGGACGCGGGTCGGTCGCCCGCACGACGGCGCCCAGGCTCGAGGCGGCGCCGATGGCGGCGAGTCCCGCGACGCCGGCGCCGGCGACCAGAACCTTCGCGGGCGGCACCTTGCCAGCGGCCGTGACTTGCCCGGTGAAGAAGCGGCCGAACTCGTGGGCGGCTTCGATGACGGCCCGGTATCCGGCGATGTTCGTCATCGAGCTGAGCACGTCCATCGACTGGGCGCGCGAGATGCGCGGCACGGCGTCGAGGGCGAGCGCGGTCACGCCGCGTGCGGCGAGCTTCGCGAGCAGCTCGGGGCTGTGCGCGGGGCTCAGCAGGGCCGCGACCACCGCGCCCGGGCGCAGCAGGGCGATCTCGTCGTCGGTGGGGGCGGCGACCTTCAGCACGACGTCGGCGGACCAGGCCTCGGCGGCGTCGGCCAGCGCGGCGCCCGCGTCGACGTACGCCCGATCGGGGAGGCTGGATGCCGCGCCCGCGCCGCGCTCGACGATGACGTCGTAGCCCAGTGTGCGGATCTTCTCGACGGTGGTCGGGGTCGCGGCGACGCGTGTCTCCCCGCGGTGTTCGGCGACGATGCCAAGACGCATGGATGCTCCGTGATCTGGTCGGGTTTCTGCGACCGACTATAGGGCTCGGGTGTGCGGTTCCGGCGATCTTGCCGGCGTCTCGGCGTGAAAGAATCGGCGGATCTTCGCCGTTCAGAAGGCCGCGGCATCCCGCCCCGTAGACTCGTGCCCATGACCGTCGCCTCCACTCCCGCGCTCGAAGCCGACCGCCAGACCCTCATCGGTCTGATCACCGACGAGGCCGTGTTCCACGGCGATTTCACGCTGTCGAGCGGCAAGAAGGCGACGTACTACGTCGACATGCGCAAGCTCACGCTCGACCACCGTGCGGCCCCGGCGATCGGGCGCATCATGCACGACCTGATCCGCGATGTCGACGGCG
The DNA here is from genome assembly GCF_040196215.1 of Microbacterium sp. KR10-403. Lineage (NCBI taxonomy): Bacteria > Bacillati > Actinomycetota > Actinomycetes > Micrococcales > Microbacteriaceae > Microbacterium > Microbacterium sp. KR10-403. The sequence continues at coordinate 395,056 of NZ_JBEGDC010000004.1, read as the reverse complement.
TCGTCGCGGTCGGCGGGCTGACCCTCGGCGCCGATCCCATCGCCAATGCGGTGATGCACGAGTCGGTGCGCACCGAGCGCCCGCTCGACGCGTTCGTCGTGCGCAAGGAGCCCAAAGACCACGGCCGCGGCCGCCAGATCGAGGGGGCGGATGTCGCGGGCAAGCGCGTCGTCGTGCTCGAAGACACCTCGACCACCGGGCAGTCGGCGCTCAAGGCGGTCGAGGCGCTGCGGCGCGAGGGCGCCGAGCCGGTCGCCGTCGCGGTGATCGTCGACCGCAAGACCGGCGCGCAGGCGGCGGTCGAGGCGGCGGGGCTCCAGTGGCTGGCCGCGATCGACCTCGACGACCTGGGGCTCGCCCCGCAGTAGCTGGGTCAGGCGTCGTTCTTCGTCGCGCTTTGCCCCCGTATCGCCCGGAACCATCCGCCGAATTCATATGAATCCGTCGAATGCACATCGAACCGGCGGCGGTGTGATGTGCTTTGGACAAATTCATATGAATTTGCCCTCGGGGCGGGTGCCGTCGCAGCGGCGGACGGGCCTGACCGAGGCGGGCGCACGAGGACGCCACGGTCTTTGGTAACGTTGCCGAAAACGTGCCAGATCGGACCGCCATGGACGACGAACCGACGCTCGACAAAGCGCCCCGTCGCGCGACGATGAAAGATGTCGCCGCGCGGGCCGGTGTCGGCCTGTCGACGGTGTCGCGCGTCGTCTCGGGCAAGGGCGGCGTCGCCCCCGCGAAGGTGCGCGCCGTCGAGAAGGCGGTCCGCGAGCTGAACTTCAGCCGCAACGACTCCGCGCACACCTTGCGCACCGGGTCGTCGGCGATGATCGGCATGGTCGTCACCAACATCTCCGACCCGTTCTTCTCAGCGCTGATCAAGGGCGTGGAGGGGCGCGCGCGCGAGCGCGACCTCGTGGTGCTGGTCACGTCGGTGACGGATGCCGCGGACGAAGCCGAACGCGTCATCAAGCGCCTGCTGCGCCGCAGCCTCGACGGGCTCATCCTCGTCGCGCCCGAGGGTGCCGACCTCGCCTTTCTCGGCGACCATCCCGACACCCCGGTCGTCTTCGTGGATCAGCCGCCGAGCGACCACGTCACCGCCGACCTGGTGGTCGTGGACAACGAAGGCGGCGCCGTCGCCGCGGTCGAGCACCTCTACACGGCCGGCCACCGGCGCATCGCCTGCTTCGCACATGAGAGCGGCCGCTATACCTCGGTGCGGCGCGAAGCCGGTTACTATCAGGCGCTCAAACGGCTCGGCCTGCCCGCGGACCGCGCGCTGGTCGTCTCGGTCGAAGACGACGTCAACGTCTGCGCCGAGGCGCTGCTCGAGCTGGCGCGACTGCCCGACCCGCCCACTGCGATCTTCTCCACGAACGGCCGCACCACGCGTGCGCTGCTCGGTGCGCAGCGGCTGCTCGCATCGCGCCTGGCGCTCGTCGGCTTCGACGACTTCGACCTCGCGGAGCTGATGGACCCGCCGACGACCACGATCGCCCAGGACCCGGTCGCGATCGGTGCGGCGGCGGCGGAACTGCTCCTGAACCGCATCGACGGACGATCCGGGCCGACACAGCGCATCACCCTGGGCACGCGGCTCGTCGAGCGCGGGTCGGGCGAGCAGCCCCCGCATCACGATTAGGTCACATCGGCCGCGTGCGGCACGGCCGCGGCTTGCGTTTGGCAACGTTTTCAGATTTCATAGCATCCAGCCGGCGGAATGCGGGCTGACAACATCCAACGGAGGATCACATGCGCAAAGCACTTGCAGCAGTCGCGGGCCTGGCGGTCGCCGGTCTCGCACTCGCCGGCTGCTCCGGTTCCAGCGACAACGGCGACAACGGGAACAGCGCGAAGGACGACAGCCAGGTCGAGGTGTTCACCTGGTGGGCATCGGGTTCGGAGAAGGCCGGCCTCGACGCGCTCGTCAAGGTGTTCAACGAGCAGTTCCCGAACACCAAGTTCGTCAACGCGGCCGTCGCCGGCGGCGCCGGCTCGAACGCGAAGAACGCACTCGCGTCGCGGCTGAAGGCGAACAACCCGCCGGACTCGTTCCAGGCCCACGCGGGCGCCGAGCTCACCGACTACATCGAGGCCGACAAGATCGAGGACCTCAGCAGCTTCTACGACGAGAACGGGCTGACCGACGTCTTCCCGTCCACGCTGCTGGACCGCCTGACCGTCGACGGCAAGATCTACTCGGTGCCCAGCAACATCCACCGCGCCAACGTCACCTGGGTCAACACCGACCTGCTGACCAAGGCCGGCATCGACCCCAAGGTCGCCCCCGCCGACCTCGACGCGTGGCTGGCCGACATGAAGAAGCTGAAGGACAGCGGCGTCGAGACGCCGCTGTCGGTCGCGACCGACTGGACCCAGGTGCAGCTGTTCGAGAACGTGCTGCTCTCCGTGCTCGGCGCCGACGGCTACCAGGGCCTGTGGGACGGGTCGACGAAGTTCGACTCGGCCGAGGTCACGACGGCCATCGACTATTACACGAAGCTGCTGAGCTACGCGAACACCGACGGCACCGGGCAGGACTGGCCCGTCGCCACCGACATGGTCATCGACGGCACCGCCGCCTACAACGTGATGGGTGACTGGGCGCTGGCCGAGTTCGACGCGAAGGGCAAGACGTACGGCAAGGAGTACACGACCTGGCCGACGCCCGGCACCGACGGCATGTTCGACTTCCTCGCCGACTCGTTCACACTGCCGGTGGGCGCCCCGCACGCCGCGGGCGCCAAGAACTGGCTGAAGACGATCAGCTCGGCCGAGGGCCAGAAGGCCTTCAACCTCGCCAAGGGCTCGATCCCGGCGCGCACCGACGCCGACCCGGCCGACTACCCGGAGTACCAGCAGGGTGCGATGGCCTCGTTCGCGAAGGACACCGTGGTCAGCTCGCTCGCACACGGTGCGGCCGTGAAGATCTCGTGGCTGAACGACATCACCTCGGCGATCGGGCAGTTCGTCTCCACCAAGGACGCCGGCACGTTCCAGGACGCGCTCGTCCAGGCGCAGACCAAGGGTCTGGGTCAGTAACAACCGCTGAATGCGCGGGGCGGCGTCACGGCGTCGCCCCGCGCGCATCCTCACGTCAAGGAGGACACCGATGCGCAAAGGCATCCGCAACTGGGGGCCGCCGCTGCTCCTCATCTCGCCGACGCTCATCCTGGTCGGCATCTTCGTCTACGTCCTCATCGGCGTGAACTTCTCGACCGCCATGACCAAGGACTCGGCGCTGACCGCGTCGGAGTTCGTCGGCCTGCAGAACTTCACCGACCTGCTCACCGAGCCGCGCTTCCTGCACTCGCTGGCCAACCTCGGCATCTTCACCGTCTTCTTCATGGTGGGCACGATGCTCTTCGGCTTCCTCTGGGCGTGGATGCTGGACAAGGGCGTCACCGCCGAGGGCGCGTTCCGCTCCATCTACCTGTTCCCGATGGCCGTCTCGTTCGTGGCGTCGGGCGTGGTGTGGCGCTGGCTGCTCAGCTCGGCCCAGGGCGACCGCGCCTCGGGGCTGAACCGGCTGCTGCAGTCGATCGGGCTCGGCGGTCTGCAGAACGACTGGTACAACGCGCCGGGCTGGGGCATGGCCGCGATGGCCATGCCGGCCATCTGGCAGCTCGCCGGCTATGTCATGGCCCTCTTCCTGTCGGGCTTCCGCGGCATCCCCGAAGAACTCCGCGAGGCCGCGCGCATGGACGGCGCCTCCGAGTGGAAGCTCTACCGGCACGTCATCTTCCCGCAGCTGCACCCGGTGGCGCTCTCGGCGCTGGTGATCGTCGCGCACATGTCGCTGAAGGTCTTCGACCTGATCATGGCGGTGACCGGATCGGTCTACATCACCGAGGTGCCCGCCACCTACATGTGGGTCGCGCTGACCGGGGGCGAGTACGGCAAGGCATCCGCGATCGCGACGATTCTGCTGCTGCTGGTGTGCATCTTCATCGTGCCGTACCTGATCTACACGGCCCGCGCCGAGAGGAAGGCCCGCCGATGAGTGAGACCATGGCGGTCACGACCGGCATCGAACGGCGCAACGAGCGCCTCGGCGCCGCTCCGAGCGGCAGCCGCGCGAAGCGGCGACTGAGCCGGACGGCCAAGTACGTCATCCTGCTCTTCTTCGTCGTCATCGTGCTGATGCCGGTGTACGTCCTGCTGGTGACGAGCCTGAAGGGACCGTCCGACGTCTCGGCGATCACCTCCTGGCGTCTGCCGAGCCGGTGGCCGTGGCAGGCCGGCCCCGACGGGGCGACCGGCTTCGACAACTGGGTCACCGCGTGGAATACGCTGGCCGCACCGATCGGGCGCACCTTCCTGCTCGCGATCCCGGCCGCGATCATCTCGGCGATGCTCGGCTCGATGAACGGCTTCGTGCTCTCGCGCTGGAAGTTCCCCTACGCGAACGTGGTGTTCACGCTGATCCTGTTCGGCATGTTCATCCCGTACCAGGCGATCATGGTGCCGCTCGTGCAGATGAAGACGACGCTGGGCATGCCCAGCAGCATCGTCACCCTGCTGTTCGTGCACATCATCTACGGCCTCCCGATCTGCACGCTGATCTTCCGCAACTACTACGAGGGCGTGCCGAACGAGCTCATGGAGGCCTCGCGGGTCGACGGCGCCGGCATGCTCGGGTCGTACTGGCGCATCATCCTGCCGCTGTCGCTGCCCGGGTTCGTCGTGACGATCATCTGGCAGTTCACCTCGGCGTGGAACGACTACCTGTTCGCGCTGTTCCTCTCGGATGCCAACCAGGGCCCGGTGTCGCTGTCGCTCGTGAACCTGTCGCAGGGTGCCCAGCTGTCGAACTACGGGGCGTCGATGGCGGGGGCGCTGATCGCGTCGCTGCCGACGCTGCTGGTCTACATCATCCTCGGCAAGTACTTCATCGGTGGACTGATGAGTGGGTCGGTCAAGTCGTGACCGACCTCGCTCTGGCCGTCGATCTGGGCGGCACGAAGGTGGAGGCCGCCCTGGTCGACGCCACCGGTGCCGTCGTGCCCGGATCTCGGTCGCGCCGCCCGACCGGGCCGCGCGCCACTCCCGACCTCTTGCAGGGCGCGCTCATCCAGGTCGTGCGCACCGTGCTCTCGGGCGCGGGTGACGGGGTGGTCGGCGTCGGCATCGGCAGCGCGGGACCGATCGACCACGCGGCGGGCACGATCGCCCCCGTCAACATGCCGGCACTGCACGGGATGCCGCTGCGCGACGTCGTCGCCGACGCCGTGGCCCGCGCGGGCCATCCCGATGTGCCCGTGCGACTGGGTCATGACGGCGGCTGCCTGGCGCTGGCCGAGTCGTGGGTCGGAGCGACCCGCGACGCGCGGGTGTCGCTGGCGTTCGTCGTCTCGACGGGCATCGGCGGCGGCTTCCTCATCGACGGGCGGCTGTTCGCCGGCACGACCGGCAACGCCGGTCACCTCGGCCAGCTGCACTCCGACGACGGCGTCTCGCTCGAACGGGTCGCCTCGGGACCGGCGAGCGTCGAGTGGGCGCAGAAGCAGGGATGGGCGGGTGCCAGCGGCGAAGAGCTGGCGGCGGCCGCGGCATCCGGCGATTCCATCGCCCGTGCCGCGATCGAGCGCTCCGCCCGTGCGATCGGCCGGGCGCTCGCCGACATCGCGGCGCTCGTCGACGTCGAGGTCTTCGCCGTGGGCGGTGGGTTCTCGCACGTCGCCGACGACTACGTCGACCTCATCGGCGCCGCGTTGCGGGACGCCGCGGCGCTGGACTATGCGCGCGCGGCGCGCGTCGTGCGCAGCGGGCTGGGCGGCGACGGGCCGCTGATCGGGGCCGCGGCCCTCGTACTGCAGGCGGACCGCGCACCGGCGTAGCCGCTCGCGCCGTTCAGAACTCAGCTCATATCGACGCTTCGTGCCGCCATCATGCCGATTTCGCGATTCTGCGGCGCAGTCCGGATGAGTTCTGAACGCCGCAGGCCGGCTGAGTTCTGAACGCCGCAGGCCGCAGCCGATTCAGTCGCCGTCGTGCCGGTGCCGGATGTACTGCACAACGAACACGATGAGCGTGCCGGCGACCACAAGGGTGGTCACCGCGAACAGCAGGTTCTGCTCGAGTGCGCTCACGGATGCGTCAGCGGTCCACGAGGTCGGCCACCGAGTCGACGATCTCGTCGGGGCGGAACGGGTAGCGCTCGATCTCGGCGCGGTCGGTGATGCCCGTCTTGACGAGAACGGTGTGCAGGCCGGCCTCGATGCCTGCGACGACGTCGGTGTCCATGCGGTCGCCGATCATGCCGGTGTTCTCGGAGTGCGCGCCGATCTGGTTCATCGCCGAGCGGAACATCATCGGGTTCGGCTTGCCGACGACGTACGGCTCTTTCCCGGTGGCCTTGGTGATGAGCGCGGCGAACGAGCCGGTCGCCGGCACCACGCCCGCGGGCGTCGGACCGGTCGAGTCGGGATTCGTGATGATGAAGCGCGCGCCCGCGTTGATGAAGCGGATCGCCATCGTGATCGCCTCGAACGAGTACTGCCGGGTCTCGCCGACGACGACATAGTCGGGCTGCGTCTCGGTCATGATGAAGCCGGCCTCGTGCAGCGCGGTGGTCAGACCCGCCTCGCCGATGACGAACGCCGACCCGCCGGGCATCTGCGACTTCAAGAACTGGGCGGTCGCCAGTGCCGAGGTCCAGATGCGGTCCTCGGGCACGTCGAGACCCGAGCGCGCGAGCCGCGCCGAGAGGTCGCGCCGCGTGTAGATCGGATTGTTCGTGAGGACGAGGAACGGGATGCCGCGGTCCCGCCACTGCGCGAGCAGCTCGGATGCCCCGGGGATCGGGCGGTTCTCATGGACCAGCACGCCGTCCATGTCGGTCAGCCAGCACTCGATCTCGGCTCGGGTCCGCATGCGCCCAGCCTAGCGGGCCGCACCCGGGCGACCCCGCGAGGTCGCACGGTATTCCGCGAGGTCGCGCGGTTCTCCGCGAGGTCGCGTGGTATTCCGCGAGATCGCACGGTTCTCCGCGAGGTCGCGTGGTATTCCGCGAGATCGCGCGGGAGCGCGCCGTGCGATCTCGTGAGGATGCGTGCGACCTCGCGACGATGCGTGCGACCTCGCGACGATGCGTGCGACCTCGCGACGATGCGTGCGACCTCGCGACGATGCGTGCGACCTCGCGGGGGCGGGCGCGCCGCGCACGCACTGCGGGCCCCGATGCCGTGGCGGGAATATGCTCGAGACGTGGCGCGGACGGCCTGGGATCCCCGACGCCTGCCCGACCTGAACGGCAGGCGCTACCTGGTGACCGGTTCCACGCGGGGCCTGGGGTATTTCGCGACCGAACAGCTCGTGCGCGCGGGCGCCCACGTGATCCTCACCGGCCGCAACCCGAACCGGCTCGCGGCCGCACACGCCGCGATCGAGCGGCGCGTACCCGGCGTCGGAGAGGAAGACGCGGGCAGCGTCGAGACCCTCCTGCTCGACACCAGCAACTTCGGCTCGATCCGCGCGGCGGCCGCCACGGCCCGCACCCGCGGACCGTTGCACGGGCTGCTGCTGAATGCGGGCATCGTCCATCCTCCGCACACCCGTCAGACCGTCGGCGGGCAGGAGCTCGTGTTCGCGACGAACGTCCTGGGACACTTCGCCCTCGCCGGTGAGCTGCTGCAGAATCTGGCCGTCGTCGGCGGCCGGATGGTCTGGCTCGGCAGCCTCGCGGCGTTCGCCGGCGACCGGGGCCCGATCGATCCCGAGCTCGTCGAGGGCTACACCCCGTGGCGCGCGTACGTGCAGTCGAAGATCGCGACCACCGTGCTCGGCCTCGAGGCCGACCGGCGGCTGCGCGACGCGGGCGTGCCGGTCGCGAGCGTGGTCGCGCACCCGGGCTACTCGATCAGCGGGCGCACGCCCGGCGTCCGCGGGGTCAACGAGCCCAGCCGGATGACCCGGTTCATCGACAACCTGCAGACGCCCATCGCCCAGTCGAAGGAACACGGCGCGTACGCGCCGGTCCGGGCACTGATCGACCCCGGCATCGAGGGCGGCCAATACTGGGGCCCGCGGTTCGCCGTGCACGGCAGCCCGCACCGGACGATGCCGGCGAAGTCGACCCGCGACCCGGCGCTCGGCGCCCGCCTCTGGGAGTACTGCGAGAACGCGACGCGCGTCCGCTGGCCGTTCGAGAAAGCCGCCCGCGCCCGACGGCGGCTGCGGTGAGCGAGGCCGTCGCACCCGCGCGGCGGTGGTGGGATGCCGCGACCCTGCGCTCGTGGGCGGTCGACGCGAACGACGGGATCATCGCGACGGCCGGTGTGCTCGAGGGCTTCGCCGGTGCGGGGGCCGCCGACCACGTGCTGATCACGGCGGCAGCGGTTGCCACGGTCGCCGGGGCGCTGAGCCTCGGCGGGACGAAGTGGGCCGCGGCCGAGCGCGAGGCGCAGCTGCTCATCGTCGAGAGCGAACAGGAGCGCCTGGCCACGCATCCCGACGACGAGATCGCCGAGCTCGTCGCGCATTACGAGGCGAAGGGACTCGACCCCGAGCTGGCACGGCGCGTGGCCGCCGAGCTGTCGGCGAAGGACCCGCTGGGCGCCCAGCTCGAGAGCGAGTTCGGCATCGACGACGTCATGACCGTGGGCGAGACGATCGGCATCGGGGTCGGCGCGGGCATCGCGTTCCTGATCGGCGCGTTCATCCCGTTCCTGCTCACGGTGTTCGTGCCCCACCTCGAGTACTGGGGGATCCTTGCGGCGGTCGTCGTCTCGCTCGTGGCCGTCTCGCTGATCGCGGCGCGCGCCGGGCACCTCTCGGTGCGCCGCACGATCGTGCGGTCGCTGATCGTGGGCGTGGGCACGACCCTGATCAGCTACCTCGTCGGCCTGTTCCTGTTCTGACCGCGGCCGCTCACGCGGTGAGCCACACGGCGTCGGCGGCGCCGGCCGGCACCGCGCGGCTGGCTCCGGCGACGCGCACGCGCCCCGTGGCCTCCACCTCGACCGCGGTGCCGATGTCCATTCCGGCATCCTGCACCGCCCGCAGCAGCACCGGATCGCGGTCGCTCACCCGGAGCACGCGCCCCTGATGACCTTCCGGCGCGTCGGCGAGCAGCACGAACTCCTCGCGGTGCACGCGCCCGTCCGCGTCGGGGATCGCGTCGCCATGCGGGTCGAAATGCGGATGCCCGAGACGCTCGTCGATGCCGGCGAGCAGTCGGTCGCTCAGCGCATGCTCGAGGACCTCGGCCTCGTCGTGCACCTCGTCCCACGCGTAGTCGAACTCGCGCACGAGCCAGGTCTCGATGAGCCGGTGCCGACGGATGATCGCGGCCGCCCGGCGCGATCCCTCGGCCGTCAGCGCGATCGGGCCGTACGGCCGGTGCGAGACGAGTCCCTGCGCCGTGAGCTTCTGCACCATCTCGGTCACGCTCGACGGCGCGAGCGAGAGCTGCGCGGCCAGCTGCGACGGGGTGATCTGCTCGTCCTGCCACTCGGTGTGGTGGTAGATCGTCTTCAGATAGTCGTCGACGGCGGGGGAGGGCATCATCCCAGGGTAGAGGGGTCAGGCGTCGGCGGCGACGAGGACCAGCAGCATCCCGTTCAACACGATGAGGGCGACGGATGCCGCGACCCCGAGCACCGTCGTGGCGGCACGGTTGCGGAACCGGCCCAGCACCGCGCCGCGGGCGGTCAACGACACCAGGGGGATCAGCGCGAACGGGATGCCGAACGACAGCACGACCTGACTGAACACGAGCGACCGTGTGGGATCGGCGCCGATGCCGAGCAGCAGGAGGGCGGGCAGCACGGAGACGAGTCGGCGCAGCAGCAGCGGGATGTGCGCGTGCAGCAGGCCGTGCATGATCTCGGCGCCGGCATAGGCCCCCACCGAGGTGCTCGCCAGTCCGCTGGCCAGAAGGCCTACGGCGAACAGCGTCGCGACGACGGGCCCGATGCCGGTGCGCAGTGCGGCGTAGGCGCCCTCGAGCGAGTCGGTGCCGGCGACTCCCGCGAGGTTCGCGGCCGCGAGCAGCAGGATCGCGACGTTCACCGCCCCCGCGATGAGCATGGCCAGCGAGACATCCCAGCGTGTGGCACGCAGCAGCCGGGGGATCGGCGTGGGGTCGGTCCCGAAGCGGTCGCGGGTGAGGGCCGAGTGGGCGTAGATCGCGTGCGGCATCACGGTCGCACCGAGGATGGATGCCGCGAGCAGCACCGACCCGGAACCCTCGAACCGCGGCACGAGCCCGGCGGCGACGCCCGCGGCGTCGGGCGGGGCGACGAAGACGCCGGCGACGAAGCCCACGGCGATGATCGCCACCATGCCGATGATGACGAACTCGAACGTGCGCGCCCCGTGTCGGGTCTGCACCATCAGCAGGGTGAGGGAGACGACCGCGGTGATCGCGCCGCCCCAGAGCAGCGGAAGGCCGAACAGCAGCTGCAGCGCGACCGCCCCGCCGATGACCTCTGCCACGTCGGTGGCCATCGCGACCAGCTCGGCCTGCAGCCAGTACGCGCGTCGCGCCCACGGTCGGCGGATGCGCTCGCCGAGCAGTTCGGGCAGGCTGCGGCCGGTGACCAGGCCCAGCTTGGCGGACAGATACTGCACGAGCCAGGCGATGAGGTTCGCGAGCACGACCACCCAGATCAGCAGGTAGCCGTATGTCGCGCCGGCCGTCATGTTGCTCGCGACATTGCCGGGGTCGAGATAGGCGACTCCCGCGACGAGCGCGGGCCCCAGCATCCACACCCTCCGGGAGGGGCGCGCGGCCGTCGACGAGGCGGAGCGCGGCGCTGCGCGCAGCACATCGACCTCATCTTTCGGCACGCCGAAATCGTAGCGCTGTTTTCGGCATCCCGAAACCCTGTGAGGCCAATTCGATCGGTCGGCATGTCCGCCTTCCACGCGGTCCTCGCCTCGGGCGAGGGGAGTGGACGAGGCGAGGACCGAATGGCGCGAAACTGTCCTCTGCTCGGCAGATCCCCTCGCCTCAGGCGAGGGTGGGGTGTGAGAAGCAGGCGAGGGTGGGGTTCGAGAAGCAGGGCGAGGGTGGGCGGCCGCAGGGTCCACGGCGCGACTAGCCTGGAGCGGTGAGCGAGCCCGAGCCCGAGATCCCGTACGGAGTGGGCCCCTGGCCCGGCGGGCAGGCGCAGTGGCCGACCGACCCGCGCTACGACCCCGAGCTGCTCGCGCACGGCGACCGGCGCAATGTCATCGACCGCTACCGGTACTGGAGCATGGACGCCATCGTCGCCGACCTCGACACGCGGCGGCATCCGTTCCACGTCGCCATCGAGAACTGGCAGCACGACATGAACATCGGCTCGATCGTGCGCAGCGCCAACGCGTTCCTCGCCGACACCGTGCACATCGTCGGCAAGCGGCGCTGGAACCGCCGCGGGGCCATGGTCACCGACCGCTATCAGCACGTCATGCACCACGAAGACGTCGCGGCGTTCGCCGCATGGGCCGCGGCGGCGTCCCTGCCGATCGTCGCCATCGACAACGTGCCGGGATCGGTGCCGGTGAACGAGGCGGAGCTGCCCGAGCGGTGCGTGCTCCTGTTCGGTCAGGAGGGCCCGGGACTGTCGCCGGAGGCGGTGGATGCCGCATCCGCCGTCGTCGAGATCACCCAGTACGGCTCGACCCGGTCCATCAACGCCAGCGCGGCCGCGGCCGTGATCATGTACGAGTGGTGCCGCCGCTGGGCGTGAGCCGCTACGCCGGCTGCGTCATCCACTGCGGGCGGCGGATGCGCCAGCCCAGCGTCGCGAGCCGGGCGAGCATGTACACCCCGAAGAACGCGACGGCCAGCCACGCGAGGCCCGCAGCCCCGCCCGGGTGCCAGATCGACAGCGCGATCAGCACCGGTACGTACACCACGAGGTTGAGACCGCCCGCGATCGCGAGATAGCGGGCGTCGTTCGCGCCGATCAGCACCCCGTCGAGCACGAACACGACCCCGCAGATCGGCTGCGCGACCGCCAGCACGATCAGGGCGGGCTGCACGAGCGCCGCCACCTGCGCGTCGCCGGTGAACAGCATCCCGATCCATCCCGACAGCCCGCCGATCAGCGCGCCCACGACGACGCCGAACCAGACGCCCCACGCCAGCGTGCGGCGCAGCACCTGCCGCACCTCGCGCGTCGAGCCCGACCCCAGCCCCTTGCCGATGAGTGCCTGCGCGGCGATCGCCAGCGCGTCAAGGGCGAAGGCCGCCGTCGAGAACATCGTGAACGCGACCTGCCAGCCGGCGAGCTCCTGCGTGCCGAATGCGGTCGCGACAGCGACCGTCGCCAGCAGGGCGACGCGCAGCGACACCGTGCGCAGGAACATCCACACGCCCGAACGGGCCGACCCCCGCACGCCCTCGCGCTGCGGCCGCACCGACGCCTGATGCCGGCGCGCCAATCGGCCGATCACCGCGACGTACGCGGCGACCATGCCCCACTGCGCGACGACGGTGCCGGTGGCCGAGCCCGCGATGCCCCAGCCCAGCCCGTAGATGAACAGGGCGTTCAGCAGGGCGTTCGCGGCGAAGCCGATGCCGGCGATCCACAGCGGCGTCACCGTGTCTTGCATGCCGCGCAGCAGCCCGGTCGCGGCGAACACGATGAGCATCGCCGGCAGCCCCCACATCGAGATGCCCAGGTATGCCTCGGCGTCGGCGGTGACCTCGGGTCCGGCGCCGAACAGCCCCACCAGCAACGGCGTGCCCAGGTACCCGGCCAGTGCCAGCACGGCACCGAGCCCGAGGGCCAGCCACATGCCGTCGATGCCGACCGACACGGCCCGGGTCGCATCGCCCGCTCCGAATCGCCGCGCGACCGCGGGGGTCGTCGAGTACGCGAGGAACACCATCAGTCCCACGATCGTCTGCAGGATCGCGGATGCCACGCCCAGTGCCGCCAGCGGCACCACGCCGAGGTGCCCGACCAGGGCCGAATCGATGATGAGGAACAGCGGCTCGGCGATGAGCGAGCCGAGCGCCGGGACCGCGAGCCGCAGGATGTCGCGGTTCAGGGTTCCGGGCGTGCTCACGGGTCGAGCCTACGGGGAGGGGGAGACATCCCCGTTCTTGCACGTTGTCTGTACGTCTGTTCAGAGGCGGCTGACAGCGGCATCCACCCACCACCCGCACGACTACCGTCACGATTGCGAACTGATACCAGTCCGTCCTCGCCACGCCGGCCGTCATGACCCGAGTCGACGCGACACAGGCAACGAGATTGCGAGGAGTGCATCATGCGTGCACACGGAATCGGTGGGAGAGCATCCGGATCGCGGCGCGCCCGGCAGGTCGCCGTCCTGGCCGTGGCGGCAGCATCCGTCGTCGGCCTCAGCGCCTGCAGCTCGGGCGGCGGCTCGGGCGGGGGATCGGGCGGCAACGCGAGCGGGAGCGTCAAGGGGGCGACCGTGACCATCTACGGTCCCGACACCGGCACCGAGGCCACCGAGCTCGAAGCGTCGTGGTCGGCCTGGGCGAAGCAGCAGGGCATCACGATCCAGTACACGGGTGACAAGAACTTCACCGCGAACATCGCCACCAAGATCCAGGCGAACTCGCTGCCCGACATCGGCATGTTCCCGCAGCCGGGGCTCCTGTCGGCAGCCGTCCAGACCGGAAAGGTCAAAGAGCTGGACTCCGCCACCGCCGCCAGCGTGAAGAAGAACTTCTCCACAGACTGGCAGGGCTACGTGACCTCCGGCGGAAAGCTCTACGCGACCCCCATGGACGCGTCGGTGAAGGGCTACATCTGGTACTCGCCGGCCGACTTCAAGAAGTGGGGCGTGTCCGTGCCGACGACCTATGACCAGCTGCTGCAGCTGACCAGCACGATCCGCCAGAAGACGGGGCAGCCTCCGTGGTGCGCCGGGTTCAACTCGGGCGACGCCTCCGGATGGCCCGGTGCCGACCAGCTCGCCGAGCTCGTGCTCGCCGACGCAGGGCCGTCGGTGTACGACGCCTGGGTGAAGGGGACCACGAAGTTCACCGATCCGGCGATCGCCAGTGCGTTCGACACGCTCGGCAAGACCCTGCTGAACCCGCAGTACGTCAACGCCGGGTTCGGCGACGTCAAGTCGATCAACTCGACCGCGTTCGGCGATGTCGCGACGCCGCTCGCCTCCGGCAAGTGCGCGCTGACGAACCAGGCCACCTTCCTCGAGGCGAGCTTCGCCACCGCGAAGACCGCGGCGGGGACCACGCCGAAGGTCGCGCCCGACGGTGACATCTGGGCGTTCCCGCAGCCCGGCCCGACCGCGGGGAAGAACGCGGTCGTCGGCGGCGGCGACTTCGCGGCGGCGTTCGACTCGAACGCGGCCACCCAGAAGGTGATGCAGTACCTCTCCAGCGCGGACTGGGCCAACAGCCTGATCGCGGTGCCGAACGCCTCCTTCATCAGTGCGAACAAGGGGCTGGATGCCACCAAGGAGCAGGACCAGCTGCTGGCGAGCGCCATCAAGATCCTGCAGGATCCGGCCACCGTGTTCCGCTTCGGAGCGGACGATGCGATGCCCAACGTCGTGGAGACGGCCTTCTGGACCGGAATGGTCGACTGGATCAACGGGAAGTCCACGTCGGACGTGCAAGCCCAGATACAGGCGGCCTGGCCGGCCGGCTGAGCCGGTCGTCGGGGCGGGGCCCGTGTGGGCGCCCGCCCCGGCCATCATCTCGGCCATGATCGTTCCCCCTGAAAGGGAGGGTGTCGATGTCCGCGTTCTTCTCCTGGCTGGCGGGGCTGCCTCCGCTGGCCCAGATCCCGATCGTGATCGTCGCGTTCGGGATCGTGATGGTGCTCGTCGTCTTCTTCATCGAAGTCGCCCCGCGCTCCGGGCGCGGCTATTCGATCATGCGGCTGTGCGTCGCGATCGGTGTGCCGCTCGCGGTGCTGCTGGTCCTCGGCATCGAGGCGGGCGCGTTCTGGGTGCTGATCATCGCGGCGATCCTCGGCGGGGGGCTCTTCTGGCTCGACTTCCGAGCACGCAGCGGCTCGGGCTATGTGCTCCAGCTGTTCGCATTCCTGTCGCCGGCGCTGCTGCTGCTGGTCATCGGCCTGGTGTACCCCGCCGTGCAGACGTTCGTGAACGCGTTCCGCAGCAATGACGGCACGCACTTCGTCGGTCTCGACAACTTCGTCTGGGTGTTCTCGGGCGGCAGCACGGGGCTGATCGCCTTCATCAACACGATCGTGTGGGTGATCATCGCACCGGTGTTCGCCACCGGCATCGGCCTCTTGTATGCGGTGTTCGTCGACCGCAGCCGCGGCGAGAAGGTACTCAAGGTCTTCATCTTCATGCCGGTCGCGATCTCGCTGGTGGGCGCGTCGATCATCTTCAAGTTCTTCTTCGACTACACGCAGGACCCGCAGATCGGCCTACTCAACCAGGTCGTGGAGTGGTTCGGCGGAACGCCGGTGGCCTGGCTGCAGAACTATCCCCTGAACATGGTGATGCTCATCATCATCCTGATCTGGACGCAGACCGGCTTCGCGATGGTGCTGCTCTCGTCGGCGATCAAGGGGGTGCCCACCGAGCAGGTGGAGGCGGCCGAACTCGACGGCACGAACGCATGGCAACGGTTCTGGAACGTGACGGTCCCCGGCATCCGCCCCACCATCATCGTGGTCTGGATCACGATCTCGATCGTCTCGCTGAAGGTGTACGACATCATCGCCGCCACCACCGGCGGTCAGAACGACTCGACGGTGCTCGGGTACGAGATGGTCAAGCAGTTCGAGATCCTGCCGCCGCAGGCCGGGCACTCCGCAGCGCTGGCCCTGTTGATCTTCATCCTGGTGACCCCGTTCATCTGGTACAACGCGCGCAATCTCAAGCGTCAGCGGGAGGAATAGCGATGAGCACCAGCGCCAGCACCAGCACCATCGCCGGCACTCGCACCGGCGCCGCCACCGGCTCGGCGAATCGCGGCGCACTGCGGCGCACGAAGCTGCGCCTGTCGAGCCCATGGGCCACCGTCGGCGCGATCGTCATCGCGGTGATCTGGACGATCCCGAGCTTCGGCCTGTTGGTCACCTCGTTCCGGCCACCCGCCGACATCACCACCAGCGGCTGGTGGACGGCGTTCACCAACCCGCAGTTCACACTCGACAACTACATCAACACGCTGAACTTCAACGACACCATCACCGTCGGCCAGTCGTTCGTCAACTCCCTGGTCATCACGATCCCCGCGACCGTCTTCCCCATCACGCTCGCGCTGATGGCCGCCTATGCGTTCGCCTGGATCGACTTCAAGGGCAAGGACTGGCTGTTCATCGCCGTCTTCGCGATGCAGGTGGTCCCGTTGCAGATGGCTCTCGTGCCGCTGCTGAGCATGTACTCGAACGGGCTCACGCTCTTCGGCGTCCAGATCTTCCCCGGACTGAACCTGAACAGCCTCACCTCCACCTACGCCGAGGTCTGGATCTCGCACACGATCTTCGCGCTGCCGCTGGCCGTGTTCATCCTGCACAACTCGGTCTCGGCCATCCCGCGCGATGTCATCGAGGCGGCGAAGGTGGACGGCGCCGGGCACGGCCAGACCTTCTTCCGCATCGTGCTGCCCCTGTCGATGCCGGCGATCGCGTCGTTCGCGATCTTCCAGTTCCTGTGGGTGTGGAACGACCTGCTGGTCGCGACCGTCTTCGCCCCCGGCGCGAATGCGCCCATCACCAAGCTGTTGACCGACCTGTCGGGCACGTACGGGCAGCAGTGGTATCTGCTCTCGGCGGGGACGTTCCTCGCGATCATCGTGCCGCTGATCGTGTTCTTCGCGCTGCAGCGCTTCTTCGTGCGCGGCCTGCTCGCCGGGGCGACGAAGGGGTGACGAGCGGGTGACGCAGCTCAGCCGAAGTCGACGTCTGCCGCATCGACGACGGCGGCGGTGCGCCCGGGTGCGCCCTGGAACGACCAGTACAGGTTCGTGTGGGCGATCACCTGGTCGACCGGGGGAGCACCCCACGCCGACTTGTCGCCGGCGGTGTGCGCATCGCCCACGAGCGTCGTGTCGTAGCCGCGCGTGAACGCGCCGTGGATCGTCGAGCGGATGCACGCGTCGGTCTCGGCGCCCGAGACGACGAGCCGACCCACGCCCAGCCGGGCGAGGACCTCTTCGAGGTCGGTGCCCTCGAACGCGTCGCCGTACTCCTTGTGCACGATCGCCTCGTCGGCGGCCGGCTCGAGCTCGGCGACGATGCGCCAGCCCTCCGTGCCGGTGACGAGCTCGTCTTCGGCGTGGTGCTGCACCCACACCACCGGTGTCTTCGCGGCGCGTGCCTTCTCGACCAGGCCGTGGATGCGCCCCACCACGGCGTCGCGCTCGTATGCCTCGCCCACCACGTCGTTCTGCACGTCGATCACGAGCAGCGCCGTGGCGGGGCGGTCTGTCAAAGTCGTCATGTCCAGCCTCCTGCACCCACCATAGAGGGGGGTCCCGACATCCACTCCTCCCTCCGTCGGTGTGAGCGGGAGGGGTGACCGGCATATCCTGGAGAGCATGACCGACACCCCCCGTTCGGGCCTCGAGCTCGACGCGTTCAGCGCCGACATCCGCCCGCAGGACGACCTCTTCCGTCACGTCAACGGCACGTGGATCGATGAGACCGAGATCCCCGATGACAAGGCGCGCTGGGGCTCGTTCCACTTCCTCGCCGAGCAGGCCGAGAAGGATGTGCGGGCCATCGTCGAGGAGTCGCAGAGCGCCGAGCCGGGCACCGAGGCCCGCAAGATCGGCGACCTCTACGCGAGCTTCATGGACACCGACCGCATCGCCGAGGTCGGCACCGCCCCGTTGAACGAGCAGCTCGCCGCCGTCGACGACGTGGACTCGATCCCCGCGTTCCTCGCCGCGGTCGGCCGGCTCGAGCGCGACGGGGTCGGCGGCATCATCGACCTCTACATCGAGCCCGACCCGGGCGACCCCGAGCGGTACGTGCCGTTCTTCGTCCAGAGCGGCATCACGCTGCCCGACGAGAGCTACTTCCGCCTCGACAACTTCGCGGACACCCGTGAGGCCTACCAGGGGCACATCGCCCGCATCCTCGAGCTCGCCGGCGTCGCAGACGCCGCAGCCGCCGCCGCGCGCATCCTGACGCTCGAGACCGAGCTCGCCTCGCACCACTGGGACAACGTCCGCAGCCGTGACGCCGTCGAGACATACAACCTCAAGACCTGGGACGAGACGCAGGAGCTCGTCGGCGTCGACCTGACGCCCTGGCGGGATGCCGTCGCCGGCGGTCGCGACGACGCCTTCGCCGAGATCGTCGTCAGCCAGCCGAGCTTCTTCGAGGCGCTGGGCGGGCTGCTCGTCGAGGAGCGCCTCGAGGACTGGAAGGCCTGGCTGCGCTTCAAGGTCGTGCACTCCGCGGCCCCCTTCCTGGCCGACGCGTTCGTCGACGAGAACTTCTCGTTCTACGGCACGCAGCTCACCGGCGTGCCGGTCAACCGCGAGCGGTGGAAGCGCGGCGTCGGGATCGTCGAGGCGGCGCTGGGCGAGGCCGTCGGGCGCGTCTACGTCGAACGGCACTTCCCGCCGGCGGCCAAGGAGGCCATGGACGAGCTGGTCGCCAACCTCATCGCGGCGTACCGCCAGTCGATCTCGGGTCTCGCATGGATGAGCCCCGAGACCCGCGAGCGCGCGCTCGCCAAGCTCGACGCCTTCACCCCGAAGATCGGCTACCCCGTGAAGTGGCGCGACTACTCGTCGCTGCAGATCGACGCGGGCGACCTGGTCGGCAACGTGCGCCGCGCGCACGTGTTCGAGCACGACCGGCAGCTCGCGAAGGTCGGCCAGCCGATCGACCGCGACGAGTGGTTCATGACACCGCAGACGGTCAACGCCTACTACAACCCGCTGATGAACGAGATCGTGTTCCCGGCGGCGATCCTGCAATACCCGTTCTTCGATGCGGATCGGGATGCCGCGGCCAACTACGGCGGCATCGGCTCGGTAATCGGCCACGAGATCGGCCACGGGTTCGACGACCAGGGCAGCCGCTTCGACGGCGACGGCAAGCTGTCGGACTGGTGGACCGACGCCGACCGTGCCGCCTTCGAGGAGCGCACCAAGAGCCTCATCGCGCAGTACGACGCGCTGGTCCCGGTCGGGCTGAGCGACGAGCATCACGTCAACGGCGCGCTCACGATCGGCGAGAACATCGGCGACCTCGGGGGCCTGGGCATCGCGATCACCGCGTACGCGCTGGCGCTCGGTGAGACCGACGCCCCCGAGATCGACGATTTCAGCGGCATCCAGCGACTGTTCCTGAGCTGGGCGCAGGTGTGGCGGCAGAAGGGGAGGGATGCCGAGACCATCCGTCTCCTCACGATCGACCCGCACTCGCCCAACGAGTTCCGCTGCAACCAGATCGTGCGCAACCTCGACGCGTTCTACGAGGCCTTCGACGTCACCGAATCGGACGCGCTCTGGCTCGCCAAGCCCGAGCGGGTGACGATCTGGTGACGACTGGGCCGATCGCAGCTCTCGGATAGCACCGATACCCCACAATTGAAGACGTCGTGTGTGCGCCGCGCGCACGACTCCCCCTTGACGATCGCGGAAGGACACGAGTGGGCACGCCCCCAGACATGGCGCCGCTTCGGGGGACGCGGCGCGGAAACAGCCGACTGCCGAGGAGGGCGGCGGTCGGCAGACGCAGCTTCACGTCGACACTGAAGGCGCTCGACGAGCTCGCCCGCTCGGGCGCACAGGTCTCGGTGCGCATCGACGACCTCGACCGCGGCAGCTCGGTGCTCATGGGCGACGACTTCGTGACGCTCCCGGTGGCAGGACTCGGTGTCGTGCCGTTGCTGATCGAGGTGGCCGCGCAGATCGAGGCCGGCACGCTCGACGGGCTCGAGATCGTGGACCGCAACATCATCGACCGCGTCGAGAGCGGCGGGGTTTGGCAGCACCTGAAGGCGCCCGCGCTGCCCGTCGTCGACCTCGCCGTGCTGGCCGCGGCCGCCGGAGACGGCACCGCTGCCAACGCGCTGATCACCCGCGTCGGACTGCCGGCCGTGCGCTCCCGCATTGAGGACCTCGGGCTGTCGCGCTCGGCGCTGCTCGACCGGTTCCGCGACAACCGCGGACCCGACGACGCCCCGCATGTGGCGCTGGGCACCACGCGAGAGCTCGCTCAGCTGTTCGCGGCCCTCGTGAACTCCGAGGTCGTGAGCGCGGGCGTGAGCGCCCAGGTGGCCGAGTGGCTGAGCCTGAACCACGACCTCTCGCTCATCGCCTCGGCGACCGGGCTCGATCCGTTCGCGCATTTCAACGACCGGCACGGCCTGCTGTTCATCAACAAGACCGGGCGCGCCGACGGCGTGCGCTGCGAGGCGGGGGTGCTCGCAGGTCCCCGCGCCGGGGTCGCCTATGCGCTCACGGTGTGCTTCGACGACCTGTCGATCGCGCACCGGCTGCGCGCGCACGATGCGTTCCGCACCCTCGGCGTCGAGCTCATGGAGTACGTGTTCTGACGCGGCTGCGGGCGGCCGCGGCATCCCCTCTCTCCCCGTGAAATCGCCGCTGATCGGCCACATGCGGCCCAGACGGTGGTAAGTTTCCGACCGCCTGGCAGCCTCGGTGCCTGCCCGCGATGTCCGACCCGACTCCCTCACCGCCCGTGCGACACCGGCACTGACCGGACCTGATCACAACGCAGTGAAAGGGGAACGGACATGTACGGCACCGTCTCGATTTCGAGGAAGGCATCATGAGCGGCTCGGCCGGCACGGCCGGCAGCCGACGAGAGTACCAGCGGTCGAGGCCCGAACTCGGCGAACCGATCCCGGAGGGCTCGCGCCGGGTCATGGCGCGGCTGGACCGGATCCGCACCTGGTCGCTCTCGCCCGCGTTCCTGATCATCATCGGTCTGGGATTCCTGTTCACGTTCTACGACATCTTCGACATCAACGTGTCGTTCGTGCAGACGTGCACGCAGCTGGTCCCGGGCTGCACGCCCGAGACGGCGCTGGACTACCTGGCGCTGCCCACGATCATGAACCTGCTCGGGTACGTGGTCGGCACGCTCGTGCTGAGCCCGCTGTCGGACCGCATCGGCCGGCGCAACATGCTGCTGATCACGATGCTGATCACCGGACTCGGCTCGCTGTACACGGCGCTGGCGCCCGACTACGCGAACTTCGTGGTCTCGCGGGCGATCACGGGTGTGGGCATCGGGGCGGACCTGGCGATCGTGAACACCTACGTGGGTGAGGTCGCCCCCAAGCAGTCGCGCGCGAAGTTCACGACCGTGGTGTTCATCATGTCGGCAGTCGGTGCGTTCGTGGGCATCTGGCTGGGGCTGATCCTGACGACGGAGCCCACGCCGTGGCCGACGGGGCTGCCGTTCGCGGCAGGTCTGGAGAACGGGTGGCGCTGGATGTATGTGGTCGGAGCGGCCCTGGCGATCATCGCGATCCTCCTGCGGTTCCAGCTGCCCGAATCGGTGCGCTGGCTGCTGCAACGGGGACGGACGGAGGATGCCGCGGCCATCACCGACGACATGGAACGGCGTGCGCTGCGTCGGGGAGCCCTCGACGAGCCCTCGCTCGCCGACGTGCCGACGCACTGGCCGCCGGCCCGCAGGGTGCCGTACGCCGACATCTTCGGCAATCCGGTCTACCTGCGCCGCGTGATCCTGCTGTTCTTCATGTGGTTCATCGGCTACATCACGGTGTACGCGTATGCGGCGGGCCTGACCTCGGTGCTGACCTCGCTGAAGTTCACGCCGCCCGAGGCCGGGATCATCGCCGCCGTCGGATCGATCGGCTTCATCATCGAGGCCGTCGTGATGTCGTTCATCGTCGAGAAGCTCGAGCGCCGGTACTGGCTGCCGATCGGCACGGTCGTGACGTTCATCGGCGCGATCGTGGTCGCCGTGGGCAGCAGCTCGCTCGCGGTCACGTTCCTCGGCGCGATGATCATCTTCGCCGGGTTCAACCTGTGGGTCTCGCCGAGCTACGCGATGACGATCGAGAGCTTCCCGACCCGCGCGCGGTCGACGGGCTTCGCGATCGTCGACGGTGTCGGCCACATCGGCGGCGGCATCGGCATCCTGATCCTGGCCCCGCTGATCCCGCACCTGTCGGTGTTCTGGGCGCTCATGCTGATCTCGTCGTTCCTGATCATCGCGTCGATCCTCGCGCAGTTCACGCCGCACACCCGCAACCGCGTGTTCGAGGAGGTCTCGCCGTAGCCGGGGTGCGCGCGGCGCGGGCGAGCGGAATGGAGGGGGCGAGCAGAGAGGGCGAGCAGAACCCCGGGTGTGAAGAACGAGCGCGAGAGCGAAACGGAGCAGCGGACGCAGAACGGGGTAGCGCGAGCGAAAGGCAACCCACGCGCGCCCGCACATCACACTGTCCCGCGCACATCAGACCTCCGCCGGTGTGATGTGCACGGGACAATTCCATGTGAATTTGCCGGGCGAGGGGCGGATGGACGTGTCTGGCCGGAGGGGAGGACGGGTGAAGCCGCCGGCGCGTCAGACGTCGGCGCCGAACTCGACGAGTTCCGACGCGGCGCGCAGCTGCGAGACGAGCCACGTCAGCGCCGGGTCGCTGGATTTCGAGGGATGCCAGTGGGCGGCCTCCACGAGCACGCTCGGGGCGATCTCGGTGCGGGCGATCGTGAGCCCGAGCTGATCTGCGTACCGGCGGGCGGTGCGCTCGGGCACCCAGCCCACCCACGGTGTCTTCGTCACCGCGAACGGCACCTGCATGAACCCCTCGACGTTCACCGCCACGCGCGGCGTGATCTCGGCGGCGCTGAGCATGTCGTCGATGTGGGTCGAGGCGTGCGGGCCGAACACCGAGCGCACGTGCCGCAGCCCGTGCAACGCGGTGAGCGACAGCGCGCCGTCGCGGAGAGCCGGGTTCGCGGCATCCACCACACACACGAAGCGGTCGGAGAAGAGGGACGCGCGCTTGCCGGGAACACCACGGCCGGTCGCGGCGATCGTGATGTCGCGTCGCAGCAGGTCGACGGGGGAGACGATGTCTTCCATCGGCAACCCGTCGAACTCGATGCTCGTGTGCGGAGCCTCGCGCTGCAGGATCGACAGCAAGGGGCTGGTGAGCTCGGAGAGCACATAGTCGGATGCCGACACCAGGAAGGTGCGGGTCGACGTCATCGGGTCGAACTCGGGCAGCACCTCGAACACCCGGTGCACCTCGACCATGCAGTCGGCGACCGCGGGCATCAGCGATTCGGCGAACGGGGTGAGCGTGAAGCCGCGCCCCTCGCGCACCAGCAGCGGGTCGTCGAGCAGATCGCGCAGGCGCGAGAGGGCTCCGCTGACCGCCGGCTGCGTCATGCCCACCAACTCGCCCGCGCGCGTCAGATTGCGCTCGGCGAGGAGCGCATCGAGCACGACGACGAGGTTCAGGTCGAGCTTGCGGACATCGGTCACGGTGCCTCGGCCTTCTGTGTGCGGATGTGCGGCGTACGTGCGCCCCTCATATTAGAGAGTGCGCCTTTGCGGTGGGAGGGGGCAACGGTCATGGCAGTTCCGTCAGGGCGCTCATGGAGTCGGCCATGAGGCGGCCGTAGGCGGACGCGTCGGCGGGCGCATGCTGCTCCCAGTCGGACAGTTGTCGGGAGTTCTCGACGACAAGGCGGCACCGCGGAATCCGCCGTGCGGTGAACGACCTCAACGCCGCAGGGACGTCGTTCTCGACCTGCAACGACTCGGCGAGGACGAGGGCGTCCTCCACGGCCAGGCCGAAGCCGTACGCGAGATGGGGCGTGGTCGCGTGCGCCGCGTCGCCGACCAGCACGACCCGGCCGCGGTGCCAGGGCGCAGGCTGCAGGACGCTGTACAGGCCGCGGAAGTCAGCGCCCGGCCGCAGCGTGGCCGCGATGCCCGTCGCCGGACCCCCGAACGCGCTCACACCCGCGCGCAGCGCCGCATCGACATCGCCGATGTCGCCGCGGGACGGCTCGGCGGCGAAACTCTTCAGCAGGTACACGTAGAGCGTGTCGTCCGACAGCGGGAGCAGTCCGAGCTTGCCTTCCGGGCCGGAGAGCATCATCAGTTCGTCGATGTCTCCGCGCTCGGCTTCTGCGCGCCAGATGCACTGCCCGCTGTATACAGGGACCGCGGCATCCTGTCCGAAGACCACCTCCCGCGTGGACGAGCGGATGCCGTCCGCGGCCACGACGAGGTCGAAGGCGTCCGCGGTGCCGTCGGTGAAGGTGACGTCCACCCGCGCCGTACGCGCGCGGTGGGCGTCGTCGTCGGACTCGTCGTGGAGGGCGGAGACGCTGACCGCGTAGCGCAGGTCGACCCCGGAGTCGAGCGCGGTGCGCTCGAGGATCCGCGCGAGGTCGGAGCGGTGCAGCTCGATGGAGGCAGGGTAGCCGGGGACGAGGGTCCGAGGACGCAGGGGCGGAGCGGTCGGAGCGCCATCGGCGTCGAGCAGATGCACGGTGGCCGTCGTGTGCCCGGCGGCCACGATCTCATCGATCAGGCCCAGAGCCGCCAGCGCGCGCAGAGGAGAGTTCTGGATGTTGACGGCGACTCCGGTCGGCGTCTGGGCGCTCTCCCGCTCGACGATCCGCACCCGGGCTCCGATGCGGGCGAGGGCGATGCCTGTCACCAGGCCGGCAGGACCGCCGCCGATGATGAGCACCCGGATCCCGGTCATGGAAGACGTCTCCGATCGGCTGTGCGGCCGCGCGGGGTCGCGCGCGGCCGCACGCGCTCAGCCCTGCCGCTTCTTGCGGCCGAGGTAGGTCGACAGCGCGACCGCGGCGATCAGCGCGATGCCGTTGAACACGTTGGTGGTCCAGCCGGCGTAGCCCATGAACGTCAGGCCGGTGACCGAGACCGAGAGCAGGATGCCGGCGATCACCGCCCCCCAGACGTTGAAGAAGCCGGGGGTGATGGCCGTGGCGCTCAGGAAGATGAACGTGATGCCCTTGAACAGGAGCGACCCGCCGTCGCTGGCCGTCGCCGACCCGACCTGCGAGAGCTGCAGGACGCCGGCGAGCGAGGCCAGCAGCGACGCGATGACGAAGCCCAGCCACAGGTTGCGGTCGACCCGGATGCCGACCAGGCGGGCGGATGCCGTGCTCGACCCCATGCCGTACAGCGAGCGGCCGTACGGGGTGTGGGTGAGGATGTACCAGACGATCAGCGCGATGATCAGCACGATGTACACGGTGATCGGCAGGCCGAGGAACTTCGACGTCGACAGCTTCACGATGAACGAACCGGTGGGCGCCGACAGGCGCTGGCCGCCGGTCCACAGCATCGAGATGCCGTAGAGCAGCAGCGACATGCCCAGGGTGGTCACGAACGGGTTCATGCGCATCTTCGTGACGAAGAAGCCGTTGGCCAGGCCGATGATCGGCGAGCAGACGACGGGGATGAGCACGGCCAGCCACACCGGCCAGCCGAAGCCGTGCTCGGTCTGGTCCATCAGCCGGGCCGCGAACACGGTGGTGATGGCGGCGGTGGCACCGACCGAGAAGTCCATGTATCCGGCCACGAACGGGAACATGGCCGCGAGCGCCACCATGAGCGCGCAGAGCATGTTCGTGAGGATCGTGTTCAGGCTGCTCACCGTCATGAACTGGTGGCTGGTGCCGGGATAGAACACGAAGAACGCGATCACCGCGAGCGTGATGATGATCAGCGTGTACTTCTCGAAGAAGGCGGTGACCGAGGACGGCCGCTTCGCGATGACGACGGTGTCGGTCGTCGGGGAGGTCGAGGTCGTCATGACGCCATCGTCCTTTCGGAGGGGGTTTCGGGTTCGTAGACAGTGCGGCGGGTGCCGGGTTCACGCAGGACGAGCGAGACGAGTCCGTCGACGTCGAGCTGACCGGCCAGCACCTCGCCGGTCAGGCGGCCGCGCGCCAGGACGAGCACGCGGTCGCACAGCGCGTGCAGCTCGGCCATGTCGCTGGAGGCGACGACGACCGTGCAGCCCTCGCGTGCGGCGGCGCGGATCGTCTCGTAGATGTCGGCGCGGCTCATGACGTCGACGCCCTGGGTCGGCTCGTCGAGCAGCAGCAGGCGCGGGTGCCGCTGCAGCCAGCGGGCGATGATCACCTTCTGCTGGTTGCCGCCCGACATCGAGCTGAACAGGGCGTCGGCGCCGGCGACCTTCACGCCGAATTCGTCGATGAGGGTGGATGCCGCGGCCTGCTCCTTCTTGCGCGGCATCCGTCCGCCCACGAAGTACTCGCCGAGCATCGCCATGGCGAGGTTGTCGCTGACGGTGAGGTCCATGAACGCGGCCTCGCGGACGCGGTTCTCGGGGACCATGCCGACTCCGGCGGCCATCGCGTCGTGCACGTCGCGCGGCGCGAACGGGCGGCCGTCGAGGGCCAGGGAGCCGGCCGAGGGCTGGTGCACGCCGAACAGCGCCTGCAGCAGCGATGAGCGGCCCGACCCCTGGAGCCCGGCGATGCCGACGATCTCGCCGGCGTGGGCGGTCATGGTCACGTCGCGCAGCGGACCCGACTCGAGGTGCTCGACGGTCAGCACGGGCTCGCCGTGCGTGTGCGTGCGCTCGCCGGTGGGGGCCAGGGCCACGACGAGGCCGCCGGCCATCAGCGAGATGAGCTCGTCCTCGGTGGGATGGGCGTCGACGAGGGTGCCGACGACCTTGCCGTCGCGGAACACCGTGAAGTCGTCGGCGACGTCGAGCACCTCCTGCAGCCGGTGGCTGACCATGACGACGGTCTGGCCGCGGTCGGCGAGCCGGCGGATCTTGTCGAGCAGCAGCGCCGACTCGGCGGCGGCCAGCGATGCGGTCGGCTCGTCGAGCACCAGGATGCGGCGCTCGCCGTCGGTGCTGCCGCGCAGTGCTCGGGCGATCGCGACCATGGTGCGGTCGGAGGGGCGCAGCTCGGCGACGGCCCGCTGCGGGGAGACGTCGAGGTCGTACTCCAGCAGCACGTCGGCGACCTCGGCGTTGAGCCTGCGCCAGGCGATTTTGCCGAACGCGGTGGTGGGAAAGCCGGTGTCCAGGCCGAAGTTCTCGGCGATCGACAGCTCTTCGAACAGGCCGAGGTCCTGATGCACGAAGCGGAGGCCGGCGCCGTGGGCGTCCTGCGCGGTCCACCGGCGCAGGTCGTGGCGCTCGCCGCCGATCTCGAGCTCGCCTCCGTCGGCGGTGTAGACGCCGGCGAGGATCTTGATCGACGTGCTCTTGCCCGAGCCGTTGCCGCCGAGCAGGGCGTGCACGGTGCCGGGGCGCACGGCCAGAGAGGCCTTGCGCAGCGCCCGGGTGCCGCCGAACTGCTTCTCCACGTCGTTCAGGTGCAGCACGTACTCGGGTTCGGGCTGTGTCACGATCGCGACTCCTTCGTCGGAGAGAACTCGCCCCAGAACGTTCTGAGGCATCCATATGGAATCACGCCCGGCCATGAGCCGGTATGCGCCTGGAGTGATGCCTATCATCAGGGGCGCGGAAGCCAGACGGCCGGAGGCCCCCGGAACGGTGTTCCGAGGGCCTCCGGCCGCTGTGTGGATGCGGGGGCGTCAGTTCACGCCCCACGAGGCCTCGAAGGCCTTCTTGAAGTCGACGCTGCCGGCGAAGTCGCCGGACGCCGGCATGTTGTGGTCCGCGTCGATGAGCTTGACCTGCTCGCCGATGTCCTGCGGGTCCTGACCGGCCAGCACGCGGATCGCGGTGTCGACCGAGCCCCAGGCGCCCCACTCCGAGGCGTAGCCGACGGTGGCGTCGAAGCCGCTGTTGCCCGCCTTGATGAGCTTCAGCGCCGACTCGTCGCCCGAGCGGCCGATGATCAGCAGCTGGTCGTCGAGGCCGTTCTGCACGATCGCCTGCGAGAGGCCGCCGGTGAGGTAGCCGTCGACGGGGATGATGAGCGCGTTGGCCTCGGGGTGGGCGAGGATCTCGGTCATCACCTTCTGCACGTACGAGCCGTCGCCGTTCTCCTCATCGCTGACGTCCACGACGTCGACCACGGCCGACTTCGCATCGACGCCGAGCGTGTCGAGCTGCTTCGAGAAGCCGTCGACGAGGAACTGGCCCCAGGGGCCGCCGGTCGCGTTGATGACGATGGCCTTCACGCCGTCGCCGATCTTGCCGTACGCGTAGTCGGCCTGCAGGGCCGCCTGGGCGTACCAGATGCCGGTCTCGGGGTCGGTGTCGGCCATCCAGTAGCGGATCGACGACCACTGCTGCGGGTCGCAGTTGTCGACGCCGCCGCCGCCGATGATCGTGACGCCGGCCTTGTGTGCGGTGGTGAACGCGGTCTGCGCGGCGACGCAGGGGAAGCCGATCGGCACGATGACGTCAGCGCCGGCCGAGACGGCCTGGCTGACGGCGTCGGCGAAGCCGGTGCCGCCCGAGTTGAGGTTGCCGTCGGCGACCTTGGCGGTCCAGCCGGCGGCCTCGGCCGCCGCGACGGTGGCGGCGGTCGGGGTCGAGCAGCTCGGCACCGCCTGCCCGCACGAGATCACGTACAGCGTCTTGCCCGCCGTGACGTCCACGGAGGGCAGTGCGCTCAGGTCGGCGCCCACACCGGCGTAGGCGGCGTCGAGGGCCTTCTGCTGCGAGGCGCTGACGGTTGAGGTCGTGCTGTCGGTGGTCGAGCCGGCGTTGGTGCCGTCGCTCGAGCACGCCCCCAGACTCAGGGCGAGGACTGCGGCGCCTGCCAAGGCGCCGAGCTTGCTGATCTTGTTCACGGGACACTCCTGCCGTGTGCGGGGCGGGGGTGTCGAACAGACCGGCACCCTCGCCAGTGGTCGGGTCTGGCATTCTCTGCCAGCGGAGCAAGCACAACACCCTCGGGCCGCGCGAGGGAAGTAGGCGCTTCCGATGCGTGTCATCGCCGGGCGCGATAGTCGGTGCGGCGGAAGTGCCGGATATCTCCTATCGTGCCCTCCTGGTTCCGCCGATGCGATCGTCGATCCATGCTGGATGAGGCGGGATGCCGCGACGTCGATGTCTGCGGACGAAGCCGACGCGCGCACGAGGGGGTCTGCACCGCATGGGCGACGGCCGACATGAGACGAGGACGACCGCCGCAGTCGACCCGGTGATCCGGGCGCGGGGCGTGCTGCCGGCGCTGCGCAGCGATGCCGCGGCATCCGATCGCCGCAACAGGCTCACCGTGTCGGTCCTCGCCGCACTCGGTTCCGCCGGCCTGCTGGGCCTGCGCGGATCCGAGGGGCGCGACGGCCGGCAGCTCGACTGCAACACGATCGGCGCCGTGGTGGCGACGCTCGCCGAGGAGCACGCCTCGGCGGCCTGGGTCGTCGGCTCGTTCGCCCGCGCCGCCGTCCAGGTCGCGGCGGATCCCGTGCTCGCCCGTGCCGCGAGCGAGCACGGCGAGGGGCTGCTCATCGCCGACGCGCACGGTGCGCCCGCGCGTGCCGTGGCGGTCAAGGGCGGCTTCCGCCTCACGGGGCTGTGGCACTCCGTGCCGGGCAGTGCGCACGCCGATCTCGCGCTGGTGTCGTTCGTGCTTCCCGGCGGGGATCCCGAGCACCCCGTGCGCGCGGTGCTGCCGATGTCGCAGCTGACGCGGCATGAGACGTGGGATGCCGCGGGTGCCCGTGGTGCGAGTCCCGAGACACTGGAGGCCGAAGGGGTCTTCGTGCGCGCGGACGCGGTCGGTGCCGCCGGCCTGCGACGCGGCTACGATCCCGCGCACGCCATCGTGCCGGCATCCACCGTCGTCGGTGCCGCCTCCGGTGCGCTCGACCACGCGCTGGCGTCGGTGCGGAATCGCCCCTGGCCGGGCACCCGGTACGAGACGGCCGCAGAGTCGGCGACGATCCAGGGCAAGCTCACCGATGCGGCCATGCACATCTCGAGCGCGCGGCTGCACCTGCATCGCGCGGCCACCTCGGCGGACCGGTACGCGGTCGACGCGGCGGCGATGCCTCCCGAGGTGCGCATCCGCTCGCGTGTCGACATCGGCTGCGCCACGTCTGCGGCGGTGTCGGCACTGGACTCGGTGATGAGCGCGATCGGCGCGCAGGCGGTGGCCGAGACCGCGCCGTTCGAGCGGGCCTGGCGCGATGTGCAGACCCTGTCCCGTCATGCCGCCGTCGATCCGCTGACCGCGCGCGAGGCGTTCGGGCACTTCCTCGTCGGGCGCGGCGGGGCACTGCACGAGATCCCGCTGTAGACGCCGATACGGCCGGGGCACTGCACGAGATCCCGCTGTAGACGCCGGAGCGGCCGGGGAGGTCGCCCTCCCCGGCCGCCGTGTGTGCGCCCGGGCTACTTGCGGTGCGCCGTGGCCTTCGCGTTGCTGTGCTGCGTCTGGGCGCTGTGGCCCTTCGCGTGGTGCTTCGCGCTCGCCGAGACGAGGATGTCGCCGGTGTAGGTGACGCCGGCCTTGGGGGTGATGACCTCACCGTCGATGGACACGATGCCGTTGAGCTTCGAGGTCTTGTCGACCGTGAGGCTCGTGACGTACGACTTACCCGTGACATTCCACGTCGAGTGGTCGGCCAGGTCGACGATGACGCCGCCGTTGACCGGCGCCGACACCGTGTTGGTCACGTCGCCGATGCGCTCGTAGTTGGCCTCGTCGACGGTGCCCGAGTGCACGGCGGTCGTCGTCGAGATGCGGCCGGTGACCGAGCTGCCGTCGAGGTTGACGACGAGGTTCTTCGCCACCGTCGCGCCGTTGAACAGGTCGCCGCGAAGGTCGTCGTCGGTGACGTTGGTCACGGTGACGGCGCGCTGCGTCGCGTCGGCGCGGGCTGCGGCATCCGTCGTCTGCTTCACATCGGTCGGGTCGTTGTACGAACCGCCGGGGCCCGGGTCGTCCTGGTTCATGACCTGCACGAGCACGCCGGTGCCGGAGTGCAGCGTCGGCGCCGACTTTCCGTCGCCGGTGATGTTGTAGGTCGTGGTACCGGTGTTCGACTTGTCCTCGAACGTCGCCAGCCCCGTGCTGACCCGCGTGCCGCCGTCGACGTTGACCGTGTTGTCGCCGGCCCAGGTCATGAAGCCGATGCGGTCGGAGCTGAGCTTCGAGTTCTGCTTCGTGAGCTGCTTGAGCTCCTTGTTCGTCAGGCCGAGGTTGAGCGAGTCGTTCAGCGCTGCGACGGAGGCCTTGTCGCTGTCGCCGAAGTGCAGCACGTTCTCGCCGTTCGCCGAGATCGAGATGTAGCTGTTGACGTCGAACCGCGAGCCGAGATACTCGCCGGTGGCCGAGCCGATGCCGTAGGTGCCGTACCCGGAGTCGATGGTCTTGATGCTGCTGTTGATCGCCGTCAGCTTCACGCCGCTGCCGGCGTCGGTCGACAGCACGCCCCAGTCCTCGGCGGTGATGTCGGAGTCGATGTACGACGCCTTGCTGCCGTCACCCAGCAGCAGGGTCGCGCGGTTCGTGCCCTCGAGCCCGAGCATCCACGGCGCCGCGACCATCGTCGGCATGTCGACGTTGGCGACGTAGTCGCTGGGCAGCGTGCCGCCCGACACGTCGATGTCGGAGTGCTTCACGACGACGTTGGCGCCGCCGTCGGAGATGATCGCGGTGCGCACGACACCGGCGTTCTTCAGCTTGAGGCCGTCGATCGTGACGTTCGCGCCGTTGTCGCCGACGATCGCCGCGCCGTCGTCGGCGAAGTCGTTGCGGCCGTCGCCGGTCATCGAGATCTTCGAGTCCTTGACGGTGTAGTCGACGCCGTCGAACCACATGCCGTTGAACGTGGAGCCGGTCGAGACGATGTTCAGGCCCTTCGACCCCGTCGCGGTGGGCTGGCCGCCGAGCCAGCTCGAGGGCACCGACTGCGACTGGTCGATGCCGTCGGAGTCGACGTACAGCGACTGGCGGATCGGGAACTCGACCCGGTTGGGCGACTCGCTGTGCCGGGTGGTGACGGTGAGCACGACGCCGTCGCGGTGCTTGCTCACGTAGCGGCCGGGCTGCAGCCAGCCGGCCACGTCCTGGATCGAGAACCAGGCCTGGCCGGTCTCGACGCCGTCGACGGTGAGCGTCACGTCGTACCCGTCGGGGGCGACGAGCTGTCCGCCGTCGGCGATGACGAGCTTGTCGAGATCGGTGGTCGCGCTGATCGTGCAGGTGTCGTCGGCGGCGACGGTCAGCACGTTGCGCACGATGCCGCTGGCGCTGTTGCCGCAGCTGAGGGCGGATGACGGGGATGCCGCGAGCGCGGCGCCGGGCACGAGCATGAGCGATCCGCCGACGGTGGCGACGGCGACGGCGACGGCCGCCAGTCGGCGTGCGCGTCGCGGCGACGAGACGCCGAAGGCGTCCGTCTGGGGCGATGTGTTCCTCATTGGGGAGGGTTCCTTTCCTCGGGTCACCGGTGATCCGGGTGACGACCTTGTCGGGAACATTCGTAGTCGCCGACACGGCCGGGTCCGATTGCCGGTGCGCCGATGCCTTGTATCCACCCGGTCGGACTTGACAGGCCGCCCTCGATGGACGTTCCTGGTGCAGAACCGCGGAATCTCGCGGTTTCGCGGGGTATCGGCCCGGGGCTCGCGCGGGGCTCGGTCCGGGCTCGGCCTGGGTCACCTCCGTGTTCGGCAGTCGATTTCTGCGGGTTCGGGTGCGTGGCGGTTGCAGAAGGTGACTGCTGAACGAGTGCTTCCTCGTTCAGCAGTCAGTTGTGACCGGCGTGCGCGACGAAGATGCGCAGAAAGCGACTGCTGAACGTGCGGGATGGATGCCGCGAGCGACGTGCATGCGGCGCACGACGCGGCGCGGGTCAGGGGCAGCCCGCCGCGACGCTCGTCAGAGGCGGCTCTCGCCGCCGTCCACGAGCAGCGTCTGCCCGGTCACGAACGACGCATCGGGCGAGGCCAGATACGCGACTGCGGCTGCGATGTCGTCGGGCCGGCCCGCGCGGCCGATCGCCTGTCTGGCCTGCACGTGCGCGAAGTGCTCGGCCGGGACGGTCGCGACAGCGTTCTCGGTGGCCGTCAGCCCCGGAGCGACGGCGTTCACGGTGATGCCGTCGGGGCCCAGCTCGGTCGCCAACCCTCGCACCAGCCCGGTGAGCGCGCCCTTGGTCGCGATGTAGTGCGCCATCGCGGGCGGGGGAGCGAAGTAGCTCGACGACGTGATCATGACGATCCGTCCGTCGCCCCGCTCGCGCATGCCGGGCAGGGCGGCCTGGAGCAGATGGAACGCGCCGTCGACGTTGACGGCGAACGTCGCCCGCCACTGCTCCGCGCTCAGCTCGGCGAACGGCGTCATGCGCTGCAGCGCCGCGCAGTGCACGAGCACCTGCACCGGGCCGAGCTCGCGCTCGACCCGCGTGACGGCGGCGGCCGTGGCATCCCGATCCGAGATGTCGCAGTGCAGTTCCAGGATGCCGTCGCGCGGCGCCTGCGGCGCGGCGACGTCGAGGCTCGCCACCGCGCGGCCGGCCTCGCGCAGACGGGCGGCGATCGCGGCGCCGATGCCGTTCGCGGCGCCGGTGACGATCGCCACGCGCTCAGTCGGCGGCAAGGGTGCCTCCGTCGATCACGATGTTCTGTCCGCTCACGAACGCGCCGGCGTCGGAAGCCAGCCAGACGACCGCGCCGGCGACCTCCTCGGGGCGGCCGAAGCGGCCGAGCGGCGTCTTGGCGAGCCGGGCGGGCGCGGCATCCGGGTCATCCGTGATCGGCCGCGCGAAGTCGGTGGCGATCACCCCGGGAGACAGGGCGTTCGCGCGGATGCCGCGCGGGCCCCACTGCACGGCGATGTTGCGCGCGAGCTGCGCGTTCGCGGCCTTCGTGATGCCGTAGCCGCCGATCGCACGATTGCCGCGCAGCCCCGACAGGCTCGACATGACGAGGAACAGCCCGCCGCCGCCGTCGGCCATCACCGGCAGGGCGGCATCGGCCAGGCGCAGCACCGAGCGCACGTGCAGCTCGACCATGCGGTCGAAGCGCTCGAGCGCCGCCTCGGTGCCGGGGTGCGCGGCGTCTTCCGGGGCATCCATCGCCGCACCGGCATTCGCGAAGACGACGTCGATACGGCCGAAGCGACTCACTGCGTCGGCGACGAGGGCGGCCGGGGCCGTCGGAACGGTCAGGTCGCATTCGACGCCGACCGCGCTCATGCCGCGAGCGGCCAGTTCGTGCGCGACCGCCTCGGCGTCGCCGAGCCCGGCGAGCACCACGTGCGCCCCGGCGGCGGCCAGCGCCTCGGCGGTCACCCGCCCCATGCCGCTGGTCGCACCGGTGACGATCACGACGCGGCCGGCGAGGGAGAACAGCGTGTCGGGGCGCAGCGGAGAGTCGATCATGCCCGCGCCGGCTCCCAGTGATTCGTGTTCACGGTGGCATCGTCGGCGGACAGGTACCGGTGGAAGCGGCCCTCCGGGTCGCGGTCGGCGATGATCCGCTGCAGCCGCTCCCAGTTCTCGGGCGCCATGAAGCGCAGCTGACGGTTGGTCATGTCGCTGTCTCCGAGGTACTGGCCCGCGGTGACCGGCTCGGCGTGCGCGAAGACCTCGTTCACCCAGGCGCGGTTGCGCGCGTACTCGGCCGGGTCCTCATAGACCGTGTAGGCGGCCACGTATGCGTCGGTGTGCAGCGAGAACGCCATGTCGGGCAGCGGGCGCCGGGGCGCGTTGCTCATCCAGATCGCGAAGCCGCGGTCGGTCGGGTTCGTGGTGAACAGCGGGCGGATGCCCTCGACCATCGCGGCGATGCCCTCATCGGTGTTCTCGCCGTCGATCCACGCGTTGTCGGTGATGTACTGCCAGTGCTCGGGGTTCTGGCGCTCCTGCTCGGCGCGCTGCTCGGCCAGCGACGACGGCGCGGCGTCCTTGACGAAGACGGCGCGGTCGAGGGCGGGGGAGTCGTTGAACGCGGCCAGCGAGGCCCGCGCGTGGGCGAGGTCGTCGCCGAACGCGAAGCCGGTGACCAGCAGCAGCCGCCGTTCGGAGCCGTCGGGCAGGGGCGTGGGCACCGAGACGCACACGATCTCGACGTTGTCGGGGATGTCATGGTGCGCCCGGTACATCCAGCTCATGACCTCGGTGAAGTCGTCGAGCTCATAGCCGTGCACGGTGTGCGCGACCGCACCGGCCGCGGGCCGCGTCGCGAGGTGGAAGCGCACCACGATGCCGGGGTAGCTGGGGCCCGCGCCGCGCGCGGCCCAGTACAGGTCGCTGTTCTGCTCGGCGTCGGCGCGCACGAGCTCGCCGTCGGCGGTGACGACGTCGACCGCGATGACCGACTCGGCCGCCCAGCCCCAGCCGCGCTGGTTCCAGCCTTGGCCGCCCTGCAGCAGGAAGCCGCCGATCCCCACCGACGGGCAGTGGCCGCCGTTGAAGAACCGGCCGCGCTCCTCGAGGTAGGGCGAGAGCACGTCCCCGCCCTTGACGGCGGGGCCGGCGACGACGATGTGCGTCTGCGCGTCGTACTCGATGCCGTCGAGCGCGCCGAGGTCGATGAGCAGGCCGCCGTCGCGCACGCTCCACGCGGCCCAGGCGTGTCCGCCCGAGCGGACCGCGACCGTCCAGCCGCGCTCGGCGGCCAGACGCACGCCGCGCTGCACGTCGTCGATCGACGCGGCGATGAGCACGGCGTCGGGCTGCCGGTCGGGGCGGCGCCCGTTGAACACGCGGCCGACGCGGGCGTCGTCCCAGTCGGGGTCGGAAGGCAGCACGAGCCGGCCGTCGAAAGCGGGGATGGCAGAGGTCATCGTCGAACTCCTCGAGAAGAGATGGTGATCCGATCCGACAGTACGGTTCGGGATGCCGCGGCACAGCGCCCCGCCGGGCATACCAGCTATCGCGGCGCGGGCCGCGGCGCGCTGGTAGTCCGGAGGCATGACCCACTTCCGCATTCCCTCGACCCTGCTGCCGCCGCCCGGTCCGTACTCGCAGGTCGTCCGCGCCGGCGATCTGGCCTTCGTCTCGGGCCAGGTGGGCGCCGATGCCACCGGAGAACTGGTGGGTCCCGGCATCCCGGAACAGGCGACGCAGGCCCTCGAGAACATCTCCCTCGCGCTCGCCGAGGTCGGCATGAGCCTGGCCGACGTCGTCAAGCTCACGATCTTCGTCGCCGATGCGGCCGACCTCGCGACGCTGGTGCCGCACATGGATGCG
Organism: Microbacterium sp. KR10-403; assembly: GCF_040196215.1. Classification (NCBI taxonomy): domain Bacteria; kingdom Bacillati; phylum Actinomycetota; class Actinomycetes; order Micrococcales; family Microbacteriaceae; genus Microbacterium; species Microbacterium sp. KR10-403. The sequence goes on along the minus strand of NZ_JBEGDC010000004.1, from coordinate 359,060 downwards.
CTCTTCCCCGCACTGTTCCCCGCCGGGCTGCCCGCGAGCTCGCTGGTGATCGTGCAGCGACTGTTCGACCCTGCGCTGCGCATCGAGATCGAGGCGATCGCCCGCGCACGATGACCCGCGATGACTGGTATCCGGCCCAGCGCGTACCTGCGGCACGGGCCGCATGCGTACGGTGGCAGGGCAGGTCGATGCGAGGGCGCGTCCGGTCGGACGCCGCGCACCACCGACGAGCAGACGAATCAGGGAGGGCCCGTGGGCAGGCTGGACGGCAAGATCGCACTCATCACCGGCATCGGCGGCGGCATGGGCCGCGACGCGGCGCGCCGGTTCGCGGCGGAGGGCGCGCGCGTGGTCGGCTGTGACCTCAACCCCGCAACGCTCGATGAGACCGTGCAGATCGTCCGGGCCGAGGGCGGCGAGATCACCGGATTCGGCGGCGTCGACCTCAGTGACGCGCAGATCACCGCGGAGTGGGTGGATGCCGCGGCCGCCGTCTACGGCGGTGTCGACATCCTCTACAACAACGCCGGCATCCAGCGGTTCGGGCCGATCGACGAGCTGTCGCTCGACGACTGGGAGCTGAACCTGCGCGGCGAGCTGAGCATCGTCTTCTACGCGGTGCGCGCGGCCTGGAAGCACCTGAAGCAGCGCGGCGGCGTCATCGTCAACATCGGCTCGATCGCCGGCACGCGCGGCGTCGAGTTCATGCCGCAGAACGTGCACGGCGCCGCCAAGGCCGGTGTCATCAACCTCACCCAGCACCTCGCCGTCGAGGGCGGGCCGCACGGTATCCGCGCCGTGTGCATCTCACCGGGATTCATCCAGACCCCGGCGACGCAGTTCCTCGTCGACAACCCGCCCGCCGAGCTCAAGGCGACCTGGGACCGCATCCCGCTGCGCCGGGTGGGGCAGACCTCCGACATCGTGAACGCTGCGCTCTTCCTCTCTTCCGACGAGGCGACCTGGATCACCGGCGTGAACCTCGTCGTCGACGGGGGCGGGTCCGTCCTCGGATGACCGCGGTGGGCCCGGTGTCGGACTCGCGGCCACGCACGTAGCTCGGCCCGCTACGATGCGACCATGTCCGTCGGTCACGACCTGAACCTGCTGCTGCCGCTGCGGGCGCTGCTCGAAGAGGCCAACGTCACGCGCGCCGGGCAGCGCGTGCAGATGGGGCAGTCGTCGATGAGCACGGCCCTGGCGCGGCTGCGGACGGTCTTCCATGACGAGTTGCTCGTGCGGGTGGGACGCGAGTACGAGCTGACCCCGCTCGCCCGTCTGCTGCTGCCGCAGGTGCAGGAGACCGTGCCGCTCATCGAGCGGGTGCTCGCGGGCGAGACGGGCTTCGACCCCTCGTCGCTGCGCCGCGGCTTCACGGTGATGATGACCGACTACGGCACGATGCGCCTGCGCGGCGCGATCGCCTCGGTGCTCGAGCGCGCCCCGCAGATGCGTGTGGACGTCGTGCCGCTGCCCGAGCGCCCCATGGAGAGCGCCCGCGACCTCATCACCCACGACTTCGTCGTCGCGGTGCCGGGCATCGGGATCGAGGGGCGCAGCGCCGATGTGCTGCGCGACGAGTACGTGTGCCTCATCGACCCGCACAATCCCGCCCTTGTGGACGGCGAGCTGACTCTCGAGGCCTTCGTCTCTCTGCCGCAGGCGGTGGCGCAGTTCGGTCGCCTGCACTTCACGCCCGCCGACCGCAGGCTGCGCGAGCTGGGCATCGACCGGAGGGCGCCGCGGGTGACCGCCGGCAGCTTCCTGCCGCTGCCGTCGATCGTCGCCGGCACCGATCTGGTGGCCGTCGTCCCGCGCGTGATCGCGGAGACGCTCGGCCCCTCCGACGGCGTCATCGGGGTGCCGACGCCCTTCGGAAGCGTCTCGATCGAACTGCGGCTCTGGTGGCACGAGAGCCATGACGGCGACCCCGCGCACGTGTGGTTCCGGCAGCAGCTCATCGAGGCGATCCGCGCCGACGAGACACTGCAGATCGGGGAGCGGAGCTCCTCCCCTCCGTCACGATGACAACCATCGTCACGCCGATGTTCCGACGCGGCATCCCGCCACGTAGCTTCGATCACGCAGTGGATTCGCTGTGCAGCTTCGACGTCAGGAGTGTCGATGACGGTTGCATCCGGCTTGGTCGACGGCGCCGGTGACGCCGGTGCCGTCGCGGCGCTCGCGCTCGCGCGTGCGGGACTCGACGTGACCCTCGCGGGCGGCGGCCCGACGGGCGAGGCGGCATTCGATGTCGCGGTGGCCCTGCGCACGCTGGGGGAGGAGGACTCCCCGGACGGTGGCCTCGAAGACCTGCTGCGCGAACGCGGCGTCGAGGTGCGCCCCGACGCCCGCCTGGTGGGGTCGGTCGTCATCGACCGGCACATCGAGGTCGAGCTCTCCGACGGCCGCGTCGAGAACCACGACATCGTGGTGGTCGTGGGCGGAGGGGTGGATGCCGCGCCCTGGCAGATCCTCGCGAGCGATGCCGTGCCGCATCCCACCGCCGTCGCCGACGCGATCGCGACGCTGGCCGTCCTCGCCGGCTGACGCCGCGCTGTTCGCGGGTTACACCGCGCTGTTCGCGGGCTACGCCTCGGCAACGTCGGCGAACTCGATGCGCTCGGAGACCGTGCGCAGCACCTCGAGCAGCCAGTTCAGCGCCGGGTCGTCGGAGCGCGAGGGATGCCAGTAGGCCGACTCGACCAGGACGGGCAGGCGTATCGGCAGGCGAGCCGTGGCCAGGCCCAACTCGTCGGCGTACAGCTCGGCGAGGCGCGTCGGGGCGAAGCCGAAGAAGCCCGTGCCCGACACGGTGAACGGCACCGGGAGGAAGCCCGGCACGATGCGCGCGACCGTCGGGCTGACTCCGGCGGCGGTGAGGGCGTCGTCGGCGTACATCACGACCCCCTCGGCGAGGGCGACCTGCACGTAGGGCATCTCGGCGAGGTCGTCGAGCGACAGCTCGCCGTCGCGCAGGCGCGGGTTGTCGGCCGCGACCACGCACGCCATGCTGTCGGAGAACAGGGCCTGATGCTTGCCGGGGATGTCACGGGCTGCGGAGGCGACGACGACGTCTTCGCGCAGCAGGTCGACGGGCTCGACGCTCATGAGGGGTGAGAACTCCACCGACACGGCGGGCGCCTGCTCTTCGAGCACGGCGAGCAGCGGACCGGTCATGACCGACAGCGCGTAGTCGGACGCCGTGATGCGGAACTGGCGGTCACTGGTGAGGGGATCGAACAGCGGGCGGATGTTCAGCGTCCGGGCGATCTCGGCCATCGCCTCGCGGACCATCGGCTGCAGTTCGACGGCCTTCGGCGTCAGGTCTGACATGCGGCCGCCCCGCACGAGCAGCGGGTCGTCGAAGAGCTTGCGGAGCTTCGCGACGGCGCCACTCACGGCGGGCTGGGTGAGCCCGATCGTCTCGCCGGCGCGGGTGAGATTGCGCTCGGTGAGGATCGCATCGAGCACGACGAGCAGGTTGAGGTCGATGCCCCGCAGATCGCCCATCCCGCATCCCTTCGATCTCCACCAGAATAGGCCGCGGCTACTTCAGCTTGAGCGTGATCGTCTGGTCGCTTCCCGAGGCGTCGAACGACATGGTCCCGGTGGCGCCGAGATAGGCGCCGGTGCCCCCGGTGACAGTGAGCGTGAACTGCGGGTCCTGTGTCACGACGCCGGCCACCTGGATGCTGCCGTCCGCGAGGACGATCGTGCCGGTCGCTTCGCTCACGTGCGTGTCGTGGTCGACGACGACGGCGGCGACATGCACCTGACCGACGTTCTCGCCGTCGGACGAGAGGTTCTGCGTGAACGCGAGCAGATCGCCGATGTCGGGCCCCTGGTCGCTCTTGTCTCCGAGGTCGACGAACACGTTGTCGCCATCGATGTCGGTCGCGATGTACGACAGCGTGGTGAGGTTCGCGGCCGGTGCGACGCCGGCCGGCGCGGCGGCATCCGCCGGATGGCTCGGCGACGCGCAGGCGCTGACGCCGCCGATGATGAGGCCGCCCGCGATGACGACGGCGGCCGCACGGGGTGCCCGCGTGTTCGCAGATGGACCTGATGCCGAGCTGTGTGAAGAGAACATGACTGCTCCTTGCTGTGGTTGAGTCCTTCGGCGGTGCGTTCTTCGCGCCGCTGATGAGGACGCTAGGGATGCCGCGTGCCCGGGCCGTCCACCGCGCGGTGACACCTGGCCCCGCCGCCTCCATCGTGCGGTGTCCATCGCTGGTTTGACGTGCCGGCGCCGACGGCCGAATAGCATGTGGAAAATGAAGGTGCTGAGTCGATGGGGACTGGATGTATTCCTCGTCCTCCTTGCGATCGGGCAGACCGTCGTGATCATGCTGAGCGCCGAAGGCCTGCGAGTTCTCGGCGCGCTGCTGGCGGCCGTGTCGGCACTCGTGCTGATCGCGCGTCGCATCCAGCCGCTGGCGGCGAGCATCCTTTCCCTCCTCGCGCTGGGCGCGTGCCTGTGCGTGCTGCCTGAGACGCCGACGCTCGCCTTCATCAGCCTGCTCACGACGTTCGCGATCGTCGCGGCGATCAACTCGACACGGGATGCCGTGATCTGCTGGTTCGTCGGCGCCGGCGTCCTCGCGGCCGCCGTCATGCTGACCGGCCCCGCCGATCAGCTCGGCGACTACGCGCTGACGCTCGCGTTGTGCAGCGTGATGTGGATCGCGGGGCTGCTCGTGAGCCGTCGCACGCGGCAGGCGGCGCTCGTCGCGATGCAGCTGGAGCTGGCCGAGCTGGAGCAGGAGAAGCTCGTGCAGGAAGAGCGGTCGAGAATCGCCCGCGAGCTGCACGACGTCGTCAGCCACGGGCTGACCGTGGTCATCGTGCAGACCGTGGCCGCCAGATCGGCCCTCGAAGACGTCGCTGCCGAAGACGTGCCGTCGTCGGGTGCCGCCCCGTTGGTCGCCGACGCCGAGCGTCACCTCGCGTCGGTCGAGTCGGCGGCGCGGGAGGCCCTGGCCGACATGCGGCGGATGCTCGACCTCCTGCAGCCGGACGAGGGTGCGTCGGATGCCCCTCCGCCGGCGGCTCCGCGGCTGGTGGAGGTCCCCGCGCTCTGCGACCGGGCGCGCGAGGCCGGGCTCGACGTCGACGACTCGCGGGTCGACAGCTCGCTCGCGCTGTCGCAGGGACTTGAGGTGGCGGTGTACCGGATCGTGCAGGAGGCGCTCACGAACAGCATCAAGTACGCCCCGGGGTCTCGCGTGGTCGTCACGCTCGAACGCGACGGCGGTGACGTGTGCGTCGAGGTGGCGGATGCCGGATCGGCGGCTTCCGCTCGCGCGGAGATCGCGCCGGGTGGCAACGGCCGCGGCCTGCTCGGGATGCGCGAACGCGCGGCCGCCTACGGGGGCACGGTCATGGCGTCGCGATCGGCATCGGGCGGGTTCACGGTGCGCGGCCGACTGCCCATCTCGAGGGAGGCCGGCGTATGATCCGCGTGCTCCTGGCCGACGATCAGGCGCTCGTGCGCGATGGATTCCGTGCACTGATCGATCGCGATCCTGAGATGGAGGTCGTCGCCGAGGCGTCCGACGGCGTCGAAGCGGTGAGCCTGGCCCGCTCCGAGCATCCCGACGTCGTGCTCATGGACATCCGGATGCCGCGCGTCGACGGACTCACCGCGACGAAGCAGGTGCTGGCGCTCGCGGACCCGCCGCGCGTCCTCGTGCTGACGACGTTCGACCGCAACGACTGGGTCTTCGAGGCGCTGAAGGCGGGCGCGAGCGGATTTCTCCTCAAGGACGTGCGCGGCAAGCAGCTGACGGATGCGATCCGCACCGTGGCGGAGGGTGACGCGCTGCTTGCGCCCTCCATCACGCGCCGGCTGATCGAGGAGTTCGTCGCGCATACGCCCTCGGTGCCGCTGCGTGCGTCTCAGCTGCTGACCGAGCGCGAGCTCGAGGTGCTGCGGCTGCTGGCCGGCGGACTGTCGAATGCCGAGATCGCCGAGCGGCTGGTCGTCGAGCTGTCCACCGTGAAGACGCACGTCAACCGCTTGCTGTCGAAGCTCGATCTGCGCGATCGCACCCAAGCCGTCGTCTACGCCTACGAGTCGGGTCTCGTCGTGCGCGGCGCGGGCCTTTGATCGTCAGTTCGAGGTCGGCCGCGCGTACATGACTGCCGAACCGAGCCCGCGCGCGACGTCGAAGCCGACCAGCGCGACGCGGTACTGCGGGTTCAGGGCGGCCCACAGCTTCTTGGCGACGCTCTGCCAGGTCTCGCCCACGGAGGCGTTCAGAGCGATGCCACTGGCGGCAGGGGTCGTCGCATCGCCCGTGTAGGTCGTGATCGCGAGGCTCTGGCCGGTCTCGACCGACGTGGTGTGCACGGTGCGCTGCTGCGCCTGCCCCGGCCAGCCCGGAACCGGAACGGCTCCCGAGACACTGACATCCGTCATCCCGCCGTCTTCTGTGAGAGTGGCGTAGGCGGTGATCCGCGGCGTGAAGATCGGCGGGTCGGGCTCGAACGCGATGTCGCGCACGGCGGCCTCGAACGGGGTCCCGGCGGTGACGCGCTCGAACAGCGGGGTCACCTGGTCGCCGTTGCCGACGACGAGGTCGCGCGCCGAGCGGCGGATCGCGACATAGTGACGCAGGGCGTCGACGGGGCCGTTTGAGGAGTCCTTGACCTCGACGGCGTCGGCCTGCACGTCCATGTAGCGCTCGCGCGACGCGGCGCTACGGCCGGTCAGCCAGTACAGCGCGAAGCCGGTGCCGTCGACATCGCGGCCGAGAACGACGCCCCGGCCCGGATAATCGCGTTCTGCAAGGACATCCACCAGACCCGGTGCGGAAGAGTTCGCCACCCTGCGATTATCCCATCTGCGGCCATGGGCGCACCGCGGCGGCCGACGTGAAAGTCCCGCCGCGCGACCCGTCACGACCGCGAGATCACACTTGTGCACGCTGAAAGTGCGGCCAAGCGTGCACAAGCGTGATCTCGTGAGCAGCAGCGGCCCGGTCAGAGCCGGTCGGGGCCGTACGTGCGGCGCGCCGGCGGCACCGTGTACCCGGGGCTCGTCTGCTCGACGATGCGGTTGGAGATCGATCCCAGCCCCTCGACGGTCATAGTCACGACGTCGCCGACCTGCAGCGGCGGGATGACGAGCTCGCCGCCCGCGCGCGCCCACCGCTCGGAGAGAGCGCCCTGCGAGGCCGTGCCGGTGGCCAGCACGTCGCCGGCACCCACCCATGCGTCGCGCGAGGCGTGCACGAGCATCTCCTCGAACGACCACGACATGTTGCGCAGGTTGTCGGTGCCGACGACCTCGCCGTTGATGGCGACGCTCATCTCGAGGGCGTAGCGGTCGCCCTCGCGGTACTTCTCGAGCTCGTCGGGCGTGGTGATCCACGGGCCGAGGGTGTTCGCGAAGTCCTTGCCCTTGTTCGGGCCCAGGCCCACGCGCATCTCGTTGCCCTGGATGTCGCGTGCGCTCCAGTCGTTGAACAGGCAGAAGCCGGCGATGTGCTCGGCCGCCTCTTCGATCGGCACGTCGCGCACGGTGTCTTTCACGATCATCGCGACCTCGAGCTCGAAGTCGAGCTTCTGGGTGAACGGCGGCATCGGGATGTCGGCGCCGCTGGGCACGACCGACCACGGGTTCATGAACAGGAACGCCGGCGCCTCGTACCACTGCGCGGGAACCGTGCCGTCGCCGGGCTCGTTCTTCTTCATGCCCGCGATGTGCGCTTCGAAGACCAGGAAGTCGCGCATCGCCCGCGGCTCGACCGGCACGGCCAGCGTCGCGTCGTCGATCGGCAGCTTCTGCGCCTTGCCGGCGCGCAGGTCCAGGTCGCGGCGCTGGTCCTCGGGCATCGTCAGCAGGTCGAGGATCTCGGGGTCACCCGGGATGTCCTGGATCTTGCCGTGCTGCAGCCGCCCGGTGTGGACGATGCCGTTCGTGCCGAGATAGCGCGCGTACTGCGCCATGTCAGAAGTCCAGGGTCTCGTAGAAGTCCTTCTGGCGGACCTCGAGCGCGGGAACGGCCTGACCGGCCGCCCACTTCTCGAAGTGCGGGTAGGTGCCGTGGGCCTTGAAGGCGTCTTCGTCGGTGTAGACCTCGAAGATGCGGAACGTGTTCGGCTCATCGGGCGACTGGTACGCCTGGTAGTACAGGTTGCCGGGTTCTTCGCGCGACGCCGGCGACAGCTGCTCGAGCGCGGAGCGCACGGTCTCGGCTTCGCCGTCCTTGGCGATCCAGGTGGCACTGCAGATGAAGGCCATGGGTGTTTCCTCTCTCAACCTCTTCGTCGGGGGAACATCGTCCCTCTGCTGATCACGCTACGGACGGGGGATGCCGCGGGCCACGTCGTCACGTCGATGACAGGCATCGCGCGGGCCGGGGCCCGCGGCATCCACCCCTCACTCGTCGAAGATGGCGACCGCCCGAGTCCAGCCGGCCGACGCCCCGCGCACCTTGGCGGGGAAGCACGCGACCGTGAAACCGAACGCGGGGATGTCTTCGAGGTTCTGCAGCTTCTCGATCTGGCAGTAGCCGACCTCGGCGCCGGCCTTGTGGCCCTCCCACACGATCGAGGGATCACCGGTCTCTTCGAACAGGCGCCGATTGATCGACACCGGCAGGTCCCAGCCCCACGCGTCGGTGCCGACGACCCGCACGCCCTTGCCGGTCAGGTGCAGTGTCGCCTCGCGGCCGAAGCCGATGCCGGTGTCGATGTAGTCGTCCTGACCGTAGGCGGCGGAGGCGACCGTGTGCGCGAGCACGATGTCGAGCGGCTGCAGCTCGTAGCCGATGCGCTCAAGCTCGGCGTCGATGTCGGCGGGGCTGACCAGGTGCCCGTTGGGCAGATGCCGCAGGTCGAGCTTGACGCCGGGACGGAAGAACCAGTCCAGCGGCACCTCATCGATCGTCCACGAGCGCTCGCCGTTGTTCATGGTCGGGTGGTAGTGCCAGGGGGCGTCGACGTGCGTGCCCGCGTGGGTCGTGATCGTGACGGTCTCGGCGGCCAGGCCCTGCCCCTCGGGCAGCTGCTCGGGCTCGATGCCGTACATCGCGTGCATGTCGGCGAGGCCGGCGATGTGGTCCTTGTACTCGATCTTGGGCCGCAGGAACGGCGGGTCCACCGGGATGACGTCATCCAGCGGCATCGACAGGTCTACGAAACGCATTCCAACTCCTTCGTGGGTACGCCCCATCCAACGCGTCGGGCGCGGAGCGCGCTGCGCCCGGCGCGGATGACAGGTATCGCGGAGTGGAGGGCGGGATGCCGCGGCAGCGGCCTCGCGGAACGAGCCGCTGCAGGGACGCGCCGCTGCGCGGACGCGCTCGGGTCGCTGATGTCGTCGCGCTGCTGTTATCGACGTTCGCGCCTGTTATTCGCGGGCGCGAACGCCGAGAACGACAGCGCGAGCGGAGCGGGCCGCGCCGAAACGGGCGCGTGTGCAGAGAACACCAGCGCGAGCGGAGTACCGGCGCGCCTAGGGTGACGGTCGCCGCGCGCCGCGCGCGTCAGAGCGCGACGGGCTCGCCGCTCACGGTGATGGCCGGCAGCAGGCGCTCGATGTGCCCGCGGATGAGCGCGGTCATGTCGAGCGCGCCGCGCGTGATCACCCACTGCAGCTGGATGCCGTCGGCCACGGCGATGCACTCGCGCGCGATGGACTCGTGGTCGATGTCGGCGCGCAGGCGCCCCTGCTCACTGCCGGCGCGCAGGGCGTCGGCCAGCGAGGCGACAGCGTGCTCGTACCGCTGCGCGAACAGCGCGTGCGCCGGGCTGTTCGGGTCGGCCGCCTCGGCCGAGATGAAGACGAACAGCTCGGTGAGGGCCGGCTGCGATGCGAACCACTCGGTGATGTGCAGCATCTGGCGGAACAGGCCGAGCCCGTCGTCATCGAGCTGTGCGGACGCCGCGAGGTCTGCGGCGATGTCGAACCGGTGATCGGCGATGGCCAGCAGCAGATGCTGCTTGGTGGGGAAGTAATGCTTGAGTCCCGGGGTGGTCAATCCGACCGCACGGGCGATGTCGGCCAGCGAGGTCTGCGAGTAACCCTCGGTGGCGAACCGCTCGGTGGCAACGTCGAGGATGCGCTCGCGCCGCTCGCGCCCGACCGCATACGACCCCCGCTTCGTCGATACCACGTAGCCACCGTAGCCATGTTGCCGATGAGCGAAAACCTCTACCGTAAGGTATTCAGATTCTCGGCGAAGGAGCACGGGTGGATCAGCGACGGTGTCACGACCTGAGGGTGGAGCATCTGCATGCGCCGCTCGCGGTCGCCACCTCCGTACCGCGGTTCTCGTGGCTCGTCGAACATGAGCAGACGGCGTATCGCCTCACTGTGCGCACGCCCGGGGGCGAGCTGGTCTGGGACAGCGGCCGCACCACGAGTGCCGCGACCTCGCTGGTGCCCTACGCGGGCACGCCCCTGCGCAGCGACACCGATCACACCTGGACGGTGGAGAGCTGGGATGCCGCGGGCACCTGCGCGCGCGGCGTTTCCCGCTTCGGTACCGGGCTGTCGGCCGCGGACTGGACGGCGCCCTGGGTGGAGCCGGTGCAAGACGCGACGGTGCTCGAGCGCTGGTCGCTGCAGGACTGGATCCGCGGAGCGGGCCCCGCGACAGCGGCGGAAGAGCGACTGCGGTCCGTGCAGCTGCTGCGGCAGCGCATCCACCTCCCTGAATCTCCGGTGCGGGGGCGGCTGTATGCCACCGCACACGGGGTGTACCAGGCGTCGCTGAACGGCGAGCCGGTCGGCGACGAGGTGCTCGCGCCGGGTTCCGACAGCTATCGGCACCGGGTCAGCGTGCAGGCGTACGACGTGACCGCGCCGCTGCGTGCGGGCGAGAACGTGTTGGGCATCGCTCTCGCCGACGGCTGGTGGGCGGGCCGCATCGGCCTCACCGGGTCGAGCGCGCAGTTCGGCGACCGCACCGCGGCGACGTGGCAGCTGCACGTCGAACTCGCCGACGGCCGGCGCATCGTCTGCGGTGCCGACGGTGACGTCGTCAGCGCCCCGGGCCCGTGGCGCTACGCCGACCTGTTCGTGGGGGAGTGCTTCGACGCGCGTGGGGCCATCCCAGATTGGGATGGCCCCAGCTTCGACGCCTCGACCTGGACGCCGGTGCGCGTGACCGACGAACCGACCACGACACTCGTGCCCTTCGCCGGTGAGCCGGTGCGGCGCCTGCACGAGCTGCCGATGTGCGTGCTGCACGACGACGGCGAGGGCATCGTCCTCGATGCCGGCCAGGTCATCGCGGGGCGTGTTCGCCTGCGACTCTCCGGGCTGCGAGCCGGCCAGCGCGTGACGATCGAGCACACCGAGACGCTCGCCGCCGACGGCGCGTGGTTCGTCAACATCGTCGGCATCAACAAGGACCAGACCGACGTCTACATCGCGGCCGGCACCGGCGACGAGACCTACGAGCCCGTCTTCACGTACCACGGCTTCCGTTACGCTCGCATCCGCGGTCTCGATGCCGGAATGAGGGTGGATGCCGCGGCCGTCGTCATCGGCAGCGACCTGGAGCCGACCGGCACCTTCGAGACGTCCGACCCGCGACTGAACCGCCTGCACGAGAACGTCGTCTGGAGCCAGCGGGGCAACTTCGTCTCGGTGCCCACCGACTGCCCGCAGCGCGAGAAGGTCGGCTGGACCAGCGACGCGCAGGTGTTCGCCCCCGCGGCGACGAACAACGCGCGGGTCGCGTCGTTCTTCACCCGCTGGCTGGCGAATCTGCGCGCCGATCAGCTGCCCGACGGCGCCGTGCCGATCACCTCGCCGCGCAGCCCGTTCGACGCCGAGGCCGCCGCGGCGGCGGATGGTGTGGGCGGCATCGTCTCAGCCGCCGGATGGTCGGACGCCATCGCCTTCGTGCCGTGGACGCTGTACGAACGCTACGGCGACGAGCGCGTGCTGGCCGAGAACATCGACGCGATCCTCGCCTGGATCGAGTGGCAGCAGCGGGCCGCGGCATCCGCTCTTCCCGATGCGCTGTCGGGCGCACCGCTCTCACCGGAGCGCGAGGCTCGGCAGAGGCTGCTCTGGAACACCGGCGACCAGTTCGGCGATTGGCTCGCGCCCTCGACGATGGAGGGGCGGCCGGTGCACGAGGCGATCGGCATCGCGCCGGCGCTGACCGGCGAGCTGGTCGCGCCCATGTTCCAGGCGCAGACGCTGACCCTCGCCGCGCGCATGACGGCGGTGCTCGGACGCGATGCGGAGTCGGCCGAGCTCGCCGCCCGCGCGCGGGCGGTGCGCGCCGCGTTCGCCGCCGAGTACATCGACGAGTACGGCGACCTGCCGGTGCGGTTGCAGGGTGTGTACACGCTCGCGCTCGCGTTCGACATGGTTCCTGACGAGCTGCGGGCTTCGGTCGCCGACAGGCTCGTCGAGCTCGTGCACGAGCGGGGAGATCGGCTCGACACCGGCTTCTTGTCGGTGCCGTACCTGCTCGACGTGCTCTGCGACACCGGACACCGCGACCTCGCCCGCCGCCTGCTGTGGCAGAGCGAGATGCCGTCGTGGATGTACGAGGTGGATGCCGGGGCCACGACGATCTGGGAATCGTGGGATGCCGTCGCGCCCGACGGCACGCCCCGCGCGACCTCGCTCAACCACTACGCGTTCGGCTGCGTCGACGACTGGCTGTACCGGCGCGTGCTGGGGATCGCGCCGGTACGGCCCGGCTACCGGCACGTGGTGATCGAGCCCGATCTCGAGATCGGCGTGACCTTCGCCCGCGGCTCGGTGACCACGCCGTATGGCGCGATCGGCGTCGACTGGGCGCTCGAGGGTGCCGGCGCCCGAGTCACGTGCACCGTGCCGCACGGGGTGCATGCCGAGCTGCGGCTGGGCGGTCGCAGCATCCATCTCCCTCCCGGATCTTCCACACACCACTGCGCGCCCGTCGCGCTTCAACACAACTGAACACACCCACCCGACTCCCGGTGACGGATGCCGGACATACGCAAGGACGCGGACATGACCATGAACAATCAGACCGACGCCGCCGACGTCGACGAGCAACCGCAGGAGTGGCCGAACCCCCGTGGGGGCTTCCTCTTCTTCCTCGGCTTCGCCGCGATCGGGGCCGGCATGGCACAGCTGGTGCCGGCGGTGCTCACGCTGTCGCTGAAGGCGAATCTGCTGGATCCGAAGAACGCCACGACGATCCTGTCGGTCGTCGTGGCCGTCGGCGCGGTGTTCGGCCTGATCGCCGCTCCGACCTTCGGGCGGCTCAGCGATCGCATCACGTGGCGCACCGGACGCCGTCGGCCGCTGCTGATCCTCGGCGCGGTGCTCATGGCGATCGGCGCGCCGGTCAGCTACGCCGCCCCGACCACCTTCCTGCTCACGATCGCGGGCACCCTCACGATGCTGGGCGTGGTGGCGGTGACGGTGGCCTGCACGGCGATCCTCGCCGACCAATACGCGCCCGAGCGCCGAGGTCCGGCATCCGCCCTCATCGGCATCAGCCTGCCGGTCGGAGCGGTCATCGGGCTGTTCTTGGCGCAGCTGGTGTCATCGTCGCTGCTCGCGCAGTTCTTGATCCCCGCGGCCATCGGCGTCGTGAGCGCGCTGCTGCTCGCCGTGCGCCTGCCCGACCGGGTGATCGGTCGCGACGAGGTGCCGGTGTTCACCGTGCGTGACTTCTTCGGCACGTTCTGGGTCAACCCGGTGAAGAACCCGTCGTTCGGGTGGGCCTGGTGGAGCCGGCTGCTGATCTTCTTGGCATCGCCGCCGTGCAGGCCTACCAGGCGTTCTACCTCATCCTCGGTCTCGGCTTCACGCCCGCCGAGGTGTCGGGAGCCGTGTTCCTTTCGACCCTGGTGCTGACGGCCTTCGCGCTGGTGTTCGCGCCTCTCGTCGGCAAGATCTCCGACCGGGTCGGGCGGCGCAAGCCCTTCGTGATCGTGGCCGCGCTCATCTTCGCGGTGGGGCTCGTGATCGTCACGTTCGCGAACGACTACGGCATGTTCCTCGTAGCGATGGGCGTTATGGGCATCGGCCAGGGCGTGTACATGGCCGTCGACCTGGCGCTGGTCAGCGAGATTCTGCCCGACAAGCGCAACATCGCCAAGGACATGGGGATCATGGGCCTGGCCAGCACCCTGCCCTCGTCGATCGTGCCGGCGCTCGCGCCGATCCTGCTGGGTATCGGCGCCTCCGCCGCGCACCCGCAGAACTTCCCCGCGCTGTTCCTCACCGGGGCCATCGCGGGCCTGCTCGGCGCCGCCTTCATCCTGCCCATCAAGAAGACGAAGTGAGTTCCTCGATGTCCTTTCCTCCCGGGTTCCTCTGGGGCGTCGCCACCGCCGGCCACCAGGTCGACGGCGGCGACGCAGACAGCGACACGACCTTTCTCGAGAGTGTGACGCCGACCGTGTTTCACGAGCCCGCGGGACCCGCCTGCCGGTCGTGGGAGCTGTGGGCGACCGATCTCGATCTCGCTGCGGGGATGGGGTTGAACGCCTACCGCTTCTCCGTGGAGTGGGCGCGCGTCGAGCCGGCGGCGGGTGAGTTCTCGGATGAGGCCCTCGCTCACTACGACGCTCTCGTCGATGGATGCCGCGCTCGAGGCCTCGCGCCCGTGATCACGCTGAGCCACTTCACGAGCCCGCACTGGTTCGCGATGCGCGGGGCGTGGCTCGACCCCGAGGCGCCCGCGCTGTTCGCGCGATTCGTGCGCGCCGTGATCGAGCGGATCGGCGACCGGGTACGGGCCGTGGTCACGTTCAACGAGCCCAACCTGCCCGAGATGCTGACGTGGAGCGAGCTGCCCCCGATCGTCGCCGAGCTCGAGCGGGCGACGCTGGAGGCGGCATCCCGCACCGCTGGTGTGGCGCGGTATCGCACCGGCAACGTGATGATCCCCGAGGATTTCGCGGGCATGCGGGTCGGGATGACCGCCGCGCACCGCGCCGCGAAGGAGGTCATCGCCCAGCTGCGCCCACACCTACCGGTCGGTTTGTCGCTGTCGATGGCCGACGATGTGGCCCTGCCCGGCGGCGAGGCGCTGCGCGACCGCAAGCGTGCCGAGGCGTACGACTACTGGCTGCGGCTGGCGGGCGCCGACGACTTCGTCGGCGTGCAGAACTATGAGCGGCTCACATATGGGCCCGACGGACTGGTCGCTCCGCCCGCCGAGGCCGTCCGCAACGAGATGGGCAGCGTCGTCGAGCCCGACTCGCTGCGCGGCGCCGTCGCCTACGCGCACGAGGTCAGCGGCGTGCCGGTGTTCGTGACCGAGCATGGGCTGAGCACGGGAGATGACGCGCTGCGTGCCGGGTTCATCGAGCCGTCGCTGGAGGGCCTCGCCGCCGCGATGGCCGAGGGCGTGCCCGTGATCGGGTACTGCCACTGGACGCTCATCGACAACTTCGAGTGGATCTTCGGCTACACGCGCCAGTTGGGACTCTGCGCGGTCGACCGCGAGACGTTCGCGCGCACGCCGAAGCCGAGCGCCGGGGTCTACGCGCGCGCCGTCGCGGCGCGGCGGTGACGCGGGGCGGTGAGCACGACGCGGGTGTGAGGCGCGCGGCGGAGGGCACGACAGGCGATGCCCCACGGCCTCGCGCTGCCCCACGGCCTCGCGCTGCCCCACGGCCTCGCGCTGCTCCGATCCGCGTTCGCGCCCGTGATTCGCAGGCGCGAACGCGGAGAACGACCGCGCGAGCAACGCCCTGGCGTGCCGAAACGGGCGCGCGAGCAGAGAGCAGACGCGTGGGCGAAGAACGGGCGCGCGAGCAGAGAACGGGCGCGTGAGGTCCGAACCGAAGCCGCGTCTCGCTCCCCGACTCGCGAGATCATCCTTGTGCACGCTCCGACGCGTCAAAACCGTACACAAGGATGATCTCGCGGAGTGGAGGGAAGGATGCCGCGGCTCGGGGCTCCCGGAGAGGGGGCACGACGCGGGCGCGCGGATCCGCCCCGCCGTCGTGCAACGTGCTCAGACCGTGACGACAACCTTGCCCGCGGCGTGCGCCGAGCCGACCGCGCGGAACGCGTCGGCCACCTCGTCGAGCGCGAACGCCGCTGCCACCGGCAGGCGCAGCGCTCCGCGAGCCACTCGGTCGACCAGGCCCGCGAGGTTCTCGGCCGTGCGCGCGGAGCGCTCGACATTGTTCACGCCCAGTTCGTCGAGCGCGGCGTAGGCCGCGATCGCGACCATCCGGTCGACGGGCACGCCCAGCGCGACGCCGGCGTCGAGCGCGTCGCGTCCGTGGCAGTCATAGACCGCCGTGAGCTCGACACCCTGCAGCGAAGAGACCAGCTCCGGCCCGTATGCGACGGGTTCCACACCGAGCGACCGCAGCAGCTCGTGGTTGTGCTCCGACGCGGTGCCGATCACTCGGGCACCGGCCTCGACTGCCAGCTGCGCCGCGACGAGACCGACAGCCCCGGCGGCACCGCCGACCAGCACGGTGTCACCTGCGCCCACGGGCACGGTCGCGAGCACCGACACCGCGGTGAGCCCGGCCATCTTCAGGCCGCCGGCCACCGCGGCGTCCACCGATGCAGGCCGCCGCGCCAAGTCCGAGGCGAGAGCCACCGCGTTCTCGGCGGCCGAGCCCGTTGCCGAGCCCAGCACCTCGTCGCCCACGGCGACCGGCGTGCCGTCCCAGTAGACGGCACCCGGGCCCACCGCCGAAACGACCCCCGCGACATCCGATGCGACGCGCCGCGGGAACGGCGCGTCCGAGGGGATGAACGCCGACAGCAGCTTCGCGTCGAACGGGTTCAGGCCCGCCGCGCGCACGCGCAGCACCACCTCACCGTCGCCGGGAGCATCTTCCGGAACCGATCCGACGTAGAGCACGTCGGGCTCACCGGTGCGGTCATACAGGGCGGCGCGGAGCATCGGCAGGCCTCCAGAGACTCAGTAGGTGCGCAGGATCTGCTCGGGCTCGAGCTGCACGGCCCATCCCTCGATGGTGCCGGCGTTCTCATACTCCTCTATCTGGAGGATCTGCCGGCCGCGTTCGACGGTCTGGTCCATGCCGGTCGTCACGAACGCGTAGATGTTCAGCCAGGCCGAGCCCTCGTATGCGACCCCGTCGATCACCAGCACGTTCGCATCGACGACCGCGCGGGCGGTGGCGGCGGCGCGGGGAGAGGTCGTGGTGACGGCGCGTGCGCCGTTGACCTTGTTCGCCGCGACGACCCCGGCCAGGGCCTCGTCGACCACGAGCACGGCGAAGGCGTCGATGCCGGCATCCTGGTCCTGCACCACCGCCTTCGCGACCGCGATCGCGTACGCGGGGTAGTCATCGCCCGGGTCGACCTCGTCGGCACCGTGCCAGACGACCTCGAAGCCGCCGTCGAGGGCGCGCTGCTCGAGCTTGCGGCCGAGTTCGTAGCCGCCGTGGTCGACGGCGAAGTGGATGCGTGTCATGATGCGGTCTTCCTTCGAGTCAGAGAGCGGATGCTGCGCGGGGTCACACCGGCGGGGCGACGAACAGGCCCTTGTCGATGTCGTTGAACGACTCGCGGGCGACGAGTTCGCTCATCTCGGCCGCGGTGCCCCATTGGTCCTGCGTGGACAGCTCGCTGATGTCGTGGCGGTGGGCCTCCCACAGGTCGTCGTCGACCATCGCCAGCTCGGTCGTGTACTCGATCGTGTTGCCCGCCGGGTCGAGGAAGTACGCGAACGTGTTGTCGCCCGCGTTGTGACGGCCCGGTCCCCACACCATCCGGGCGCCCGAGCGCAGGATCTTGCCGGCGCCGCGCATCCACTCCTCGATGCCGCGCATCTCGAACGACAGGTGGTGCAGCGAGTGGTGCGGGCCCATCGCGACCGCGATCGAGTGGTGGTTCGGGTTGCAGCGCAGGAAGTGCATCATCTCGACGCCGTCGGGGCGCACGAGCGAGTCGGAGATCGTGAAGTCGAGGTGGTCGACGTACCACTGCGCCGTGTCGTTCAGGTGCGCGGAGTTGAACACCATGTGCGAGAGCTTGGCCGGGATCGGCTCGCGCTCGCGGATCTTGCGCGCCTCGCGGGTCTGATACCCGGTCGAGAACTCGAGCACGCGGCCGTCGCCGTCGAAGATGCGGAAGCCGTAGCCGCCGCTGAACCCGGTGAGCTCCTGCGGCTCGTGTACGAACTGCACGTCCTCGGCATGCAGCTTGGCGGCCAGGGCGTCGACGTCGGCGCGGTTGCGCACCGCGAACCCGGCGAGGTCGACGCGCTTCTCGTCGCGGCGCAGGCGCAGGATGAAGGGCTCGGTCGAGCCCTCGGCGGCCAGGTAGCTCAGGCCGTCCTCGCCGTGCACCTCGGTCAGGCCCCAGTGCCGGATGAAGAAGTCGCGCTCCTCGTCGAAGTTCGGCACCGCGAGTGCCCCGTAGCGCAGATGTGAGACCAGTCGCTGTGTCATCGTCGACCCTTCATCGGGAGGGGACGCGGAGGGATGCCGCGGCCCGAGGCTTGTGACTCGAGCGTAGGTCGCCCGCGCCCGCGGTGGCCATGCGCCCACCGGATACCATGCATCTGTGGTCGACGAGGAACCCGATCTGAACCTTCTGGTGGCGCTGCGCGCGCTGCTGGAGGAGGCCAACGTCACGCGCGCGGGCGAGCGCGTCGGCATCGGGCAGTCCACGATGTCATCGGCCCTGTCGCGGCTGCGGGCGCTGTTCCAGGACGAGCTGCTGGTGCGCGTGGGCCGCGACTACGACCTGACGCCGCTCGCCCGTCAGCTGCTGCCGCAGGTGCAGCTGACGCTGCCGCTCGTGGCCCAGGCGCTCGGGCAGACCGAGCCGTTCGACCCGGCCACCTCGCGTCGGCGCTTCACGATGGAGATGACCGACTACGCGGCGCTCGAGTTGCGCCCGCTGCTCGCGCTGGCCAGCGCCGAGGCTCCGGGCATCAGTGTCGAGCTGTCGAAGCTCGACGTGGTCCCCACCGAGGGCAACCGCGACCTGCTCGCGCACGACTTCGTGGTGGCACCGCCGGCGATCGGCATCGACCTCGACGGCGTCGAGCTCTTCCGCGACGAGTACGTCGTCATCGCCGACCGCGACAATCCGGTCGTCGCCTCCGGCGCGATCTCTCGGGAGGACTTCGCGGCGGGCCCCAGCGTGCGCTGCGAGTTCGGGCACGCGCACATGATCCCCGTCGAGCGGCGCATGCGCGAGCTCGAGCTCTGGCCCCCCGTGCGCGTGACGACCTCGACGCTGCTGTCGATCCCGCTGGTGGTGCGGGGCACGTCGCTGATCGGGGTGGTGCCGCGCCGCCTGGCGCAGCGCAACGCGGCGGTGACCGGAACCGTCTTCGTCCCCACCCCGTTCGCGCCGGTGGAGCTGATCGAGCGCATCTGGTGGCATCCCTCGCGGGCGAACGATCCCGCGCACGCCTGGTTCCGTGCGCTCGCGGAGCGTGCCCGCGCCGACGGACTGTTCGCCGTGTGACGGCGCGATAGCAGTCATCGCGCACGACGATTGGTTCCGACCGCCGATCCCTCATACGTTCGAGCGGTGAGGCGTGAAGACGCGCCGTGAGAGGAATGGCGAGGATGTCGGTTCGGAATGTGCTCATCGTGGGCGGTGGATTCACCGGTTTGACGACGGCGATCGCCCTGGCACAGCGCGACGTGCGGGTCACCCTCGTCGACAAGGCGCCGGCATGGGCGCGCGTCGGCCACGGCCTGACGATCCAGGGCAACGCGCTGCGGGTGTTCAAGCAGATCGGGGTGATCGACGAGGTGCTGGCGGTCGGCCAGCCGGAGGAGGGCCTGACCCTCACCCTCGCGAACGGTCATGTGCTCGCCGAGACCCACACGCCCCGTACGGGCGGTGACGATCTGCCGCCGACGATCGGGGCCCTGCGTCCCGACCTGCACGAGATCCTCGTGGCGAAGGCCGAGTCGCTGGGGGTCGAGATCCGCCTCGGGCTCGAGCTCACCTCGTTCGAGACGCACGGCGACGAGGCGACCTCGGTGCTCTCCGACGGCACGACCGAGACCTGGGACCTCATCGTCGCGGCCGACGGCATCAAGTCGCAGAACCGGCCGAAGATCGGCATCACCGAAGACCGCGCCCCCAGCGGGCTGGGCATCTGGCGTGCGGTCACGAGCCGCCGCCCCGACATGACCGGCGGCATCGCGTTCCCGACCGAGGACGACGGCGGAGCCTTCAAGGTCGGCTACACGCCGGTCAGCGACACCCAGTGCTACATCTTCGTGCTGTGCCGTCCGCAGCGCCCCGACAACGGGCTCGAGGACTGGCAGGAGGTCCGCCGTCTCATGGAGAACTACCACGGCGAGTACGACGCGCTGCGCGAGTCGATCACCGCCGACACGTTCTTGAACTTCCAGGAGATCGAGTGGATCTTCGTCGAGGGCCCGTGGCACACCGGCCGCGTCGTCGCGCTCGGCGAGGCCGTGCACGCCGTGCCGCCGCTCATCGCCCAGGGCGCCGCGCAGTGCCTCGAGGACGCGGTGCTCTTCGCCGAGTACGTCACCGCCGAAGGCGATCTCGAACAGCAGCTCGCCGACTTCTACGCGCGCCGCATCCCGCGCATCAAGGGCGTCGTCGACGCGTCGATGCAGCTGGCGCAGTGGGAGCAGAACCCCGGCACCCCCGACGCCGACCCCGAGCGGGTCATGAACGACGCGCTGCTGGCGCTGGTGCCCGCACCATGAGCACCGGGGAGGTGGATGCCGCGGCCGCCGGCCTGCCGGAGGGCACCGTGCCCCGCCGCGTGGTGACGGGCCACGACGCGAACGGGGTGTCGGTCGTCGTCTCCGACGGGATCGTCCCCGTGCACCGGGTCATGCCCGAAGACGGGGCGGGCTTCTACGAGGTGTGGCAGACCAGCGGGATGCCGGCGCCGATCGTCGCCGACGAGGGCGATCCCACGATCGGGTCGATCCGAGTGCCGCCGCCGGTGAACGGCACGAAGATCCGCGTGAACGAGTTCTTCCCCGGGCACGTCGGTCCCGAGGGACGCCAGTCGCCCGTGCACCGCACCGAGTCGGTCGACTACGGGATCGTCCTGGAGGGCGAGATCGTGCTCATCCTCGACGACAGCGAGACGACGCTGCGCGCCGGCGACATCTGCGTCCAGCGCGGCACCGACCACGCCTGGGCGAACCGCACCGATCGGGTGTGCCGCATGGCGTTCATCCTCATCGACGGGCACTTCGAAGACGAGCTGCTCACCGTGCTGCCCGGCGATGTGCGCGACCAGCTCATGACCGCGGGGCCGCACGGGCCCGGCGCGCGGGGGGAGAAGAACTGAGATGACCCTGCACATCGACCACGTCGGCCTGTCGGTCGGCGATCTCGACGCCCAGCGCGACTGGTATCAGCGCGCGTTCGGCTTCGGCGCCGCGGGCGCGTTCGACGTGCCCGGCGCAGGTCTCCGCGGGGTGTTCCTGATCGGCCCCGACGGCATCGCCCTGGAGCTGCTCGAACTCCGCGGGTCGACGCACCGGGCAGCGGCATCCACCCCTCCCGACGAACTGCTCGCGCAGGGGTACGGGCACGTCTGCTTCCGTGTCGAGAGCGTCGACGAGACCTTCGCAGCCCTCGTCGAGGCCGGCGCGATCGTGGTCACCGAGCCGGGGCCGTCGCCCGAACCCGGGGTGCGCTTCGCCTTCGTGACCGACCCCGAGGGCAACTTCATCGAGCTGCTCGACCGCAAAGGACCGGTGACCGCATGACCGATCTGCAGCTGCCCGGCATCGCCGGCAATCTCTTCGTCGTCACCGGGGCCGCCGGCGGCCAGGGCGCGCAGGAGGCGCTGCTGCTGGCCGCGCAGGGTGCCGACGTGGTCGCGGCCGACATCCGCGACGATGCGCCCGAGCTGCTCGCCGATGCCGCGGCACTGCCCGGCACCGTCACCTACCGCACGCTCGACGTCGCCGACGAGGCGGGCTGGCAGGCGTTGGCCGCCTCGCTCGACGGCCGCACGGTCAAGGGCCTCGTCAACAACGCCGGCGTGACCCAGCGCACGCGCATCGGCGCGGTCGTGCGCGAGGACTGGGATCGCGTGCTCGCCATCAACGTCACGGGCCCCATGCTCGGCATCCAGGCCCTCCTTCCGCTCATGCGCGAGGGGTCGGCGATCGTGAACGTGGGCTCGGCCGCCGGCATGACCGGCCACTACACGGCGGCATACACCGCCAGCAAGTGGGCGATCCGCGGGCTGTCGCACTCGTGCGCGACCGAGCTCGGGCCGCGCGGCATCCGGGTCAACCTCGTGCACCCGGGCTACATCCACACCGACATGACCGCGAGCGCGCCGGCCGCGTTCCTCGCGGCGAACGAGGCCGTCTCGCCGCTGCATCGCGGCGGGCAGCCGCAGGAGGTCGCGAACGTGGTGGCGTTCCTGCTGTCGGACGCCGCCTCGTACGTGACCGGCGTCGACGTTCCCGTCGACGGCGGCCAGTACGTCTCGGGTGTGGCCACCTATCTCTCCGACGCCGTGCGCGCCTAGCCGCGGCATCCACCCTCCCCTGCGAAGGAACCCCCTATGTACATGTACTTCCCGACCAACTACGTGTGGAGCATGTCGGTGGTCGCGACCCTCAACAACGGCGGCCTGATCGACGACGTCGACAAGGCGTCGCGCCCGGTGCTCGAGGCGTCGGAGCACGGCGATGACGTCGGCACCGAGCTGCTGTACGCGTCGTGGCAGGCCGTCGCCGACCGGCTGCTGGCCTCGGCGCAGGAGGACGAGGCGCGCGGCTGGCGCCGCGGCGCCGCCGACAAGTACTACCGCAGCGCCCTGTACACCTCGCAGGCCGAGCGCCTGCAGTCGCCGAAGTGGGAGGGCCGCAAGGCCGCCTACCAGAAGTCGATCGACCTGCTGCTCAAGCACGTCGAGCTGGGCGACGTGCCGTTGACCACCGTCGACGTGCCGTATGCCGGCGACGATGCGCCCGAGGGCTCGGCCTTGCCGGGCTACTTCTACCGCGCTCCGGGCGAGGGGCCGCACCCGCTCATCGTGATGTGGAACGGCCTCGACTCGACCAAGGAGATGATGTACACCTCCGGGTTCGCGCAGGAGCTGGCCGAGCGCGGCATCTCGACGCTCATGATGGACCCGCCAGGGTCCGGCGAGGCGCTGCGCATGCGCGACCTGCACGCCCGCTACGACACCGAGGTGTGGGCGGCGTCGACGCTCGACTGGATCGAGGCGAACGCGTCGGAGCTGGGGGTGGATGCCGCGAAGGTGGGCCTCGTCGGATGGTCGCTGGGCGGCTACTACGTGCCGCGCGCGACCGCGTTCGAGAAGCGCATCGCGCTGGCGGTCGCCTGGGGCGCGAACTACGACTGGGCCGCTGTGCAGGAGGCCCGCCGGCGCCGCGAGGGCGAGAACCCCGTGCCGCACTACTGGGACCACGTGCACTGGGTGTTCGGCGCGAGCGACATGGACGACTTCATCGAGAAGACGAAGAACATGCGGCTCGAGGGCGTCGTCGAGAACATCACAGTGCCGTTCCTCGTGACGCACGGCGAGGGCGACCGGCAGATCCCGGTCGAGTACGCCCACAAGGAGTACGAGGCCGCCGTGAACTCGCCCAAGCGCGAGCTGCGCATCTTCACGCAGGAGGAGGGCGGCGCCGAACACATCGGCCTCGACAACATGCCCTACGTCTCGCAATGGACCGCCGACTGGGTGGCGGAGACCTTCGCAGAGCTGGCCTGACATGCGCATCGCGCGGTGGGAGACGTCCGCGGGGCGCGCCGACGGGTTCGTCGTCGACGACCGTGTGGTGCCGTTCCCCGGCGGGCTCACCGTCGCGGACGTGCTGGCGCAGGGGTTGGATGCCGCGCGCGGCATATACGAGCGGGTGAAGGGCTCCGCGGGCACGCCGCTGGCGGACGTGCGCCTGCTCGCGCCCGTCGCGCCTGCCTCGATCCGCGACTTCGTCGCGTTCGAGGAGCACGTCGAGGGCGTCAGTGCCTCGGTCGACGGCGAGGGCGGGGTGGTGCCGGAGTGGTACGAGGCACCCACGTTCTACTTCACGAATCCGCACACCGTGCTCGGCCCCGGCGCGCCGGTCGCCCCGCCGGTCACGCAGCGGCTCGACTTCGAGCTCGAGATCGCCGTGGTCATCGGCGCGGCCCCCGGTGTCGGTGAGACGAACCTGACGGCGGCGGAGGCGGCATCCACCGTCTTCGGCTACACGATCATGAACGACTGGTCCGCCCGCGACCTGCAGGCCCGCGAGATGAAGGTGCGGCTGGGGCCCGCGAAGGGCAAGGACTTCGGCCTGAGCCTCGGACCGTGGATCGTGACCGCCGACGAGCTCGAATCGTATCTCGATGACGACGGGTTCCTGGCCGTGCGGGCCGAGGCGTGGGTGAACGACCGGCTCGTCGGTGAGGATCTGGTCTCGAACATGGGCTGGCCGCTGCCCGAGCTCGTCGCGTACGCGTCGCGCAACTCGCGGGTCGTCCCGGGTGACGTACTCGGCTCGGGGACGGTCGGCAACGGCGGATGCCTCGGCGAGCTGTGGGGCCGGGGCGTCGACATCCCGGCGCTGCAGACCGGCGACGTCGTGCGGATGGCTGTCGAGGGCATCGGCGAGCTGACGGCCGCGGTCGGGCCCCAGGTCGCGGCGCCTGAACTGCCGCCGGCCCGCCCGCGCAGTCGCGCGCGCCGGCGCTGATACGGCCGCCGCGGCGTCCCGGCCGCCGGTGCTGAGGCCCCGCCCCGCGGCATCCCGCCCCGCAGCTCTGTCGGTGTGGGGCGTTTCCGCGCGCCGGAGCGCGCGACGGCGACAGATGTGCGCGGCGCGCGGGCCGGGGGTCTCCCGGACTACTCCTCGTCGGCGGCGCGGGTGGCCTTGCGGTCGGCGATGAGCGTGTCGCGCACGCGGCGGCGCAGCACCTTGCCGATCAGCGACTTCGGCAGCTCGTCCCAGACCAGGTACGACGTGGGGCGCTTGTACTCCGCGAGGCTGTCGCGGGCGGCGGTGCGTGCGGCGTCCTCGTCGAACGTCGCGCCCGGCTCGAGCACGACCACGGCCGTCACCACCTCGGCCCCTCCGCCGCGCGGCAGTCCCACGACCGCCGACTCGGCGACGCCGGGCACGCCGTTCACGACCCGCTCGACCTCGCTCGGCGAGACGTTGAAGCCGCCGGTGATGATGAGCTCCTTCTTGCGGTCGACGACGGTGACGAAGCCGTCCTCGTCCTGCACGACGAGGTCGCCGGTGCGCAGCCAGCGGTCGTCGACCATGGCGGCGGCCGAGTCGTCGGGCCGGTTCCAGTACCCGCCGAACACCTGGGGACCCGCGATAAGCAGCTCGCCGACCTCGCCCTGCGCGACCTCGCGGGTGGGCTGCTCGGGATCGACGACGCGGATGTCGGTGGACGGGAACGGGATGCCGATGGCCCCGATCTTGCGGACGTCGCTGAACGGGTTCGCCAGCGCCACGGGGCTCGTCTCGGTCATGCCATAGCCCTCGTTGAGCATGGAGCCGGCCAGGTCCTCCCAGCGCTTCACGATCGCGGGGGTCAGCGTCATGGCGCCCGAGATCGAGTACACGACCTGACTGAGGTCGAGCTTGCCGTCGCGCGCGACGCGCGCGAGCCGGTCGAACATCGGCGGCACCGCCGGGATGAACGTGGGCGGGAAGCGCTTGGCCGCCTGCGCCACCAGCTCGGGGTCGAACGTGGGGAAGAGCACCGCGCGCGATCCGGTCTCGACCGAGTAGATCACCGACAGCAGCAGCCCGAACGAATGGAACATCGGCAGCAGACCGTAGATGCTGCCCGCACCGCGCTCGAACTGCGGCATCCACGCCGCCCCCTGACGGGCGTTCGACCAGAGATTGCCGTGCGTGATGATCGCGCCCTTGGGCGTGCCGGTCGTGCCCGACGTGTACTGCAGGCACGCGGTGTCGCCCACCTGCGGACGGGGGTGGGATGCCGCGAGCGGCGCGCTGCGCTCGAGTCGCGCGAACGGCACCGTGCCGGGGGCGGGTGCGTGCAGCGCCGCGCGCGAGGCGCGGGCCTTGGCGATCGGCAGCCGCAGCGCGAGGCGCGTGCCGAACGGCATGGCGCGGGTGACGTCGACGGAGATCACGGTGCGGATGCCGAGGTCTGCCGGCAGCGCCTGGATGGTGGGCGCGACCTTGTCCCACGCGATGACGGTCTGCGCGCCGTGGTCGCGGAACTGCGTCTCGAGCTCGTCGGGCGTGTAGAGCGGGTTGTGCTCGACGACGATGCCGCCCACGCGCAGCACGGCGTAGAAGGCGACCACATGCTGCGGGGCGTTGGGCATGACCAGCGCGACGCGGTCGCCGGCCTTCACGCCGAGTTCGCGCAGCCCGTTGGCTGTGCGCGCGACCCGGTCGGCGAGCTGCCGGTAGGTGACCGTCGCGCCGAAGAAGCTGATCGCGTCGCGGTCGGCGAACTCGGCGACGCGCTCATCGAGCAGGTCGCACAGTGAGCCGGTGGCCGTCTCGATGTCGATGGGGGTTCCGGGGGCGTAGAACCGGTTCCAGGTGCGCGCCTCGTTCATCTGCACCGATCAAGCCTACGCGCCGCGCCGCGGCGCCACCTCCGGCGCCGCGCTCAGACCGAGGCCGCCCCGCGCTCAGACCGAGGCCGCGCCGCGCTCAGACGCGGGCCGCGGCATCCACCCGCGACGCGAGCCGGTCGACGAGCTTCAGGCCCCGGCGGGCCCAGTCGATCTCGCCGCGGGCGCGCTCGGCGAGCCCCTCGTACGAGAAGCGCTTGTACTCGATCGTGGCCTCGCGCTCGGTGTCGGGCGTGACCTCGAGCCGGCGGTTGAGCATCGAGCTGTCCATCCGCGCGATGTGGTCGAGCTCGCCCTGGAACGCCTCGAGCTCGCTCTCCCAATAGGCGATGTGCCGGCGGAGGAAGTCGCGGGCCGCCGCAGGCGTCGTGTTCTCGAGGTACGCGGCGCGCAGATGAGCAGGGTCGCGCACGCGCTGGTAGTCGAGCGGCGTGGCCATCCACTCCCGGTATGCGCGGTCGCCGGCCTCGGTGACGTGGTAGACGCGACGCATGCCGCGCTCGCCGCGGCGTTGCTCCTCGCCGACGATGAGGCCGTCGCCCTGCATCTTGCGCAGCTCGGGGTAGATCTGCGAATCGGGCGCATGCCAGACGTGCCCGACCGACTGCGAGAACTGCTTCTGCAGGTCGTAGCCCGAGAGAGGGCCGACCCGGAGGATCGCCAAGAGTGCGTAGCGCAGGCTCATACCACTCCTTCCGCAACGAGGTTAGCGGTGCGCGCCGGGATCCGCCGGAGCGTTACGCACCGTCTCGTCATCGGTGAGAGTGCATCTGGTGGACGAGAGGTAGGGAACCACCCATGCTCTCGTCCGCCCGTTGCACTCTCAACGAGAAGCGGGCGGGAGGGGGGGATGCCGCGGCCCGCGGCATCCCCACCGCTCAGTCCTGTCCGTACCCGGTGCGCCAGCCGCCGTGATAGGTCTGCCGCGCGACCGTCGAGTACGGCACCGGGCTGACCACGGCGCGCACCGCGACCTGCTCGTGCGGCTCGACCGTGGCCTTGGTCGTGTTCGGGTCCTCGCCCCACAGCACGGTCACCTCGGCGCCCTCGGGCACGTCGGGGTTCACGGTCGCCAGCGACAGCGCGCGGCGCTCGTTCGAGCTGTAGCCGGTGAACATGGAGTATCCGACGACGGCGCCCGCGGCATCCGTCACCGCGTCGTAGTTCGCCGAGCCGTAGTTGGCCAGCGGCAGGTCGAAGAACTTGTAGCTC
Organism: Microbacterium sp. KR10-403; assembly: GCF_040196215.1. Classification (NCBI taxonomy): domain Bacteria; kingdom Bacillati; phylum Actinomycetota; class Actinomycetes; order Micrococcales; family Microbacteriaceae; genus Microbacterium; species Microbacterium sp. KR10-403. The sequence continues at coordinate 331,359 of NZ_JBEGDC010000004.1, read as the reverse complement.
GGGCCCTCGACGTCGAACAGCGAGGCGTAGAGCTTCGTCATGTCCTCGGCGTTCCAGGCGAGGGTCACCTTGCGGCGCTGGGTGTCCGGGTCGATCTTCTCGAGCGCGTCGCGTCCGATGAAGTCGTGGTCGAACTTCACGAACGACCCGTAGCCGAGCTCCCAGGGGGTCAGGTAGTAGTCCTCGATGTCGTCCGAGACGAACGATCCCGCGAGCGTCCCGGTGGCCTCGTAGCTGTCGACGCCGAGCCACTCGCGGTAGCCGCGCTCGCCCTCGCCGGTGTAGATGGCCGGCAGCGGCGAGGGGATCCACCCCGACTCGAGCGTGTTCGACGGGTACGCGCGCGACCCGACCGGCAGCATCCCGAACTCGGCGCCGGCGTCGATGATGGCCGCGGCGATCGCGTCGTGGTCCTCATACGGGCCCCAGACCTCGAGACCGGGCGCACCGGCCATGCCGTGGCGCAGCGTGCGCACGGTCTTGCCCGCGATCTGCATCGTCGCCATCGTGAAGAACCGCAGCTGCTCGAGCGGCCCCCCGTTGAGCTTCTCGATGATCTGCCACGCCACCGGCCCCTGGATCTGGAAGCGGTAGTACTGGCGCGACACCGCGTGCCCGTACGGCCGCGACGGCGAGCGGCGGTCGACGCTCAGGTCGAGGTTCGCATACCCGCCGGTCTCGGCGTGGTACATCAGCCAGTTCGACGCCGGCGCCCGGCCGACGTAGACGTACTCGTCCTCGGACTGGTGGAACAGGATGCCGTCGCCGATCACATACCCCTGAGAGGTCGTGGGCACATACTGCTTGGCACGGTCGACAGGGAAGTTCGCCACCGAGTTGATCGCGGTGTCGCTGATGAGCCGGATGGCATCAGACCCGCGCAGGAACACGTTGTCCATGTGGTGGGTCTGGTCATAGAGCACGGCGGTGTCGCGCCAGGCACGCTGCTCCTTGATCCAGTTCGTGAAGTCCGCGGGGACCACCGGGTAGATGTACGACCCGATCTGCGAGTTCCGCAGCAGCTCGACGGGATTCGTCTCGTCGATCAGCTGTTGCAGGTTGTCTGCCATGGGAACCTCCTTGTTCATGGATGGTGGATGCCGCGGCTGCGGCGTCCGGTCAGGTGAAGACGATGGTGTGGTTGCCGGATCGGATCACGCGGTCTTCGGCGTGCCATTGCACGGCGCGGGCGAGGACTTCGCGTTCCACGTATGCGCCGCGGGCCTGCAGGTCGGCGGCGGACATCGAGTGGTCCACCCGGGCCACGTCCTGCTCGATGATCGGCCCCTCGTCGAGGTCCTTGGTCACGTAGTGGGATGTCGCGCCGATCAGCTTCACGCCGCGCTCCTTCGCCTTGCGGTACGGGGCGGCGCCGATGAACGCGGGCAGGAAGGAGTGGTGGATGTTGATCACGGGCACCCCGACGTTCTGCAGGAAGTCGTCGCTGATGATCTGCATGTACCGGGCCAGCACGATGAAGTCCACGTTCCCGGACACCAGCTCGAGGATCTTCGCCTCGGCCGCGGACTTGTCGGGACCCTGCGAGGGCACGTGGAAGAACGGCACCCCGAAGGTGCGCACGTCCTCGGCGGTGTTGGTGTGGTTGCTGATGACCATCGGGATGGTCACCGGCAACTCCCCGCGCCGGTGCCGCCACAGCAGCTCGAGCAGGCAGTGGTCACTGGTGGAGGCCAGGATCGCCATCCGCTTGGGGATCGACTGATCGGTCAGCTTCCACGCCACGCCGTACGGCTCCAGCGTCCCGGCCAGATCCGCCTCGATCGCGGGGACCGCGGCGGCCAGATCTGCCCGGTGGAACACGACCCGCTGGAAGAACTCCCCACCGGCCGGGTTGTCGGAGTACTGGTCCAACGAGACGATGTTGCCCTCGTTGCGGGTCACCAGCGCGGTGACCGCCGCGACCAGACCCGGCTGATCCGGGCCGTGCACGATCAGGCACGCGTGATCACGCAGGGCTTCGTTGTGGACTGTCACAGAGGGGCCTCCTCAGGATCGTTCTGCGATGAAGCGGTCGGCCCACTGAGCCGTCGCCAGCAGTCCGCCGAATGTGTAGAAGTGGAGCTTGACGCTACCCGATGCCGGGTCCTGCGCGAGCAGGGCCGACAGGTCGGTCACGAACCGGTCGGGGCCGGCCGTTCCCATCAGGTTGGTCAGGCTGAATCCGTACTTCTTCACGATCATCGCATTCGCACCGATGCCGAAGCGGCGGGCGAAGCCGAGGAGTCGCTTGATCCCCGCGGGGCCGGGGGTGCCGATGCGGATCGGCGTGTCGATGCCGCGTCCGCGCACGGCGTCGATCCACGTCAGCACGGGATCGGTGTCGAACGCGAACTGGGTCAGGATGACGGCATCCAGTGCCTGCTCCTGCAGGGCCGCCGACTTGTCCTCGAGGTGCTGCCAGAGCACGTCGGTCGCGATGTCGGGGTGCCCCTCGGGGTAGCCGGCGATCGAGACCTCCTTCACGCCGTACTGCGGCAGCACACCGGTGCGGATGACGCTCAGCGCGTCGGCGTATGGCCCCTCCGGGGTGGCGGGGTCGCCGCCCACGCAGAACACGTGCTCGGTCGCGCCCACCTCACGCAGCGCCGACAGGAACTCTTCGAGGTACGCCTGCGACGGGATGCGGCGGGCCGAGATGTGCGGCACGGGGGTGAAGCCGAGATCCTTGACCCGCTTGGCCGCCGCCACGCGCATCTCGAGGTCCTCGTTGCCGAGGAAGGTGACGTTGATCTTCGTGCCGGCAGGGAGGGCCTGCGCGGCCTCTTCCAGTCCCGGGACGTCTTTGCCGGTCATCTCGAGTGAGAAGCCGTCGACCAGGTCGAGGGCGGCGGTCGTGTCGGGTGCGGGGCTGTGCGCTGTCACGTCGGGATCCTTCCGGGCCACAGGAGCGCTGCTCTGCGCTCGTTCGCCACTTTAACTATGCCCATAGGTAAATAGCAAGAGGGAAAAGCGGATGCCGCGGCCCGCGGTGCTCTCGTTCGATCACACGCCGCGGCCCACGGCATCCAGCCCCCTAGTCTGTGGCGAGGTTGAAGACGATCGAGTGCGAGCGCTGGTAGGACTCCATGGCCTCCGGGCCGCCTTCGCGGCCCCAGCCCGACGCCTTCACACCGCCGAAGGGCACCGACGGGTCCATCAGCGCCCAGCCGTTGATCCAGGTGATGCCGGCCTGCAGGCGGGAAGCGACGCGGTGCGCCTTCGCGAGGTCGCGGGTCTGGATGCCCGAGGCCAGACCGTATGCCGTGCCGTTCGCCAGCGCCACGGCTTCGTCTTCGGTGTCGAACGGCTGCACGGTGAGCACCGGGCCGAAGATCTCGTCGACGACCGCCTCGGCGTCCGCCGCCAGATCAGCGAGCACGGTCGGCCGGTAGAAGAACCCGTCTGTGCCGACCCGTTCGCCACCGGTGACGACGGTGGCCCCGGCATCCTTCGCCCGCTGCACCATGCCGGTCACCTTCTCGAGCTGGTCGGCGCTGGCGAGCGGGCCGATGACCGTCTCGGGCAGTGTCGGATCGCCGAACGGCACCTGCGGCACCGCATCGCGCAGGATGCCGAGGACCGTGTCGTGGATCGGCCGCTCCACGAGCAGCCGGGGGCCTGACATGCAGAACTGGCCGGAGTTGAACACGAACGCCGAGATCACGGTCTGGATCGCCTGGTCGAGGTCGGCGTCGGCGAACACGATGTTCGCGGCGTTGCCGCCGAGTTCGGCGGTGAACGGGGTGAGGGATGCCGCGGCGAGGGATGCTGCATGCGCACCGACCGCGGTGGATCCGGTGAAGGCGACCTTGTCGACGTCGGGGTGCGAGACGAGGTGGTCGCCGATCGTCCCGCCCGCCCCGGTGACCACGTTGTACACGCCGTCGGGCACGCCCGCCTCGGCGAGGATGCCGGCCATGAGCAGTGCCGACAGCGGGGTGTCGGAGGCCGGCTTGTGCACGACCGTGTTGCCGGCGATCAGGGCCGGGGCGATCTTCGAACTCGACAGGATGAGCGGGAAGTTGAAGGGTGTGATCGCCGCGACGACCCCGAACGGCTCCTTCTTCACATAGGCGTGGGTGGCGCCGGTGGTCTCGCGCACGGCGCCGTCGAGATGGTGGCCGTAGGCGGCGTAGTACTCGAACAGCTCGGCCGCGTTGTTCACGTCGACGAACCGGGCGAGCATGATCGGCTTGCCGACGTTCGCCGACTCGGCCTGGGCGAGCTCTTCCGTGTGCTCGCGCATCAGCTCGTACGCGCGCTGCAGGATGCGCGCGCGCTCGCGGCTCGACATGCGCGGCCACGGGCCGGAGTCGAAGGCATCGCGCGCGGCGGCCACCGCGGCGTCGACGTCTGCGGCGCTCGCCCGGGCGACATCCGTGATTTTCGCGCCGGTGGCGGGGTTGATGACGTCCTGGCGGGATCCGTCGGAGGCATCGCGCCACTGTCCGCCGATGAACAGGCGGCCCGGAGCGAATGCGGCGACAGGAGGTTCGGTGATGGTCATGGCCAGTTCTCCTCTGTGAGAGCGACATGCGCGGGCCGGTGCCCGGCCGGGATACCGGCGGCCCGCCGTTGGTTCGAGTATGGCGCGCGCGCCGGGGTGCCGGGCCGGTGCTCGGCGCCCCGTCCCGTTGATTCGGCAGTCAGCTTCTGCAGCTCTGAGCTCGACGCACCCGCCGAAGGCGACTGCTGAACCGGGCGCACCGAATCAGCAGTCGATATCTGCGGCCGCGAGACGCGGCGGGTTGCAGATACCGACCGCTGAACCGAAGGGTGGATGCCGCGGTGCGGTGCGTGGGCGGCCGCGGCGCGGTGCGTGGGCGGCCACGGCGCGGTGCGTGCGCGGCCGTGTCGAAACCGCGGCCCGCGGCATCCACCCCCTTCGTTCGGTCGTCACGAATCACCGTTTTCTCGCGCTACGGCGGTGATTCGCGACGACCGAATGCCGGCGCGGGGGCCGACGCCCGGCCGACGCCGGGGCAGGCGCCGGCCGCGACGAGCGTCAGCTGCGCGACCAGCGGTGGTGCACGGGCGTGTAGCTGCGGGCGTTGGCGAACACCGGCGGGCGGTAGTCGATGAAGCTGCTGTCGCCGTATCCGGTGCGGTCGGCGGCGCGGGTGAGGGCCCGTGCCGTCGTGCTCGGCCAGTGACCCGTCGACACCCGGGTGTGCAGCGTGTTCAGGGCGCCCACGATCTCGGCGGCGGTGAAGTTGCAGTGCCCGATGGACTGCGTGTACGCCTGCCGCAGCAGCGACGCGCGGCCGGCGCGCTGCACCTGCTTGGCGTACAGGTTCTCGTACGCGATCGGCGCGAGCTGGTCGCTGATGGTGTGCATCGTCAGCTCGGGCACCGTGATGCGTCCGGTGACCGTCGAGGTCGCGGTCAGCGACTTCAGCGCATCCGTGTCGGGGGCGATGTCGGCGGTGCGGGTGAGCGTGCGCAGGTCCTTGTCCAGGTTGAGTCCGGCCTGCCGGTAGAGCGTGCGGATCTGCGCGTAGTGCTCCGAGGAACGGATCAGCTTCGCGTAGTCGACCCCGACGTTCCACGAGGCGTTGCCGCCGGCCGAGGCCTCGATCGACGGGCGGCCCGAGATCGTGAAGCTCAGCATGCCCGGCAGCCAGGCGGCCTCGTGGGCCTCCTGCTCGGTGTACGACGTGGGCGGCTCGTCGCCGCTGATCCAGTCGGGCACCTGCATCAGCGCGGCGGCCAGCGCGATGCGGGCGCGACCCTCTGCGGTCTGCTGCCCGGCGTTCACGGCGTCCGTGAGGGCGGTCGTGGCCGCCTGCACCTCGGTGGCGTCGGCGTAGTCGACGAGCTGGATGTCGGGGTCGTCCGCCAGCAGCTGCGCGATCGCGTGCTCGCCGTCGAGCTGGTAGTTGTTCAGGTTGACGCCGCCGCCGAGCAGGCCGCAGGTCGACAGCGCACCGTCGATGCGGCCGTTGCCGCGCTCGGCCTCCTGCGCACTGATGAGCCCGCCCATCGAGGTGCCGAGCGCGAGTACTTGGCGCGGATGGCCGATGACCTTCTTCGCCGCCGCAAGGGCGGCGAATTGGTCATCGGTCGCCGAGGCGAGGGCCCACATGGTCGAGCCGCTGTACGACGAGCCGACCAGGGCGTAGCCCGAGTCGAGCAGTGCCTCCTTGGTGGCGGCGTTCGGGGCGTCCGATGCGTTCAGCGGGCCGAAGCCGTGGCTGTACAGCACGAGCACGCCGTTCCAGTGCGCGGGCTTGTCGGCGATCCAGGTGGCGCCGTCCGCGAGACTGCCGCTGAAACTGGTGGACGTGTCGGCCGTCGTCTCGACGGCCTGGGCGGCGATGCCGCCGGTGAGCACGAGCGCCGACGCGGCGACGATCGTGGTGAGGGCGCGTGTGATCCTTCTGGTCATGCGAACTCCTTCGTCCGGTGGGTGACGGAGTCAGGAGTATCAGGAAACCTGATAATTGCACAAGGGGGTGGATGCTGCGGATCACGGCCCGGCATCGATCGCGGATCGGGGGTTGACGGGGCGGTATGCGGCGTTCATACTGCCTGATAGTCAGGCAACCTGATACCCGCCCGGCTTCCTGCATTCAATGACGAATCGGAGTGACGATGAAGTCCAAGACCCTGCATGCCGCCGCGGCCCTCGCGGTGGCATCCGTCACCGCTCTCGCGCTGGCCGGCTGTTCCGGCGGCGCGAGCACATCGCCGACCGGCAACGCCGGCGGCACCATCAAGATCGGCGCGGTCATGCCCCTGACCGGCGCGCTGTCGGCGCTCGGCGCGGGTGACAAGGAGGCCGCCGAGCAGGCGGTCGACGACATCAACGCGGCCGGCGGGATCAACGGGCAGAAGGTCGAGCTGACCGTCGCGGACGACAAGACCGACCCGACCGAGTCTGTGAAGCAGTTCAACCAGATGGCCTCCGACTCGAGCTACTCGGCGATGCTCGCGAGCTCGATGACCTCCGCCGCGGCGGCCGTGAGCTCCAGCATCCTGCAGTACAAGATCCCGACCATCGCACTCAGCCCCGTCGACCAATACGTCGACGGCAGCAACGCGTACGCGTTCACCTCGCCCGGCAGCACGAAGATCTACGCGCAGGCGCTCGTCGACTACTGGAAGACCCAGGACGTGAAGAACGTCGCCGTCGCCTACACCGGCACCGACCTCTACGGTCAGACCGGCGAGAAGTCCACGAAGGAGCTCGCCGAGGCCGCCGGGATGAAGATCGTGCTCGACGAGTCGTACGACCCGTCGGCCACCGACTTCACCCCGCTGATCACGAAGGTCGTCGCCGCCCACCCCGACGCGTTCGTGCAGTGGGGCTCGGGACCGGCGCCGGTCATCATCACGAAGCAGATCGCCGGCAAGGGCGTGCCGTTCTATGTGACGGGCTCGCAGGCTTCGAACCTGTGGCTGGAGCCGTCGGGGGATGCCGCCGAGGGCGTCATCGGCGCGACGACCGCGGCCCTCGACCCCGACGCGCTGCCCGACGGTGCGTACAAGGATCTCGTGATGGCGGTCGCGACGCCCTGGCGCGCCGCGAACAAGAACGTGAACCCGCCCGAGTTCGCCTACGGCGGGGCGACGGCGATCCAGCTGATCAAGAACGCGATCGAGAAGGCCGGCTCGACCGACCGCGACAAGATCCGCGACGCGCTGGAGCAGACCGACCTGCTCACGCCGAACGGTCACTACCACTACAGCAAGACCGACCACATGGGGCTGGACTCCAGCGCCATCGGCATCATGGTCGTCAAGGACGGGGTGTGGAAGGCCACCGACTGGCAGATCGACAAGTTCAAGACGGACGCCCCGAAGTAGCCATGCTCGAGGTGGACCGGCTCTCGCGGGCGTTCGGTGGGGTGTACGCCAACCGTGACGTCACCCTCACCGTCGCCGACGGCGAGCTGCGCGGGGTGATCGGCCCGAACGGGGCGGGCAAGTCGACGCTGTTCACGATGATCAGCGGACACCTGCACGCCCAGTCGGGCCGCATCGCCCTCGACGGGCAGCCCCTCGACCGGCTGCCCCCGCATCGACGGGCGCGGCTCGGCGTGGCGATCGTGTTCCAGGGCGCGCGGCTGTTCCCGGGCATGTCGGTGCTCGCCAACGTCGCCGTCGGGGCGACTGCGCGCACCCGCGCGGGCGCCCTCAGCGCCGCCCTGCGGCTGCCGCGGCATCGGCGCGAGGAGCGCGGGATCTTCGCCGACGCATACGAGGCGCTGGCCCGGGTCGGGCTCGAGGACTGGGCGGATCGGGATGCCGAGCAGCTGCCCCTCGGGCAGCAGCGGCGCCTGCAGCTGGCGCGTGCGCTGACCGCCCGGCCGTCGCTGCTGCTGCTCGACGAGCCGGCCTCGGGGCTGCGCGCGAACGAGCGGCGCGAGCTGGCGCACCTCATCCGCGATCTGCACCGCGACGGCATGACGATCATGCTGATCGAGCACGACGTGGCGATGGTGACGAGCCTCGCCGATCGGATCACGGTGCTCGACCTCGGCGAGGTGATCGCCGACGGCACGCCCGACGAGATCCGGCGCGACCCACGGGTGATCTCCGCCTACCTCGGCAAGCAGGCCGCCGCATGATGCTCTCGGTGGACGACCTCGTCGTGCGCTACGGCGCGGCGACGGCCCTCGACGGCGTCTCGCTGCATGTCGACGACGCCGAGCTCGTGGCGCTGGTCGGCCCGAACGGGGCCGGCAAGACGTCGCTCGTGAACGCCATCTCGGGCATCGTCAAGCCCGTCTCGGGCCGGATCGAGGTCGGCGGCCGGGTGGCGCAGGTGCCCGAGGGGCGCCAGATGTTCGGCGAGCTCAGCGTCGAGGACAATCTGCGCCTGGGCGCATGGCGGCACCGCCCGAAGGACCCGACACCGGTCTACGAGCTGCTGCCCGACCTGCGGCGCCTGCGCAAGCAGCGCGCCGACACCCTCTCCGGCGGGCAGCAGCAGATGGTCGCCGTCGGCCGGGCGCTCATGGCGCAGCCCGACCTGCTCGTCGTCGACGAGCTGTCGCTGGGGCTGGCGCCGATGGTCGCGTCGCAGCTCGTCGAGCACCTGGCCACCCTCAACCGGACCCGCGGCACGGCGGTGCTGCTCATCGAACAGGAGATCGGCTTGGCCTTCGAACTCTGCTCGCGCGCATACGTGCTCGAGTCGGGGCGGATCAAGGCGGAGGGCCCGACGGCCGAGCTGCGCGACGCCCCCGAGCTGCAGGATGCCTACTTCGGCGGCCTCGACCTCAGCGGAACGGGGGAGTGACATGCAGGCGCTGCTCACCTACATCATCTCCGGACTCGCGCTGGCCGGCTCGTTCGCCCTCATCGGCAGCGGCATGGTCGTGGTCTACCGGGTCACGCACGTGCTCAACTTCGCCCAGGGCATGCTCGCGGTCTTCGGCGCGATGATCTCGTACTCTCTGCTGGGCGGGATGCTGCCGCACGGCCTCGCCGAGCTGGTCGCCGTCATCTGCTGTGCGGTCATCGGCGTCGCGATCGGCGTGATCGCGATCGGCAAGCCGGGCACTCCGCCGATGATCTCGCTGCTGATCACGCTGGGCATCGGCATGATCGCGCAGGCGGTGGTGATCGCGATCTGGGGGCAGGACCCCGTCTCGCCGCCGGGCATCAGCGGCAGCATCCAGATCCTCGGTGTGAACCTCGCCACCCAGCGGCTGCTCGTGTTCCTCGTGGCGCTGGTGACCTTCGCGCTGCTGAGCCTGTTCTTCGCGCGCACCGATATCGGCAAGGCCCTCACCGCGGCCGCGGCGAACCCGCGGGCGGCGCGGCTGGTCGGCATCCACCCCCTCGCCATGGGCCTGGTCGCGTTCGCGATCGCCGGCGCGCTCGGCGGGCTCGCCGGCGTGCTCATCGCGCCGACCACGGCAGTGTCGGTGTCGTCCGACCTGCCGCTGGTGCTGAGCGGGTTCGCGGCGGCGATCTTCGGGGGGCTCCGCAGCCCCTGGATGACCTTCCTCGGCGCGGTGATCCTCGGCGTGGTCGGGCAGCTCGTCGCCGCCTACGGCAACGGGTCATACCAGACGCCCATCGCGCTGCTGATGATGCTCGTCATCATGATCGTGCGCGCGGGCCGCATGGCGACGGAGGAGGCGAAATGAGCACGAGTGCCGTTCGGGTGCGCCCGAGTCTGGGACGCGCGCGCTGGATCGCGGCGATCGTCGTGTTCATCGTGCTCGCAGTCATCCCGCTGCTGCTGAACGATCTCACCTTCTTCGTGCAGACCGTGCTGGCGGCCGTGGTCGTCACCGGGCTCTCGCTGTTCATGGGCTATGCCGGTCAGGTCTCGCTGGGGCAGAGCGCGTTCGTCGCGGTCGGCGGGCTGACGGTCGCCGCGCTGACCGTCAACCTCGGCCTTCCGCCGCTGCTGACGCTCGTGCTCGCGCCGATCCTCGGGGCGGCGGTGGCGGCGCTGATCGGGTGGCCGCTGCTGCGGCTGCGCGGACACTACCTGGCCTTCGGCACGCTGGCCGTGCTGCTGATCATCCAGACCGTGATGGCCACGGTGCCGTTCCTCGGCGGCGGCATCGGCATCTTCGGCATCCCGCCGCTGTCGATCGGCCCGATCGTGTTCAGCGGGCAGCTGCCCTACGCGTACCTCGCGCTGGCGGCGCTCGCGGGCGCCATGGCGGTCGCGCACAACCTCGTGAACTCGCGGTTCGGCCGCGGCATCCGGGCGCTCGCCGGCAGTGAGAGCGCGGCGGCGTCGAGCGGCGTGCCGGTACTGCGCAGCAAGGTCGTCGTCTTCGCGGTCGCCGGTGCCTTCGCCGGGCTCGCGGGCGGCATCGGTGCGTTCTTCACGCCGTTCGTCAGCCAGGACACCTACCCGCCCTTCACCTCGTTCGGCTACGTGATCATGGCGATGGTCGGCGGGCTCGGCACGCTGTGGGGCGGCGTCGTGGGAGCGGTCGTGCTCAGCCTGTGGCTGCAGCTGCTCAGCACCCTGGCGTCGCTGCCCGGTCTGCCGCCCACGGCGGGGCCGATTCTGCAGTACGCCGGATACGGCGTGGTGCTCGTGGTTTTCCTCCTGCTGCTGCCGCGCGGTATCGTGCCCTCGGTGGGGGATGCCGTGGACCGATGGGCCACGCGACGCCGTCTGCCCCCGATCCCGGCCGACGAGCAAGAGGAGGAACGCGTCGATGCCCGCTAGCGCACGGTCGACCGTCACCGCGACGACCGCTGCGCCTCCGGTGACGCTGCTGTACCTCATCAAGCAGGTTGAGCTCGCGGTGCGGTCGCGCCTCGACCAGCTCGCCGCCGCGCATGGGATCACGACGATCCAATACACCGCGCTGACAGTGCTCGAGCGGCACCCGGGGGCGATCGCGGCCCAGCTCGCGCGCACGTCGTTCGTGCGTGCGCAGAGCATGACCCAGCTGCTGGACGCCCTGGAGCGCCGCGGACTCATCGAGCGCCGCCCCGACCCGTCGTCGCGGCGCCAGCTGCGCATCTTCCTCACCCCGGCGGGGCAGGAGCTGCTCGACCGCATGCGCGACCCCGCCGCAGAGATCGAGCGCGACATGACCGCGATGCTCGACTCCGGCGACGTCGACGCGCTGAGCGCGATGCTGCAGTCGTGCCGCGTCGCGCTCGCCGACGCCGCCGCGCGCTGAGGCGGCGCCGGGGCTTCGCGTCGGACGGGGACGCGCTGCGGCGCGCCGTGGCAGCCGGCGCCGGTCCGCGGCATCCGCTTCCCGCTCCCGGTGCGCCCGCCCGCGGCATCCACCCCCGTTCGGTCGTCGCAGATGACCGTTTTTCCGCGACAGAACGGTCATCTGTGACGACGGAGTGATCGCTCAGTCGTCCCGCGGGTGACGCCCGGTTCAACAGTCGGTTCCTGCAGGCCCCGCGCGCGAGCGGCTGCAGTTGTCGACTGCTGAATCCCGCGGCGAGATTTCAACAGTCGGCATCCGCAGGCCGACGCGCTCGTGGGCCGCAGAAATCGACTGCTGAACATTTGATGCCCGCGCCCGGCCGCCCGCGACCGCGGCCCGCGACGCCCGCGACCGGCTGCGCGCGGACGAGTGGATGCCGCGCCCGACCCCGTCAGCGCGCGTACTGCTCGCGCAGATCGCCCTTGCGGATCTTGCCGCTCGCGGTGCGGGGCAGCTCGTCGACGAACACGACGTCGCGCGGGATCTTGTACTTGGCCAGGCGCCCGTCCAGTCGCTCGATCACGTCGGCCGCCGTCAGCTGCGCGCCCTCGTCGAGCGTCGCGACGGCCAGCGGCACCTCGCCCCACTTCGCGTCGGGCACACCGATGAGCGCCACGGCCGAGATCTCGGGGATCTGCATGATCGCGCCCTCGACCTCGGCCGAGTAGATGTTCTCGCCGCCCGAGATGATCATGTCCTTGAGCCGGTCGACGATGAACAGGTAGCCGTCTTCGTCGATGTAGCCGAGGTCTCCGGTGTGCAGCCAGCCGTCGACGATCGTCTCGGCCGTCGCCTCGGGGCGCCGCCAGTACTCGGTGATGACGTTGGGTCCGCTCACCAGGATCTCGCCGACCTCGCCGGGCGGCAGCATCCCGCCGTCGTCGCCGACGATCCGCACGTCGGTGAAGAACTGCTTCAGACCCGACGACCCCATCTTCTCCATACTCATGTGCGCGGGCATGGCGGTCGCGCCCGGCGAGGTCTCGGTCATGCCGTAGCCGCACGAGAAGTGCAGTCCGCGCTGCTCGTACGCCTCGAGCATGCGCTTCGGCATCGACGAGCCGCCGCAGGTCAGGTGCCGCAGGCTCGACAGGTCGGTCTCCGCCCAGTCCGGGTGCTCCTCGATGAGCTGGTAGGTCGTCGGCACCCCCGAGAGCATGGTCACCCGCTCGTCCTGGATGGCGTGCAGCACGGCGCCCGGGTCGAACTTCTCATGAAGGATCACGGTGCCGCCCTGCAGGAGGATCGGCAGCGCGCCCATCCCGAGCGAGGCGACGTGGAACATCGGTGAGATCAGCAGCACCCGCTCACCCGACCCGATGCCGTAGTCGACCAGGGCGTTGAAGGTGTTCCAGGTGAGGTTGCCGTGCGTGAGCACGGCGCCCTTCGGGTACCCGGTCGTGCCCGAGGTGTAGAGGATGAGCGCCGCGTCATCGAGCGCGACCGGCACGTCGTGGTACTCGGCAGCGCCCGAGGCGACGACCTCGTCGTAGTCCTCCGCGCCGGGGATGTCGCCGCGGCCCACGCAGATGCGCCGCCGGGCCGACGACGACCAGGTGCCGGCACGTGCCAGGTCGAGCAGCGCGTCCTGGAAGATGAGCGTCGTCGCGCCCGAGTTGTCGACGGCGAACTCGATCTCGGGCGGGGCCAGCCTGGTGTTCAGCGGCACGAAGATCGCGCCGAGCATCGTCGTCGCGAACAGCGCCTCGAGGAACGAGGGATGGTTGTTGCCGAGATAGGCGACGCGGTCGCCGGGCTGCACGCCGCGCGTGCGCAGCGCGTCGGCCAGGCGCAGGATGCGCTCGTCGAGCTCCTCGTATCCGATGCGCCGACCGCGGAACGAGATCGCCGCGTCTTCGCGCATGCGCTGTGCACGCCGGTTGACCCAGGTGCCGATGCCGTTGTTGAGCATGTCTGTCCTTCGTCGTTGAAGGGTGAAGAGGGGGATGCCGCGGGCCGCGGCCTCAGGCGTACAGGCGCTGCAGGCTGCGCGCGACGACGGCCGGCTTCGTGCCGCCCTCAGTCTCGATGGTGGCGTCGACGACGAGGTGGCGGCCACCCGGGACCTCCTGCACCTCGGCGATCGTCGCCGTCATGCGGATGCGGGCGCCGACCTTCACCGGCGAGACGAACCGCACCTTGTCGAGGCCGTAGTTGACCTTCGTCGTGACGCCCGTGACCTCGAGCAGCTCGGTCCACAGCGGGATCAGCAGCGACAGGGTCAGGAAGCCGTGCGCGATCGCGCCGCCGAACGGGCCGTCCTTCGCCCGTTCGGGCTCGGTGTGGATCCACTGGTGGTCGTCGGTCGCGTCGGCGAAGGTGTTCACCCGCTCCTGCGTGATCTCGCGCCACTCGGTGTATCCGAGGTCCTGGCCGACGAGGCTCGACAGGTCGTCATAGGCGACGGTGGTGGTCATGTTCTCTCCTTGTGTCGTGAATGGGGGATGCCGCTGCCCGGCGTCGCTCAGCCGGCCAAGCCCAGCAGCCGCACCGCGTTGGTCTTCATGATCGCGGGCAGCACCTCGGGCTTGAACAGCTCGGCCTTCTCGGCGTCGGCGATCCAGCGGTCGGGTGTGATCAGAGGGAAGTCGGAGCCGAACAGGATCCGCTCGCGCAGGAACGAGTTCGCGGCCCGCACGAGCTGCGGCGGGAAGTACTTGGGGCTCCAGCCCGACAGGTCGATCCACGTGTTGTGCTTGTGCGTGGCCACCGAGATCGCCTCGTCCTGCCACGGCACCGAGGGATGGGCCATGATGATCTGCAGATCGGGGAAGTCGGCGGCCACACCGTCGAGCAGCATCGGGTTCGAGTACGCGAGGCGGAAGCCGTAGCCACCCGGCAGCCCCGCGCCGATGCCGGTCTGCCCGGTGTGGAAGAGTGCGGGCACGCCGGCGTCGGAGATCGCGGCGTACAACGGGTAGTACTGCTCGTCGCTCGGGTCGAAGCCCTGCACGGTCGGGTGGAACTTGAAGCCGCGCACGCCCGACTCGTCGACGAGCCGCCGAATGCGGTCGAGGGCGTCGGCCCGCCGCGGATCGACCGAGCCGTAGGGGATGAGCACGTCGTTGTTGCGGGCGGCGCCCTCTGCGATCGCGGCGCTGTCGACCGGCGGGTGGACCAGCTGCGTCTCGGCGTCGACCGTGAACACGACCGCCGCGGTCTTGCGCTCGCGATAGTAGGCGGCGACGGCGTCGAGGTCGCGGGCGGGGCCGCCGGCGCCGAAGTACTTGTCGGCCGCGGCGGCGAGCTCGGGCGGCAGCGAGTTGCCGCCGTGCCCGTCGTCCTCGATGTGCACGTGCGTGTCGATCGCCTGCAACGCGGCGACGTCGATCGCGGGTTCGTAGCGGGTCATGGGTGCCTTTCCGGTCGTTGAGCGCGGGGCGACGAGTCGAAACGACGCGGCTCTACCGCTGCAGCTCCTCCGGCAGGGGCGGGAACGTCTCGCCGACCGACTGCCGGTGCGCGTCGATGATGTCGCCGAAGGCCTCGTCGAGCGCCGAGACGCTCCAGCCGCCCTCGCGGTAGGCGCTGAAGACCGGCTCGGGGTGCGACCAGATCTGCAGCCGGTCGCCGCCGACGCCGACGGCCTGGCCGGTCACGGCGGCCGCGGCATCCGACGCGAGATACGCGACGAGTCCCGCGACGTCGTCCGCCGTGCCGAAGCCGAGGTCGTGACGGAAGAACGGCGGCATCGCCTCGCCGGCGGCGTCGGCCTCGACGGCCGCGGCGAAGTACGGCATGGTCGCGGTCATCGCGGTCGCGGCGACCGGGATCACGGCGTTCGCGGTGATGCCGGCCTTGCGCAGCTCCATCGACCAGGTGCGCACCATGCCGACGATGGCGGCCTTGACTCCCGAGTAGTTGGTCTGCCCGAAGTTGCCGCGCTGGCCCGCCGGCGAGCCGATGCAGATGATGCGTCCGGCGATCTCATGCTCGCGCATGTAGGTCGCGGCGGCACGCACGCAGGTGAAGGTGCCGCGCAGGTGCACGTTCACGACGGTGTCGAAGTCGTCGTCGCTCATCTTCCACAGCACCTTGTCGCGCAGCACGCCGGCGTTGGTCACGAGGATGTCGAGGCGCCCGAAGGTCTCGACCGCGGCCTGCACGAGGCGGTCGGCGGTCTCGGCCGAGCCGACCGGCGCGACGACGGCCGTCGCGCGGCCGCCGGCGTCGGTGATGGATGCCGCGGCCTCCGCCGCGGTGCTCTCGTCGACGTCGTTCACCACGACCGCCGCGCCCTGACGGGCGAGCTCCTGCGCATATGCGAGACCGAGTCCGCGACCCGATCCGGTGACGATGGCGACCTTGCCCTCGAGTGACATCCCTGCTCCTTCGCTCTTGCCGACGCGCTTGCGGTGGACCCGGCGTTCCTGCGGGTGCACCGATGCTCTTGCGCTGATCCGATGCAATCGCACATCATTGAGATTGTCAATGATTGTTTTCTGGCAGGATAGTCGCACGAGGAGGCCGGATGGGCGAGACGACGCAGGCGACGGCATCGCCGCTGTGGGCGACCACGGTCGGCAGTGACCCGGCCTTTCTGCTGGCGCGGGCGAATGCGCTCTCGCTCGCCGATGCGACATCGGCCCTCGCCCCCCTCGGCCTCAAGGTGCGCTCCTACTCGGTGCTCGCGCTGGCCGTCGCCGGTGCGCGGCCCACGCAGCGCGAGCTCAGCGAGTTCCTGCGGCTCGACCCGAGCCAGGTCGTGAGCGTGCTCGACGACCTCGAGCGACGCGGGTGGGTGCGGCGCGAGCCCGATCCGAATGATCGCCGGGTCAACGTGGTGGTCGCCACCGATGCCGGCCGCGACGCCTGCGACCGCGCGCGGACGGCGGTCGAGGTCGTGCAGCGTGCGCACTTCTCCGTGCTCGACGACGACGAGTTCGAGACCTTCACGGCGCTGCTGCGCCGCCTCGCCGGCGCGGGGGAGTAGCCCCGGTTCGCGGTTTCGCCCCGTGTTCAGCAGTCTGTTCTTACCGGCGCCAGCGCGCGACGCCTGCAGAAGCTGACTGGCGAACAGATGCCTCTCATGTTCAGCAGTCTGTTCTTACCGCCGCCGGGCCGTGACGCCTGCAGAAGCTGACTGCTGAACGGAGGAGGTGCTGCGCGGTCGGGGGCCGCGCCCGCGCTGCGCAGCCCGCTCGACAGTCTCTCGGGCGCTCCCGATGACTACGCAGATAGGCATATGCCCCGGCCGCGAGTAGCGTTGCTGATCATGCCCGACCGCCCCGCAGCATCCCGCTCCCTCCCGGTGCTCATCGTCGTGATCGTGCTGTCGGCGGCGATGCTGCGCGGCCCGATCCTCTCGGTCGCGCCCGTCGCGCGCGCGATCGGCGCCGACCTCAGCGTCGGCGCGGGCGTCGTCGGTCTGCTGACGACGATCCCGGTGCTCTGCTTCGCCGTGTGCGCACCGCTGGCCATCGCGATCATCCGGCGCGCGGGGGCGGATGTCGCGCTGTCGCTGACCCTCGGCGGGGTCGTGCTGGGCAGCATCCTGCGCTCCGTCGACGGCATCGCGATGGCGCTGGTCGGCACGGCGGTGCTGGGCGCGTTCGTCACGATCGGCAACGTCGTGCTGCCGATCATCATCGCGCGCGAGTTCAGCGCCCGGCGCGCGCACACGATGACCGGTGTCTACACGGCAGCCCTCAACGTCGGCACGATGACCGTCACCCTCGGCACCGCGCCGCTGGCCGACGCCGTCGGATGGCGCTGGGCCATCGCCTCATGGGCGGTGTTCGCCCTCATCGCGCTCGTGGTCTGGGTCGGTATGCGCGGGGTGCGGGCCGCGTTCGCGCCGAAGCCCGGTCCGCGCCGCGACGCCGATACGCCCCGGGTCTCGGTGATGCGGCACGGCCCGACCTGGCTGCTGGCGGCCGCGTTCTGCGGGCAGGCGTTCGCGTTCTACGCGATCACGGCCTGGCTGCCCACGCTGCTCGGCGATCAGGGCTTCGACAGCAGCGCCGCCGGTGCCATCGCCGCGCTCTTCCAGGTCGGGGGCATGATCGGCAGCCTGCTGCTGCCGGTGATCACGCTGCGCTCGTCGATCCTCATCGGCGTGCTGTGCGTGGGCATCGGATGGCTGACAGTGCCGCTCGGCTTCCTGTTCGCGCCAGGGCTGTGGCTGGCGTGGTGTGTCATCGGGGGACTGGCCCAGGGTGGCGGCATCACGATCGTCTTCATCATGATCAACGCGTTCGGCGACGACGAGCACACCACGGCCGGCCGCTCGGGCATCGTGCAGGGCCTCGGCTACGCGGTGGCCGCGTCAGGCCCGCTGCTGCTGGGCGCGCTGCACGAGGCGACCGGCGCCTGGACCGTGCCGCTGCTCGTCGAGCTCGTCGCCGTGCTGCTGTTCCTCTTCCCCGGGCTCGCCGTCGCCCGGCATCTGCGCACCCCTGCGCGCGCCGCGTGACGTAGTCTCGTCCGGTGACGTCTCCCGAACCGCTGCTGCTTCCCGCCCCCGCCGACACCCTCGCCTGGATCGGCACCCGCTGCGACGGCCAGCTCGACCATGCCCGCGACCTGGTCGCCCGGCTGCGCGCCGAGCGTCCGACCGACGCGCTCGCCGTGCTGAACGCCTGGAACGACGTGGAGCTCGCCGTCGCGAACGCGGCGGCCGCGGCATCCGTCTATTCCCAGACGAATCCCGAGCAGACGGTGCGGGATGCCGCCGACGAGGCCGAGCAGCGCGTCGACGCCTTCCACACCGAGCTGGGGCTCGACCGCGAGCTGTTCGAGATCGTCAGTGCCGTCGACCCGGCGGGCCTCGACGCCGACGCGACGCGGCTGCTTGAGCGGGTGCTGCGCGACTTCCGCCGTGCGGGCGTCGACCGCGACGAGACCACGCGCGCACGCCTGCGCGAGCTGGCGCAGCAAGAACTCGAGGCCAGCCAGGAGTTCAGCCGCAACATCCGGTCCGGGGTCCGTGAGATCCGGGTGCGCCCCGACGAGCTCGCCGGCATGCCCGGTGACTGGATGGCCGCCCACGCGCCCGGCGGCGACGGCCTCGTGGCCGTGTCGACCGACTACCCCGACGCGGTGCCGCTGGGAACGTACTGCTCCGTGGCATCCACCCGCCGTTCCATGACGCTGCAGCGCCTGAACATCGCGTGGCCCGAGAACGACGCCGTGCTGCACCGCCTGCTGACGCTGCGCGCCGAGCACGCGCGGCTGCTCGGCTACGCGAACTGGGCCGACTACGACGCCGAGGTCAAGATGATCGGCGACGGACGCGCCATCGGCGGGTTCATCGACCGGATCGCGGATGCCGCGGCCGACGCCGCGCAGCGCGACAAGGCCGTGCTGCTCGAGCGGCTGCGGCAGGACGTGCCCGACGCCGTCGACATCGACGCCGCCGACCTCTCCTACTACTCCGAGCTCGTGCGCAAGGAGCAGTTCGCGGTCGATGCGCAGCTCACCCGCACGTTCTTCGCGTTCGAGAAGGTGCGGCAGGGCCTGCTCGACGTGACCGGGCGCCTGTTCGGCCTGAGCTGGCAGCGCGTCGAGGTGCCGATCTGGCACGACGACGTCGCCTCGTACGATGTGCTGCGCGACGGCGTGCGCATCGGGCGCATCCACCTCGACCTGCACCCGCGCGAGGGCAAGTACAAGCACGCCGCGCAGTTCGACCTCGCCTCCGGCGTGCGCGGACGGCAGCTGCCCGAGGGCGTGCTGGTGTGCAACTTCGGCACCGGGCTCATGGAGCACAGCGAGGTCGTCACGCTCTTCCACGAGTTCGGCCACCTCATCCACCATGTGCTGGGCGGCGACCAGGAGTGGGTGCGCTTCTCGGGCGTGGCCACCGAGTGGGACTTCGTCGAGGCCCCGAGCCAGATGCTCGAGGAATGGGCGTGGGATGCCGCGGTCCTGGCGAGGTTCGCGACCGACGACGAGGGGCACACGATCCCCGCCGACCTGGTCGAGCGCATGCGCACCGCCGACGACTTCGGCAAGGGCTTCCACGCCCGCACGCAGATGTTCTACGCGGCGCTGTCGCTGCGCATCCACGAGCGGGTGCCCGACGACCTGACCGAGACCGTGCGCGAGACGCAGGCGCAGTACTCGGTGTTCCCGTACATCGACGACACGCACTTCCACTGCGCGTTCGGGCACCTCGACGGCTACAGCTCGGGCTACTACACCTACATGTGGTCGCTCGTGATCGCCAAGGACATGTTCAGCGCCTTCGACCGTGCCGACCTGTTCGCGCCCGAGGTGGCTGCGCGCTACCGCGACCGCGTGCTCGCGCGGGGCGGATCGGGCGATGCCGCAGACCTCGTCGCCGACTTCCTCGGCCGGCCGTACACGTTCGACGCGTACGCGGCCTGGCTCGCGGAGTAGGGGAGTGTTGGGCGGCTGCGCCTGGCACCTCACAGACTTCGGATGATGTGATGAAGTTCGGACCCGATCCCGCGATCGCATCCGAAGTTCGAGCGATTATCCGAAGCCTGTGAGGCGCGTGCCGTTCCGCCGCCTGCCTCAACCAGGGGCGGCCTCAGACGATGCGCTCCAGCGGCCAGCCGGTGTAGGCCTCGGCGAGATAGGTGCGCCCGGCGTGCGAGTCGGTGACGCTGCGCAGTTCGCCGAGCTGCCGCATCCGATCGAAGTCCGACGCATCGGGCATCTGGTGCAGCATGCTGGTCATCCACCACGAGAAGTTCTGCGCCTTCCAGATGCGGTGCAGCGCCGTCTGCTCGTAGCCGTCGAGCAGTCGGGCGTCGTTCTCGAGCAGGAACGCCCGCAGGGCTCCGGTCAGCAGCAGCACGTCGGCGATGGCCAGGTTCATGCCCTTCGCGCCCGTCGGGGGCACCGTGTGCGCGGCATCCCCCACCAGCACGATGCGGTCGCGGCGCAGCTCGCGCGCCACGAAGCTGCGGAACTGCAGCACATCGCGCTGGAAGATCGGCCCCTCGTGCAGCGTCGTGCCCGGCACGCGCGACTGCAGCGTCTCCCACAGCTGCTCCTGCGTGTACGCCTCGGGGTCGACATCGGGGGCGCACTGGAAGTACATCCGCTGCACGGTCTCGCTGCGCTGGCTGATCAGCGCGAAGCCGTTCGGCGAGTTGCTGTAGATGAGCTCGGGGGCGCTCGGCGGCGCCTCGCAGAGGATGCCGAACCACGCGAACGGGTACTCGCGGTAGAGCCCGGCGCGCGGGCCTGACATGGCCTTGCGCACGATCGAGTGCGAGCCGTCGGCGCCGATGACGATCTCGGCGACGATCTCGGTCTCGGCGCCCTCGGCATCGGCGACGACCACGCGCGGACGGTCGCCGGTCACGTCGTCGACGCGCACGGCGGTGTGCGCGAAGCGGATGTCGGCGCCGGCCGGCACGAGGGTGGCCAGCAGGTCCTGCAGCACCAGGTGCTGCGGATACAGCCAGACCCCGCGCCCGACGAGATCGGCGAAGTCGATGCGGTGCCCGGCGCCGTCGAAGCGCAGCTCGATGCCGTCGTGGCGCATGCCGACCTGGTGCGCGTGCGTGTCGACACCGGCCGCGACCAGAGCCTGCACCGTGCCCTCCTCGAGGATCCCGGCGCGGATGGTCTGCTCGATCTCGTCGCGTGAGCGGCTGTCGACGACGATCGACTCGATGCCGGCGTTCCGCAGCAGCTGTGCCAGCAGAAGCCCGGCGGGCCCGGCCCCGACGATGGCGACCCGGGTCTTCACGGTGGTGGTCATGTGCGTCTCCCTCGACTCCGCTCCCCATTGTGGATGAGGAGGGATGCTGCGGGCCCATTGTTCCCGTTGAATGGGAGTCTGCACGGGTCGTGGCGCGGCCCCTCGGCTGAGCCGAGGGGATCTGCTGCAGCGAGGAGAAAATCGGGCAGATCGGTCCGCGATCCGGCAGATCCCCTCGCCTCGGGCGAGGGGCGGGTGGGGGGCTGGGTGAGGGGTGGAGTGGAGGTGTCCCGGGGCGCGTGTTCAGAACTCCGGTCATCTCGGGGTGAAACGCCCCGAAGTGGCCGACCTCGGGGCTTTTGTGTGCGGATTTGCGGAGTTCTGAACGCGGTCAGGCGCCGAGTGTCGAGTGGATGCCGCGTGCCGCCGCGTGCAGAGCGGCCAGCGGCGGCTCCACCGCGGCGTCGCGGGCGACGACCACCGAGAGCGCCGCGACGACTCGGCCCGCGGCATCCCGAACCGGCACGGCAAGGCCCGTCGCGACCTCTTCGATCGATCCGGGCGCCACGGCGTGCCCGAGCCGGCGCACCTCGGCGAGTTTGCGGCGCAGCGCGGCGGGGTCGGTGATCGTGGCGCGGGTGAGTGCCGGAAGGGGCCCGGCCAGCACCTGCTCCTGCAGCTCCGCCGGCCCGTACGCGAGCAGGACGAGCCCCGAGCTCGAGGCGTGCAGGGGGAGGCGCCCGGCGATCCGGGTGATGTTGGAGGTCGCATCGCGGCTCGACAGGCGCTCGAGGAAGAGCGCCTCGCCCTGCTCGAGGATGGCGAGCTGGGTGTGCTCGCCGACGGCGGCCTGCACGCGTTCCATGGCCGGCATCGCCGCCTGGCGCAGGCGGAGCGCGGCCGAGGAGCGGGTCGCGAGCTCCCACAGGCGCATGCCCACGCGGATGCGCCGGTCCTCATCCCGCTCGAGCAGCCCCGTCTCGACGAGTTCGCCGATGAAGCGGTGGGCCGTCGACGCGGGGAGCCCCGCGCGGCGCCCGATCTCCGAGGCGCTCTGCACGGTGCGCGTCGGCGTGAAGGTCTCGAGCACCCGTAGCAGCCGCTCGGTGACCGAGTCGCCGGTGGGGGAGTTGGCCATGCCCCACTCTCTCACGCGAGGTCGCACGTGTTTTCGCGAGGTCGCACGGTTTTTCGCGAGGTCGCATGGGCCGACGGCATCCCGCACTGGAATCGTTGGGGTACTGACGATATAGTGGAGGCGCTCCACCGCAGGAGCGACGCATCGAGCCCGGATCGAAGGAGATCGCATGCAGTACTACCGTGACGGGTATCGGCCCGGCGACCCCGACCTCCAGCCCGCGGCGCCGCAGGCGGCATCCCGCACCGCCGAGTTCCCCGCCGAAGTCGATGTCCTCATCGTCGGCACCGGCCCCGCCGGCACTGTGCTGGCCGCACAGCTCGCGGCATTCCCCGACATCACGACCCGCATCGTCGAGCGCCGCGACGCGCCGCTCGCGCTCGGCCACGCCGACGGCGTCGCGTGCCGGACGGTCGAGATGTTCGAGGCGTTCGGCCTCGCCGACGCGCTGCTGCGCGAGGCGTACTGGGTCAACGAGGTGCACTTCTGGGGTCCGAGCGACGACGATCGCTCGCAGATCGTGCGCACCGGCTGGGTGCAGGACACCCCCGACGGGCTCAGCGAGTTTCCGCACGTGATCGTCAACCAGGCGCGCATGCAGCACTTCCTGCTGCAGCACGCGGCGCGCTCGGCGAGCCGCCTCGAGGCCGACTACGGCGTCTCGTTCGTGACGCTCACGGTCGGCGAGGGCGACGACCACCCGGTCGAGGTCGTGCTGCAGCGCGGCGGCGAGCAGTTCACCGTGCGTGCGAACTACGTCGTCGGATGCGACGGGGCGCGCAGCGCGGTCCGCACCGCCATCGGGCGGGAACTGGCGGGGGATGCCGCGAACCACGCCTGGGGGGTGATGGACGTGCTCGCGACCACCGACTTCCCCGACTGGCGCACCAAGAACGTCGTGCAGTCGGCCGGAAAGGGCAGCCTGCTGATGATCCCGCGCGAGGGCGGCAACATGGTGCGCTGCTACGTCGACCTGGGCGAGATCCCCGCCGGCGACAGCGCGATCCGTGCGACCACCGCCGAGCAGCTCACGGTGACGGCCAACGCGATCCTGTACCCGTACACGATCGACGTGAAGCAGGTCGCGTGGTCGAGTGTCTACGAGGTCGGGCAGCGCCTGACCGACCGGTTCGACGACGTCGATGATGAGGGCCGCACCCCGCGCGTGTTCATCGCGGGCGACGCGTGCCACACGCACTCGGCGAAAGCCGGTCAGGGCATGAACGTCTCCATGCAGGACGCGTTCAACCTCGGCTGGAAGCTCGCGGCCGTCCTGGAGGGCCGTTCGGCGCCCGCCCTGCTGCACACCTATTCGGGCGAGCGGCAGACGGTCGCGAAGGACCTCATCGACTTCGACCGGTTCTGGTCCGACTTCATCGCGCAGCCGACCGTCGACCCCGAGCACCCCGAGCGCGGCGGTGTCACGTCCGAGGCCATGCAGGCCGAGTTCGCGCGGCAGGGGCGGTACACCGCAGGGCTGGCGACGCGCTACGAGCCGTCGACGCTCACCGGAACGAGCGAGCACCAGGCCCTGGCATCCGGGTTCGAGATCGGCACCCGCTTCCACTCCGCGCCCGCCGTCCGCGTCGCGGACGCCTACCGCGGCGAACTCGGCCACGTGCACCGTGCCGACGGGCGCTGGCGCCTCTACGCGTTCGGCGACGAGGGCGGGCAGGGTCTGCGGGCGCTGGCGGAGTGGCTGACGGATGCCGCGGACGCGCCGACCGCACGGTTCACGCCGTCGGATGCCGACGTCGACAGCGTGATCGACGTGCGCGCGGTCTTCCGCGAAGACCACCACGACGTCGCGCTGGGCGGCCTGCCCGAGATCCTGCTGCCGCGCACGGGACCCCTGGGACTGCAGGACTGGGAGAAGGTCTGGGCCACCGGCGCGGCCACGGACGTCTTCGCGGCGCGCGGCATCGCGCCCGAGGGGGCGATCGTCATCGTGCGTCCCGACCAGTACATCGCACACGTGCTGCCGCTGGATGCCCGCGACGAACTCACCGCGTTCTTCGGCGGATTCCTGCTCGAGGCGGCGCGATGAGCGATCCGGTCGACGTGCTCGCCGCGCTCGACGTCGAGCCGCAGCGTCACCTCGGATACCTGATCCGCCGCGCGCAGCAGCGTCACGTCGCCACCTGGGCGCGGGTGGCCTCGACCGAGACGACGAGCGTGCAGTACGCGATCCTCGCCGTCCTCGACCGCCGCGGCGAGGCGAGTCAGCGCGAACTGTGCGACGAGGTCGACCTCGATCGTTCGACGGTCGCCGACCTGCTCGCGCGCATGGAGCGACGCGGTCTCGTCACCCGGCGCCGCGCCGCCGGCGACGCGCGGCGCAACGTCGTGACACTGACCGCGACGGGCCTGGGTGAGCGGCGCCGTCTGCGTCCGCTCGTCGAGCAGGTGCAGCGCGAGCTGGCAGAGGGCATGGATGCTGACGAGGTCGCGACCCTCGAGCGCGCGCTGCGCACGTTGCTGACCGGACGCGACTGACCCGCGGCATCCCGCCTCGCCGACCTCGCGAGGTCGCACGCTTTCTCGCGAGGTCGCGCGCTTTCTCGCGAGGTCGCGCGCTTTCTCGCGAGGTCGCGCGCTTTCTCGCGAGGTCGCGCGCTTTCTCGCGAGGTCGCGCGCTTTCTCGCGAGGTCGCGCGCTTTCTCGCGAGGTCGCGCGGAATCTCGCGAGAATCCACGCGACCTCGCGAGATTCCATGCGACCTCGGCGGAGACCACAGCCACGCGCTACCCTCGAGCCCTGGGGAGGACGGATGCCGGACGACGGAATGCTCGCGCGCGTCATGCGCGTGCTCTCGTGCTTCTCGGCCGATGAGCCGGCCGTCGGAGCCGGCGAGATCGCGGCGCGCAGCGGCATCCCGATCTCCACGGTGCACCGGCTGCTCGGTGATCTCATCGCCGAAGGGCTGCTGGCCCGTGCGCCCGGCCGCACCTACACGATCGGCTCGCGGCTCTGGGAGCTCGGCGAGCTCTCGCCGCTGTCGCTGCGCCTGCGCGAGACCGCGCTGCCGCACATGGCGCGGCTCTACGAGGCGACCGGCGAGAACGTGCACCTCGCCGTGCTCGACGGCGCGACGCCCGAGACCTCCGTCGCGCTGTACGTCGGCCGGGTCACCGGCACCGGGTCGATCCCGACGCTGAGTCGCATGGGCGGACGCCAGCCACTGCACACCACGGGTGTGGGCAAGGCGCTTCTGTCCACGCGCGATGAGAGCTGGCTCGAGCAGTACTTCCGGGTGCCGCTGCAGCGCGAGACCACCCAGTCGATCGTCGACGAGCAGCGCCTGCGCAGCGAGCTGCGACGCGCACAGCTGCGCGGATACGCCACCACGCGCGAGGAGATGACGCTCGGCAACGTGTCGGTCGCCGCCCCCCTCTCTCCCGTGCAGGGACTGCCGCCCATCGCGCTCGGCGTCGTCGTGCACCTCGGGCGCGCCGATGAGCGGCGGCTCGCGCCGCTGGTCGTGCAGGCGACGCGCGACCTGCATCACGACCTGCGTTCCTCTCAGTGAGTGAGATATACGACGGCCACGGGCCCGCGTTCCTGCGACCCTGGAGAGGTCCGTCACCACGTGGACGGTCGAAGGAGACACCATGACAGACACTCAGTCCACGGCGGCGGCGCCGGAGAGCCTGCTCGCGTCGGCCGATTTCCCGCCGCAGGCGCAGATCACCCGCGAGATCCAGGACATCCACGCCGAGTACGCGCGCCGCGAGGCCGCCGGTGAGAAGCTGCCCGCCACGATCTACGACTTCCCGCCGTACCGCTCGAGCCTGCTGCGCCACCCCACCAAGAACCCGCGCCTGGTCGACCCCGAGTCGATCGAGCTGTACTCCCCGGCATACGGGCAGCGGGATGTCGCGGCCATCGAGTCCGACCTGACGCTGCAGCACGCCGGCGAGCCGCTGGGCGAGCGAATCACCGTGCGCGGGCGCGTGCTCGACTCGTGGGGGCGCCCCGTCGCCAACCAGCTGATCGAGATCTGGCAGGCGAACTCGGCCGGCCGCTACATCCACCAGCGCGACCAGCATCCCGCCCCGCTCGACCCGAACTTCACCGGTGCCGGACGCGTCATCACCAATGACGCGGGCGAGTACCTGTTCACGTCGATCAAGCCGGGCGCCTACCCGTGGAAGAACCACCAGAACGCGTGGCGGCCCGCCCACATCCACTTCTCGGTGTTCGGCAGCGCGTTCACGCAGCGCATCGTGACGCAGATGTACTTCCCGGGCGATCCGCTGTTCGCGCTCGACCCGATCTACAACTCGATCCACCGGCAGTCCGACCGCGATCGCCTGGTCAGCACCTACGATCACGACCTCACGGTGCCCGAGTTCTCGATGGGCTACCGCTGGGACATCGTCATCGACGGCCCCGACGCCACGTGGCACGAACCCGAGGAGGGCGAGCACTGATGCCCGAGAAGATCCTGCAGCCCACCCCGGGCCAGACCGTCGGTCCGTTCTTCGCGTACGGCACCGTCTTCCCGAAGATGCACGAGGTCGTCCACCCGTACAGCCCCGGCGCGATCGTGCTGGGCGGCACGGTCTATGACGGCAACGGGGCGCCGATCCCCGACGCGATCGTCGAGATCTTCGGCGCCGACAGCGACGGCTCGGTGCCGCACGCCCGCGGAACCTTCCGCCGCGACGACCACACCTTCACCGGGTTCGGCCGGTCGTTCACGACCGACGACGGGCACTACGAGTTCTGGACCCGCAACCCCGGCGCCGAAGCCGGCAAGGCGCCGTTCTTGGCCGCCATCGTCTTCGCCCGCGGACTGCCCAACAAGCTGCACACGCGCATCTACCTGCCCGATGACGAGGAGGCGCTCGCCGCCGACCCGCTGCTGGCCTCGCTCGACGCCGACGAGCGCGCGTCGCTGGTCGCCACGCGCCAGGCGGACGGATCGCTGCAGCACGACATCCACCTGCAGGGCGAGGGCGAGACCGTCTTCCTGACGTTCTGAACAGGAGTTCGGGATGCCGCGGGCCGGTGGGTCTGCGGCATCCACCCGTTCGCTACGCTTCGCAGGGGAGGTGCCATGACCGCCATCGATGAGGGGCTGCTGAGCCCGGTGAGCGTCGGCCACGACGACCTCGTGAGCGACCGGTCCTTCCTGGATGCGCTCATCCGCGCCGAGGGCGCCCTGGTCAGCGCGTACGCGAGCATCGGGACCGCTCCGCGCGAGGCGCAGCGCGATGTGGACCACGCGCTCGGACTCGACGAGAAGGGCGCGCCCATCTCGTTCGACGTCGCCGAGATCGCGGCGGCCGCGGCCGGCGGCGGCAACCCGGTCATCCCGATGGTGCCGCGCCTCAAAGAGGCCGTGCCCGCCGATGCCCGCGTGTGGATCCACCGCGGCGCGACCAGTCAGGACATCTGGGACACCGCGATCATGGCGACGGCCCAGCGCGCCACCGCTCAGGTGCGCTCGTCGCTGGGCATCGCCGCGCACTGGCTGCGGCAGCTCGCCGCGACACACCGCGACGACCTCGCCGTCGCGCGCACACTGACCCAGCACGCCGTGCCCACGACGATCGGGCTGCGCGCCGCCACCTGGGCGCGCGGACTCGACCGCGCCGTCGCACGGCTCGAGGCCCTGACCTTTCCCGCCCAGCTCGGCGGGGCCGGCGGAACCCTGGCCTCGTTCGTGGAGATCACCGGATCGGTGGATGCCGCGCAGCGCCTCGTCGCCGCGTACAGCAGCGCCGCGGGCCTGGCCGCCCCCGATGCGCCCTGGCATGTCACCCGATGGCCGGTCACCGAGCTGGGTGACGCCCTGGTGCAGGCGGTGGATGCCGCGGGCAAGCTCGCGACCGACATCGCCACCCTGAGCCGCACCGAGATCGGCGAGGTCGCCGAGGGCACGGGCGGCGGTTCGTCGGCCATGCCGCAGAAGCAGAACCCCGCCGAAGCCGTGCTCATCCGCTCGGCCGCGCTGCGCGCGCCGCAGCTGGGCGCGACCCTGCACCTGGCGGCCGCGCTCGCCGGCGACGAGCGGCCCGACGGAGCCTGGCATGCCGAATGGCAGACGCTGCGCGAGCTGCTCCGGCTCGCACTGGGCGCCTCCCGGCACGCCTCGTCACTGGCCGCGCACCTGCGCGTCGACGTCGAGGCGTGCCGGCGCAACCTCGATCTCACCGGCGGCCTCGTGCTGTCGGAGCGCCTATCGCTCGTGCTCACCCCGCTCATCGGCAAGGAGCGCGTCAGTGCCCTGGTGCGGGATGCCGCGGCCGGCGGCGACCTCGTCGCCCTCGTGCGGGCGCTGCCCGAGGCATCCACCCTCGACGTCGATGCGCTACTCGATGCCTCCGGCTACACGGGGTTGGCCGGCCCCCTCGTCGACACCCTCCAGGAGAAGAGATGACCGTTCCCTCCCTCGCCGTCACCGAGCCCGTCGGCCCCGCCGGCGCACCGCTGCTGCTGCTCGGGCCGTCGCTGGGCACGTCGACGATCCTGTGGGACGACGTCGTGCCCGACCTGGCCGAGACCTGGCGGGTCGCCGCGTGGGACCTGCCCGGGCACGGCACGTCGCCTGCGGCGACCGCGGCGTTCACGGTCGCCGACCTCGCCGACGGCGTGGCCGACATCGCGGGTCGACTCGGATCCTCGCGCATCCTCTACGCGGGGGTGTCGCTGGGCGGAGCCGTCGGGCTGGAGCTGCTGCTGCGCCACCCGGACCTGGTGGGTGCGGCATCCATCATCTGCTCCGGAGCGAAGATCGCCGAGACCGCCGGCTGGCACGATCGCGCCGCGCACGTGCGCGCGCAGAGCACCTCGTCGCTGGTGGTGCCGTCGGCGCAGCGCTGGTTCGCGCCCGAATCGCTGTCGCGGCGTCCGGTCATCACCGGGCGGCTGCTGCACGCCCTGCAGGACGCCGACGACGAGAGCTACGCGCTGTGCTGCGAGGCGCTCGCCGCCTACGACGTGCGTGATCGGCTCCGTGAGATCACGGCGCCCGTGCTCGCCGTGTTCGGACGCTTCGATCAGGTGTGCCCCGAGGCGAGCGCGCTCGAGATCGCGCGCGGCGTGCAGAACGGCGAGGTGGCGGAGGTGCCGGATGCCGCGCATCTCGCCCCCGCGGAAGACCCCGAGGTGACCACGCGCCTGCTGCGCGACTTCTTCGCCACCGCCGGTCGCTGAGCGCGTGGAGACGACAGAACCGAAGGAGAACCCCATGACCGACCGCCTGTCAGACCAGGAGCGCTTCGACCAGGGCATGGTCGTGCGGCGCGAGGTGCTCTCCGACGCGCACGTGGATGCCGCGAACGCGAAGATCACCGACCTGACGGCCGACTTCCAGGACTTCATCACGCGCACGGCGTGGGGCGATGTGTGGTCGCGGCCGGGGCTCGACCGCCGGTCGCGGTCGGTCGCGGTGATCACCTCGCTGATCGCGCACGGACACCACGAGGAGCTGGCGATGCACCTGCGCGCAGGCCTGCGCAACGGCCTGACCGTCGATGAGATCAAAGAGGTCATCCTCCAGTCGGCGATCTACTCGGGCGTGCCGGCGGCCAACACGGCCTTCCGCATCGCGCAGCAGGTCTTCGCGGAGTCCTGACTCGCGCGCGAGTCGCCGAGGTCGCACGCTTTTTCGCGAGGTCGCACGACTTTTCGCGAGGTCGCACGACTTTTCGCGAGGTCGCACGTCTTCTCGCGAGGTCGCACGTCTTCTCGCGAGGTCGCACGTCTTCTCGCGAGGTCGCACGCTTTCTCGCGAGATCTGGTGCGACCTCGCGAGATCTGGTGCGACCTCGCGAGATCTGGTGCGACCTCGGCGCCGCGGGCTCAGACGCCGGCGCGGCGCGCGCCCTCGCCCAGGGCCTCGAGCTTCGCCCACGCGATGTCGGGGTGCACGCGGCCGCCGAGGCCGCAGTCCGTCGAGGCGATGACCCGCTCCGGCCCCACGATCGAGACGAACCGTCCGATGCGCTCGGCGACGAGGTCGGGGTGCTCGACGACGTTGGTGGCGTGGCTGACGACACCCGGGACCAGCACGAGGTCAGCCGGCACCGCGGCATCCCGCCACACCGACCACTCGTGCTCGTGGCGCACGTTGCCCGCCTCGAACGAGATCGATCCGACGTTCGCCTGCAGCACGACCGGCAGGATGTGCCGCAGCTCGATGTCGGTGGTGTGCGGCCCGTGCCACGAGCCCCAGCACAGGTGCAGCCGCACCTGCTCGCGGGGCAGCCCCTCGATCGCCCGGTTGAGCGCGTCGATGCGGATCTTCGTGAACGCCTGATAGTCCTCCACCGAGGGCTCGGGGTTGATCTGGTCCCAGTTCTCGGCCAGCGACGGGTCGTCGATCTGCAGCACGAGCCCGGCGTCGGTGATGGCCTTGTACTCCTCGCGCAGCGCGTCGGCCCAAGCGTCGATGTGCGCCTGCTCGGTGGCATAGTGCGTGTTCACGACACGCGCGGCGCTGCCCGGCGAGATCGCCGTGAGGAAGCCCTGCTCGCCCGGCTGCAGCGCGGCCTTCAGATGACGGATGTCGGCGGCCACGGCATCCTGCCCCCGATAGGAGATGGCACCCGTCGTGGTGGGGAATGCCGTCGCGATGTGCCCCTGCGGCACCGTCTCGGCGTCGTGGTACACGGCGGGGAACCGCTGCCGGTCGCGCCGGTCGACGAACGAGGTGAGGCGGATGCTGCCGGGCTCCGACCGCACGGCGCGCTGCCCGGCGAGGTCTTGCCCCGCCTCGGGCGCGGCGATGATCGGGTTGACGTCGGTGAGCGAGAGTCCCGTCACGCGCTGGAACGAGTACGACCACCACGCGCCGTAGTCGACGGCGCTCGACATCGCCTTGCCGAACTCGCCGTCGCCGACGAGCGTGATGCCCGCCGCGCGCTGCCGGGCGACGACATCGGCGACGGCGGCGGTCACGAGGTCGTCGAACGCGGGAGTAGTCTTCAGCGTGAACCCGTCGTCGGCGAGCTCGCGCGCGCCGTTCGCGTCGATGAGCGCCTGCGTGCGGGGAAGGCTCCCCGCGGTGGTGGTCGCGATCTGTGCCATGGTGCGCCTCTCGTCGTCGAAGAACGGTTCGCTCGCGAGCCTAATCGGCGGGTGGATGCCGCGGCCCGCGCATGTCGCCTCGTGACGGCGCGTGCGGCTCGGACGGCGATCGAGCCCTCGCCCGGGCTAATGACGACCGTGGGCCACGGGCACCGCAAGGAAGCCGATCGCCTGCTTGATGAGCAGGTCGTCGTCCAGGATGCGCTGACGGTCCACGGCGGGGAGGAAGGCCGACTCGGGCAGTCGTTCGTGCAGGGCGAGCGCCTGCGGGGCGTCCGGCTCGTCGATGATCAGCACCGGGGCGTGCAGCTGCGCGGGATCCAGACGCACGCCCGGGCTTGGAGCGAGCACGTCGACGTGCGCGTGGGAGCACAGGATGCCGATGCTCACCTCCGCATCCGTCATCTCCTGCGGTGTGATCCCCGTCGGCGTGAGCGAACCGGTCTCGTCGAGGTCGACTCCCGACGGATGCCACAGCACCACGCGGCGCACCCGTGCATCGTTGAGCGCGAGCAGGAGCGCGGGCGCCGCGCCCGTCCCTTCCGCCACCACGTCCACGGCCGGGGCCTGCACGTCGTCGACGGCGGCGGCCAGGGACTGCGCCAGGGCGAGATCGGGGTCGTGTCCCAGCGCGTGCGCCGAGTCGATCGTGCGGAGGTAATGCTCCTCGACGGTCGCCGACGAGCGGTGCGTGGACTGCAGCGCGGCCGTGAACCGCCGCCACACGTGCGCCGTCTCGATCAGGAAGCCCTGGTGCATGAGCACGAGGGGACCGGTGCCCGGCTCGGTGTGCAGGCGAGCGGCGCGCAGGGGAGCGAGCGCGGGCGACCATGGCCGGGGCGGGTCGATCAGCGGCATTGCTGCCCCCTATCATGGAGTCGATCACGGAGGGATCGGATCGGGAACGGTTCGGTCTCAGAGACGAAGATACGCCCTTATGGTTGTTCTGATCGGCTTCATGGGTGCCGGCAAATCCACGGTCGGCCGCATTGTCGCCGACCTGCTGGGGGTGCCCTTCGTCGACAGCGATGTGCTGATCGAACGCCGCGAGGGGCGATCCATTCGCGAGATGTTCGATCTCCACGGCGAGCCGTACTTCCGCCAGATCGAGCGCACCGTCGTGGCCGAGCTGCTCGAAGACCGCACCGCCGTCGTCGCGCTCGGGGGCGGGGCGGCGCTCGATCCCGAGATCGGTCGGATGCTGGCCTCGCACACCGTCGTCTACCTCGAGGTGCCGTACGACCAGGCCATGGAGCGGATCAACGGCGACGCGTTCCGGCCGCTCCTGCAGACCTCGGGGGTGCGGCAGGTCTATGAGCGCAGGCTCCCCGTCTACGAGTCCCTGGCGACCATCCGGATCGACACGGGCGGACGCCGGGCCGACGACATCGCGGTCGAGGTCGTCCGGGCGATGGTGCCGCCGCCCGTGCTGCCCGAGGTGTCCAGCCTGCTCGTCTCCACGGTCGGCGGCACGTACTTCGCACACTCGGGGCCGCGACTGATTCCCGAGACCGCTCGGCTGATACCCGGAATCGGGGATGCCGAGCACATCGTCCTCGTGACGGCCCGTGTCGACGAGACCATCGCCGAGACGGTCGCGGAGCAGCTCGGGCGTGACCGCGTCCTGATGCTCCCGGTCGACGACGGAGAGGCGGGCAAGACCTTCGAGGTCATCGCCGACATCGCCCAGCGGATGGCCGAGAGGGCGGTGCACCGCAGCGACATCGTCGTCGGGATCGGCGGCGAGGCCGTCTGCGAGATCGCCGGACTCGTGGCGTCGCTTTTCAACCGGGGGATGCCGCTGGCCCTGGTCCCGACGACGCTCGTCGCGCAGGCCGACTCGGCGCTCGGCGGCAAGAACGCCATCAGCCTGCCGCAGGGACGCAATCTCATCGGCACCATCCATCAGCCCGTCGCCGTCGTCGCGGACACCGATGTCGCCGCCCGCGCGGACCAGCGCGGGTACAGCGCCGGACTGGCGGAGATCGCGAAGCACGCCCTCCTGGACGGCGCCGCGGCCGTGGAACGGGTCATGGCGCTGGCGCCGCGCCTTCGTGAGCGCGAGCAGCAGGCCGTCGCCGAGGCGGTCGCGGCCAGTCAGGAGTTCAAGGCGGCGATCGTCGGCCGCGACGAGCGCGAGACGGGCGAGCGCACCTACCTGAACTACGGCCACACCTTCGGGCATGCGATCGAATGGCTGCTCGGACTCGATGCGAGCGTCGAGGGCACCCCCATCGCCGTCGGGATGATGGCGGCGGCGCACCTCGCCCGTGTGCAGGGGCGTCTCACGGATGCGGATGTCGACACGCACCGTCGTCTGCTGCACGCCCTCGGCCTGCCGATCGCCGCACGTATCGACGTCGATCGGCTGCAGAGCGCCTGGACACGAGACAAGAAGTACGACCACGGCGTGCGCCTCGTGCTGCTGGACGGCATCGGGGCCCCCGCCCGCGGCTGCACGGCCACGCGCGAGGAGCTCGCCGCGGCGCTCGACGCGCTCGCAGCCCACTGACGTCGACCTCGTTCCTGCCGTACGACCCCCGCTTCCCGGCGCGTACCGGCGTTAGTCGAACGTGAGCACACTGTGTTTACGAACCGGTGATCAATAGTTCTTGACGGATAATCAGGGCCGCTTTATGTTCGATGAGAGAACGCTCGTTCGTATAGCGGGCACTCCGGAACTGAGGCGGTGCGGGTCAGCAGCGTTGCCGCCTCCCCGACACGAAGAGGTGCAAGATGGTTCAACGTCGAATCAAGAGGACCGTGGTCCTGCTTGCCGGCGCCGCGGCAATGGGCATGCTGTTGGCCGGGTGCTCCGCACCCGGTGCGAACAAGGGTGCCAAGGCCAGCGACTCCAGCGGTCCGATCAAGATCGCCATCGTCGATGCGCAGAGCGGTCAGCTGAGCTCGCTGGGCGACTGGGAGGCCAAGGGCGCCAAGATGGCGTTCGACGAGCAGAACGCGGCGGGCGGCATCGACGGGAGGCAGATCTCCTATACGGTCTACGACGACCAGGGCGACCCGACGACCAGCACGAACCTGGCGAACAAACTGGCCAGCGACGGCAACATCGCGATGATCGGAACGGCCGAGAGCGCCGACTCCCTTGCGATGGCGCCCATCATGGCGCAGAACAAGATCCCGATGATCACGTCGGGGCAGTCGCCCCAGCTGGGCGAGCTGCACAACTCCTTCGTCTTCCTGAACAGCCCGTCCAGCACCGCGTACGACGTGACGCTGGCGAAGTACCTGGTCTCGGAGAAGGGATATAAGGACATCGCGATGATCACCAACAACGGCGCCTACGGTGCGGGCGAGCGCGACGCGTTCAAGGCCGCGCTGAAGGACCTCGGCGTCACGCCGCTCGCCGATCAGGTGGTCACCCCCGACCAGAAGGACTTCAGCTCGGCGTTGACGTCGATCCGCGGGAAGAGCCCCAAGGTGCTCTTCATCGGCGCGGAAGAGGTGGAGACCGGTCTGATCGTCAAGCAGGCCCGCCAGCTCGGGATGGATGCGGTCATCGCCGGAGGCGCGCCCGCAGGCACTCCCGTCTATGTCAAGACCGCCGGCGTGGACAACGCTGCGGGCACGATCGTGAGCACGCCGTACCTCGGCAACGACACGAACGACCAGACGAAGAAGTTCGCCGCCGCCTACAAGGCGAAGTACAACGAGACGGCCGAGCTGCACGGTGCGAAGGCATACGACGGCGCCAAGATCCTCATCCAGGCGCTGGAGAACTCCAAGGTCGCGACGGGGCAGGACCTCACTGATGCGATCCGTGCCGTCAAGTACGACGGACTCGTCGGCCACTTCGACTTCGACGCCAACGGCATCGGCGTCCACGAGACGCAGATCGGCGAGATCGACAAGGACGGCAACCTCGTCCCCGTGAACGGTTGATCCGTTCGGGTGGGGCGCAGCAGCGCCCCACCCACCCCCCAAACATCCGCTCTCCCGCGCCGAGCATCGTCGCTCGCAGGCGCGGGGAACCCGGGAGGTCACCATGCAGTTCGTACTGCAGACACTCGTCGGGGGCATCGGGCTCGGCGCCATCTATGTGCTGGTGGCGCTCGGCTTCTCCCTCGTCTACCGCACGATGGGCCTGGTCAACTTCGCCCACGGCGACATCCTCATGGTCGGCGCCTACCTCGCCGCGACGTTCTTCATCTCCGCGAAGATCCCGTTCTGGGTCGCGATGATCATCGCGATCGTCGCGACGGCCGTCATCGGCCTCGTCATCGAGCGGATCCTGCGACCGCTCGAGAACAAGGACTTCGATCTGATGCTCATCGGCACCATCGGATTCGGGATCATGCTCGAAGGCGTCGCGATCCTCATCTGGGGGACGACCGGTGAAGCGGTCCCCACCCCCATCGGCGGCGCACCCTTCGAGCTGTTCGGCATCTTCATCAAGCGCTACGAGCTCGTCGTCGTCATCGTCGCGGCGCTCGCCTCGCTGGTGCTGTGGCTGTTCCTCGACCGCACGAAGCAGGGCATCGCGATGCAGGCGGTGGCCATCAATCACGAGGAGGCCACCTCCCTCGGCATCAACGTCGGCCGCAGCAACGCGATAGCGTTCGCCATCGGCTCCGGCCTGGCCGCGCTCGCCGGCGGGCTGGCGGGACCCATCCTCTACGTGAGTCCGACCTTCGGCTCGAGTCTCGGGATCATGGGCTTCTCGGCCGCGATCCTCGGCGGCTTCGGCAACATCAAGGGCGCGATCGTGGGCGGCCTGCTCTTCGGCGTCCTCTACGCATTCGCATCCGGTCTGTCGCAAGGCTATGCAGATCTCGTGGCGTTCGTCGCGTTCGCATTGATCGTGATCATCCGTCCCACGGGGATCTTCGGAGAGAGCACGGTGAACCGCGCATGATTCTCAAGAAAGCGGCGACGCTCGGCATCCCGCTCGTCGTCCTCTTCGTCCTCGCACTCGTCTTCCCCTACCTGGTCGACCCGTACACGATCCACGTCAGCAACGTCGCCATGCTGTTCGGCCTGCTGGCCATCGGACTGTTCCTGTCGATGGGCATCGCCGGGCAGTTCGACCTCGCCCAGGTGGCGTTCCTCGGCGTCGGCGCCTATACGTCGGCGGTCCTGACGCTGCATGCCGGCTGGAACTTCTGGCCGGCGGCCCTGGCGGGCGTCGTGGTCTCGATCCTCGTGTCGCTCCTGGTGGGCATCCCGGCGCTGCGGGTGCAATCGCACTATCTCGCGATCGTCACCCTGGGGCTGTCGCTCGCGTTCACGAGTCTGATCGTGAACCTCCCGATCACGGGTCAGGCCGAAGGGCTCAGCGGCATCCCCGCACCGGTGTTCTTCGGCATCGACCTCGCCGACGACTACCTGTTCTACTACTTCGGTCTCGCGCTGCTCATCCTCGGCATCGCCTTCGCGGCGTTCATCGTCCACACCCGACTCGGTCGGCGCATGCGGGCGATGCGCGACGACTTCCTCGCGGCAGCGGCGATGGGCACACGCGTTCCCGTGCTGCGGATGATCGCGTTCGCCTTCGGCGGGCTGTACGGCGGCGTCGCCGGTGCGGCGTATGCGGGTCTGATCCGATTCATCGCGCCCGAGTCGTTCAGCCTCGCGAACATGTTCCTGCTGCTGGCGATGGTGATCATCGGCGGGCGGCACAGCCTGCCCGGTGTCGTGATCGGTGCGGTCGGACTCATCTTCGTCAGGTCATGGCTCGCCGACTTCTCGATCTACGCGCAGCTCGGCTACGGCGCCCTGGTCGTCATCTTCGTCGTGTTCCTGCCGACGGGCATCGCCGGGATCCCGGCGCGGCTCGTGCAGATCTGGCGGAGCAGGCGCATCAAGGAGTCCGCCGGCGGAATGGCGGTCGCGCCCTACGAGGCCTTCGCCGTCGACCTGCCGGGCGCCGTGCTCTCACCGGCCGAAGATGCGCCGGTCGTCCTGCAGGCCACCGACGTCGTCAAGTCGTTCAAGGGCCTGAAGGCTCTCGCGGGTGTGTCCCTGACGGTGCGAGAGGGTGAGATCCGCGGGCTCGTGGGTCCGAACGGGTCGGGAAAGACGACCCTGTTCAACGTGCTCAGCGGCATCCACCCGCCGACGTCGGGATCCGTGGAGATCTTCGGGGAGCGGTCCACGACGACCCCCTCGTACCGGCTCTCGCTCCGGGGAGTCGCCCGCACATTCCAGAACCTGCGACTGTTCCCGCTGATGTCCGTGCGCGAGAACGTCATGATGGGCGTGGACCGCACCAAGAGCAGGTGGAGCTGGCGATACATCGTCCGTCCGCTGTCGGTGGTGCGGGCCGATGCCCGGATGCGGCAGGAAGCCGACGAGATCCTGGAACGCTACGGGCTGCTGACCCTCGCGGAGGCGAAGCCGTCAGAGCTGTCGTACGGCGCGCAGCGCCGGGTGGAGATCGCCAGGGCGATGGCGACCAGGCCCCGCCTGCTCCTGCTGGACGAGCCCGCCGCCGGACTCAACGGCGACGAGGTCAATCAGCTCAAGGCGATCGTCAACGACATCCGCGCGACGGGTGTGACGGTGATCATCATCGAGCACAACATGGGCCTGGTCATGTCGATGTGCGATCGGGTCACCGTGCTCTCCACGGGCAGGGTCATCGCCGACGGCCTGCCCGAAGAGGTGGGCCAGTCTCCCGAGGTCATCGAGGCCTACCTCGGCGACGACGCGAAGCTGGAGAAGGAGATGCTCGACGCCAGCGGCGAGCAGACGGAAGGAACGGTGCGATGAGTGACGCATTCACAGCTGCGCATCGGCTGACATCGACCTCGGGCCACGCCCCGGCGAAGCTCGTCGTGGAGGGGCTGCAGGTGAACTACGGCGGTGTCGCCGCGGTGCGGGGCGTGAGCTTCGCCGTCGACATCGGGCAGGCGGTCGGGATCATCGGCGCGAACGGCGCGGGCAAGACGTCGACGCTGAAGGCGGTCCTCGGGCTGGTCGGGCGGCGCTCCGACAGGCTCGCCTACGGGTCGACGGACCTCGCCCGGGTGCACGCGCGGAAGATCGTCCGTGAAGGCATCGGCTACGTGCCGGAGGGGCGCCATGTCTTCGGTGGGCTCAGCGTCGAGAAGAACCTGCTGCTGGGGGCCTACATCCAGCGCTGGAACGCCGAGACGCGTGCGCAGCTCGCGGAGATCTATGAGATCTTCCCCGTGCTCGGCGAGATGCGCTCGCGGCTCGCCGGAGCGCTGTCGGGCGGGCAGCAGCAGATGCTCGCCATCGGCCGCGCGCTGATGTCGAAGCCGCAGCTGCTCGTGCTCGACGAGCCCTCGATGGGACTCTCGCCGAAACTCGTCGACGAGGTCCTGGCCGTCGTGCAGCGGCTGAACGGCGCAGGCATGGGGATCCTCCTGGTCGAGCAGAACGCGAAGCTGACGTTCGAGGCGACGACGTACTGCTACGTCATGGAGAACGGGCGCATCGAGATCGAGGGCTCCGCCGATGATCTGCGGGTCGACCCCCGCGTCCGCAAGATCTACCTGGGCATCTGAACGGAGCGGCGCGAATGGGACGGACGATGGCGGCGGAGCCGGAGGCGGAGCATCGGCACGGGCGATTCCTCGTCGGGCTCATCGGGCGGGGGATAGGACCCTCGCTCTCGCCCCCGCTGCACACGGCGGAAGCGCGGGCGCTCGGCTTCGAGTACGAGTATCGTCTCCACGACCTCGACGCGCTCGGCCTGCCGGCGGAGAGCGTCGGGGACGTGCTCGACGACCTCCGCGCCGCCGGGTACTCGGCCGTGAACATCACCTATCCGTGCAAACAGCTCGTGATGGCGCATCTCGATGAGATCGATCCGGACGCCGCACGACTGGGCGCCGTGAACCTCGTCGTGATCCGGGACGGCCGGTACATCGGCTACAACACCGACTGGGTGGGCTTCCGCGACGGCGTGATGGACGGCCTCTCCGGCCGCTCCGTCGATGACGTCGTGCAGTACGGGGGCGGTGGTGCCGGGTCGGCGTCCGCGTATGCGCTGCTGTCCTCAGGCACACGCCACCTCACACTGGTCGACATCGAGCCCCAGCGGGTCGAAGACCTCGCCGAACGGCTGCGCGGGTCGTTCCCCGACCGTCGCGTCGAGACCGCGGGTGCCGACGCCGCGGCGGCGTTCCTCGCCGCCGCGGACGGTGCGGTCAACGCGACGCCCGTCGGCATGGCCGCCCACCCCGGGACGCCGTTCGATGTCGCGGACCTCGCCGACACGGCGTGGGTCGCCGACGTCGTCTACTTCCCGATCGACACGGAGCTCCTCGTCGCGGCACGCGCCCGCGGCCTGACGACGCTGGACGGCGGACGCATGAACGTCGGCCAGGCGGTGGCGGGGAT
This sequence comes from Microbacterium sp. KR10-403, assembly GCF_040196215.1. Taxonomy (NCBI): domain Bacteria; kingdom Bacillati; phylum Actinomycetota; class Actinomycetes; order Micrococcales; family Microbacteriaceae; genus Microbacterium; species Microbacterium sp. KR10-403. Next base: position 291,572 of record NZ_JBEGDC010000004.1, on the reverse strand, counting down.
GCACCTGATCACCGGGGTCCGTCCCGATCCCCGCCGGATGCGCGCGCACTTCCTCGAGCTCGTCGAGGCGCGTGCCCACTCCGCGGCGCAGTGACCACTCCTCACCACGACGATCGACAGGGAGACGACGATGACACGGATCATGGTGCTGAACGGCCCGAACCTCAATCTGCTGGGACTGCGCGAGCCCCATCTGTACGGGACGGACACGCTCGACGATGTGCAGCGCCTGTGCACCTCGGTCGCCGGTGAACTCGGCGTCGAGATCGAGTTCCATCAGAGCAACCATGAGGGCGAGATCGTCGACCTCATCCAGCGCGCCCGCACCGAGGCGGACGGCATCGTGCTGAACCCGGCGGGGTTCACCTCGACCTCGATCGCGATCCTCGACGCGCTGCTGGCGGCAGAACGGCCCGTGGTGGAGGTGCACGTCACCAACATCCACCGGCGCGAGGAGTTCCGTCACCACTCGTACGTCTCGAAGGCGGCGACGGCCGTCATCATGGGCGCGGGCATCCAGGGGTACGAGTTCGCGCTCCGTCACCTCGCCGCGCTGACGGGCTCCTGACTCCGTCAGACCGCGACGACGCTCCCCGTCTGGGCGGAGGCGGTCACAGCCTCGACGATCTCGAGGTCCCTGGCGCCCTCGCGTGCATCGACGAGCGGCGCAGCCAGGCCGGCCGCCACCTCCCCCAGGTGCCGCAACTGCACGACGTAGGGGTCCTCGAAGACGACCTGCTCCCGATCGGCGTGCTGCGGCGTCGTCCACTCCGCGGGCCCGTCATGCTCCCAGACGTGGAGATCGGGCAGTGTCAGAGCGGCCCTCTCGCCGCCGATCCGGTGCGAATCGACATCGTGCACAGGGAAGCGTGGGGAGTCGCCCGCCGTCAGGTCCCAGCTCCACGGTCCGGTCGCGGCGTCCGAGACGACGAGACCGGCCAGCGCCCCTTCCGCGAACGAGAGCGCGATGGCGCCCGTGTCTTCGACGTCGAAGCCCCGTGTCGCCGACGACGCGAGGGCCGAGACCTGCGAGATCTCGCCGACGAGGTGCCGGAGGAGGTCCACCTCGTGGATGAGGTTGATGAGGAACGGACCGCCGGTGCCGTGCTCCCGGCGCCATGCGACGTCGAAGTAGTCGGAGGGCTTGCGCAGGAATGCCGTCGCACTGACGGCCACGATGCGGCCGAGACGCCCGGACGCGATCATCTCCTTCGCCCGCCGGACGACCGGATGATGGCGACGGTGGTGGCCCACGAGCACCGGGACACCTCGTGCCTCCGACGCCGCCACGAGCGCCTGTGCTTCGGCCGATGTCGTCGCGATGGGCTTCTCCACGAGGGTGGGGATGCCGGCGGCGACGGCATCCAGCGCCATCGGGACGTGCAGGTCGTTCGGCGTCGCGATGATGACGGCGTCCACCCCGCCCGTGGCGAGCAGCTCGTGGTGATCGCGATACACCGGTGCACCGAACTCTTCGGCGAGGGCTGCTCCGGACGGGAACGGGTCGGCCACGCCGGCCAGCTCGAACCCGGGCGTGCTCGCGATCGCCTGCGCGTGTGTGCGCCCGATGACCCCGGCGCCGATCAGTCCGATGCGCGTCATGACGCCGCCCGGTCGGCGGCGGCCGCGGCACCGGCGAGGAAGGCGCGGGTGATCGCGGAGCCGATCGTCGCACCTCCGCCGGGGTAGTTGTTCCGGAAGACCCCCGCGCTGGCGTTGCCGGCCGCGTAGAGGCCGCCGATCGGCGCGTCGTCCCACCCGAGCACACGGCCTTCGTCGTCGGTGCGCAGGCCTCCGGAGGTGCCGAGCACGCCGGGGTGCAGGGGCACGGCGGCGTACGGCGGTTCCGTCAGAGGCGCCAAGCAGGGGTTGGGGGCATGCGACGCATCGCCGAGGAACCGGTCCTCCGGCGTGCCGCCCCGTCCGAACACGGGGTCGTGGCCCTGCGCGGCATCCCCGTTGAACCGGTCGACGGTCGCCGTCAGCCCGTCGACGTCGATCCCGCACGCCGCGGCCAGCTCCTCGATCGAGTCCGCCGTGACCGCCCAGTCGGGTGCGGCACCGGGACCGGAACCGGCGATCGGATACTTCTGCGCGAACGCGTGGTCGAAGACGAGCCAGGCGGGGATGTTGCGCGGCCGGCCGGTCGCGGGATCCGTGTCGCCGAACATGCGGCACGTGTCGTGATAGGCGAGCGCCTCGTTGACGAATCGCTCACCGGCGGCGTTGACCACGATCGAACCGGGGAGGGTCATCTCGACGTTCGCCATGCGTCCCGACGGCTTGCCGTCGTAGCTCTGGGCGGGCGGCGTGATGACGGGAACACCCCAGATCGCGGTCATGTCCGCGACGGACGCGCCCGCTGCCATCGCCAGCTCCAGTCCGTCGCCCTCGTTCGACGGCGCGCTGATGGGCGTCACCGGGAAGGCGAGGAAGGCCGTGCGCAGGCGCGGGTTCCACTCGAAGCCGCCCGTCGCGACCACGACGCTGTGCGCGTGCACGGTCACATCGTCGAAGGCGACGTCCCATCCGTCATCGCGGGGCTTCAGGCCCGTCGCTCGTGCGCCGGCGATGATCGGGATGCCGCGGTCCAGTGCCGAGGCGACGAGAGCACCGACCAGGGCGCCACCCATCGTGCGCACCCCTCGGACCGTGCGGTCGGACAGGAGCCGGGGATCGGGCGCGCGCCCGTTGAGGTCGTCGCGTTCGGCCATCGACAGGGGCGGGAAGTAGGACGACGGCCGCAGCATCTGCGCGAGTCCCGGGAACGCGGAGGGGTCGAAGGCGTCGTTGTCGAGGCTGCGCCCGCCCTGCGCCGCACCCGGCCACTCACCGCGATAGTCGGGTCGTGCCAGTGGCGTCAGCCGCACACGGGTGCGGGTGACGAGGTAGTCGACGGCATCGCGCGCCGTCTGCACATAGCCGGTGATCGCCGCGTCGTCCATGACGTGGCCCGCCGAGGCCGACAGATAGGCGATCGCGCGATCCGGCGAGTCGGAGAACCCTCGCGCGCCGGCCAGCTCCGTCGCCGGCGCCCACATCACTCCGCCTCCGGCGCTCGTCGTCCCCCCGAGCAGCTCGGCCTTCTCAGCGACGCACACCGCCGCGCCGGCATCGGCGGCGCGGACGGCGGCGACGAGCCCGGCCGCGCCGGAGCCGAGCACCAGAACATCCACGGACGCGGGCAGGTGCTCCGTTCCTGTGGGGATCGGACCGGTCATTGCGCCGCACCTCCCTCCGGAGAGACGCGGATCACGATCTTCCCGGTCGGCACCGACCGGTCCGCCATCGTCCGGAACGCGGTCTCGAGCTCCTCGATCCCGAAGCGATGGGTGATCAGGGTCTCCGCCTCCTGTGGGTGACGGCCCAGCAGCGCGAGGGCATCCGGGATGAGTCCGCGGCTGTTGCGACTGCCGAAGAGCTCGATCTCCTTGTCGGTGAGGTCCTTGACCGTGATCGAGGCCTGCGCGCTGGAGATGCCGACCTGCACGATGCGGCCCGCGGGTGCGATCAGCCGGATGGCGTTCTGCAGGGAGGCGGGCGCTCCGGTCGCCTCGATGATGATGCGCGGCCCGGCGCCGCAGGTCAGCTCCGCAAGTGTCTGCTCCTGTGCGGCATCCGGGAACCGCGGGCCGACCGCGAAGGCGGCATCGGCGCCGAAGCTCTGCGCCGATGCGGCCCGTGCGGCGTCGATGTCGGCCGCGACGACGGTGACACCGAGATCGGTCAGCGCGACGGAGGCGAGGAGGCCGATGGGTCCGCACCCCAGAACGAGTGCGACGTCGCCGGGGCGGGGCTCGGCGCGCGTCACCGCCTCCATGGCGATCGATGTGGGCTCGGCCAGCGCCGCCACGTCGCTCGTCATCCCTTCTGGGACGCGGTGCAGCCGGGGAGAGGGGATGCTGAGGAACTCGGTGAGTCCTCCATCGCCGTAGCAGCCGAGCACCGAGAGGCTCGGGCAGACGTTCGCGTGGCCGGTGCGGCATGCGGGGCATGCGCCGCACGACGTGAGGGGGTCGACGACGACGCGGGTGCCGGCGGGGAGATCGGCGTCGGGGTCGGGGTCCACGACGGTGCCGCAGATCTCGTGGCCCTGGACGATCGGGAGGTCGGTGGCGTAGTCGTCCTGGAAGATGTGCAGATCGGTGCCGCACAGGCTGACGGCGTCGACGCGGATGAGGCATTCACCGGTTCTCCGTTGCGGCATGGCGACGTGTTCGAACGACAGCGTCTCCTTCTCGACCGTGCGTGCGGCCAGCGCGGTGCTCATCCCTGCGCCGTTCGAGGGTCGAAGACGACCCGCCACTCGGCGATGTCGCGGCGGGCGATCAACCCGTTCGCGAAGAACGGGTCCTGGTCCATCCGCGCCTCCAGGGCGGCACGGTCGGCCTCCTCCAGGATGAGGGTCGCGCGGGGAGGATCGTCGACCAGGGGGCCGCTCATGTACAGGACTCCCTCATCGTGCAGCCGTGTGAGGAACGCGACGTGGTCGGGACGATGCACGTTGCGGCTCTCCTCGCTGTCGTCTGCGTACTGATAGATGACGACGAACGTCGACATGAGTCCTGCCTCCTGGTCTGTCTCCCCGGTCCGTCGCCTCGTCGATGAGACGCCCACTGGTGGGGGTCCTTTCCAGTATTGATCGAAACTGTGTAAACAGAACGATGAAATTGATCATTGATTCTGCTTGTTAGCATCTCAATACCGCACTACCGTGGCCGCATGTCACACGTGTCGTTTTCGTTCAGCGGGATGCATGTCGTCGTCACGGGAGGGGCGGGCGGAATCGGGCGCGCCGTGGTCCGCCTGTTCGCCGAGTCGGGCGCGGAGGTCGTGGTGTGGGATGTCGCGCCGGCGGACGACGAGCACGCGACAGCGGTGCTGCGGGTGGACGTCACCGACGAGGGCTCGGTGCACGAGGCGCTGACCGCCACGAACGAGATGATGGGACGGATCGACGTCCTGGTGTCATGCGCCGGCGTGACGGGGCCGGTCGCATCCGCCTGGGAGTACGACGTCGAGCAGTGGCGCCGCGTCGTCGACCTCGACCTGACCGGGGCGTTCGTGACGGCCAAGGCGGTCATCCCGGGAATGCGCGAGCGCGGCGCGGGGCGCGTGATCACGATCGCGTCCATCGCCGGGAAAGAGGCCACTCCGGGGATCGCCGCCTACGTCGCGGCCAAGCACGGCGTCGTGGGCATGACGAAGGTGCTGGCCCGCGAACTCGTCGGGTCGGGTGTGACGGTGAACGCGGTCGCGCCCGTCATGGTGGAGACCGACCTGTTCGCGCAGCTCACGCCGGAGTTCATCGAGAAGACCCGCGCGCTGATTCCGATGGGACGGTTCCTCCGCGCGGACGAGGTCGCCGCGACGGTCGCGTGGATCGCGAGCGATCAGTGCGCGTTCACGACCGGGGCGGTGTTCGATCTGTCGGGCGGACGCGCCGACTACTGAGGGGCGCGTACATCGTCGCCGCGGACGGGGGAGTGGGTCGTCAGCGGGGCGCCGCGTGCTGCGTCGGTGTCGGCAGGATGCGTTCGGCGAGCTCGAGCACCGCGTCGAGGGCGGCCGTGTGGTCCTCGGTCATCCACGCGATCCCGTGGTACATGTAGACCTCCTGATCGTTCAACGGGACCCAGTGGACACCGCGCGGGAGGATCGATTCGAGATCTTTTGCGACGATGCTCACGCCCATCCCGGCGGCGACGAACGTGAGCAGCATGTACGGATCCGAGATCTCCTGGACCACGCGCGGGCGGAACCCGGCGGCGGTGCAGCAGCGCATGAGGGCCTCGGCCATGGCCGACGACCCGTCGGTCGGCATGCAGAGGAAGTCGTCCTCGGCGAGTTGGCTCACGCTGATCGAGGGCTCGTGGGCGAGGGGATGGTCCTCGGGCACGACGGCGCCCATCTCCATCGCGGAGATGAGCCGCGATGAGACGACGGACTGCGATCCGACCGGGAGGCCGACGAAGGCGAGGTCGATCGTGCCGTTGCGCAGTCGCGTGACCCCCTCCCCGGTGTTCACACGACTGATGAGCTCCAGCTCGATGTCGGGGAGCTCGCGGCGGATGGCGCGCGCCAGCGCGGGCAGCGTCAGGTGGTTGAACGCGCCGGAGAACGCGATGCGCACGGTTCCGCGCACACGGCCGGATGCCGCCTGGGCCGCGGCCGTGGCCAGCGACACGTCGCGCAGCACCCGATAGGCCATCGGCAGCAGCGCGGTGCCGGCGGCCGTGAGCGACACGCTTCGCGTGTTCCGGTCGAACAGGGGGACGCCGATGCTCGTCTCGAGCCGCCGAATGGTCTGGCTCAGCGGTGACTGCGCCATGTGAAGCCGCTGCGCGGCGCGTCCGAAGTGCAGTTCCTCGGCCACGGCGACGAATGCCTCGAGCCAGCGTGCTTCCACAGTGCCCCTAACCGTCTGCGTCGTGTGCGGCGTCCAGGGCGGCGACATACCCGAAGGTCATCCCCGCACCGACCTGGCATCCAGCCCCAGGGTACTCGGCCCCCATCGGCGAATCCGCGTCATTTCCCGCAGCGTACAGTCCCGCAACGGGTTTCCCGTCGCCGTCGAGGACGCGCGCATGCACGTCGGTCTTCAAACCGAGGGCGGTGCCCAGCGGGGTCGGGACGACCGCAAGCGCATAGAACGGGCCGGTCCGGATCGGGCCCAGGTTCCCGTTCGGCTGATGCCGGGGGTCGCCGTACTGCCGGCCGAACGTCGTCGTGCCCTTGCCAAACTCTTCGTCGACGCCCGATGCAGCCGCATGGTTGGCCGTGCGCACGGTCGTCTCGAGCCCTTCCGGATCGACACCGATCCGTGCGGCGAGCTCGCGGATGGTCCGCCCGCGGTAGAGGTAACCGTCGCGGATGTACTTCGTCAGGAACGGCCGTGACGTGTGCGGGCGGATCATCCCCAGCCCGTACGCGTGCAGCGTGGCGGCGTCGAGGACCAGCCATGCGGGCACGGTCTCGTCGTCGGTGTTCGCCCGGTACATGGCCCGCACGAACCGGTCGTACGACACCGATTCGTCGACGAAGCGGCGGCCGGATCGGCCGACAGCGACGATGCCGGGCTTCGCGCGGTCCCAGATGTGCGGGAACACCATCAGCGAGCCGTCACGGCGACGTCCGATCGAGCTCGGGAACCAGAGCGCGTTGTCACCATGGTCGGGGCCGAGCACGCCGCCCGCCTGCATGCCGAGCGACAGGGTGTCGCCGGTCGCGCCTTCGGCGGCCCGCGTGAACTGGGGGGTGGGGTGGGGCAGGTGCTCCTTCCGCCATGCGGCGCTTGCCGAGAATCCGCCGCCGGCCAGCACGACGCCCCGCCGGGCCGCGATCCGCACCTCGCGGCCGTGCGAGCCGACGACGGCTCCGACCACCCGGCCGCCGTCGAGGATGAGCTCTTTCGCCGTGCTCGAGAACGACACGTGCCCGCCGTGCTGTTTCAGCGTGTGGAAGAGATGGGCGACGAGCGCGTTCCCCATCGCCAGACGCGTCCCACGCGGGTGGCTGAGGCGGTCCACGAACCAGCGGACCCCGAGGCGAAGGGCCAGCCAGGCGGCGCGCGGCGATCCGCGGAACAGCTCGAGCAGCGTGTTGACCTCGGCGCGACGGACCATGAGGGTGCCGCCGAAGAGCGCGAATTCGGGGACGGGCCAGCGCACGCGGCGGAAGTCCTCGTCGCCGAGCAGGCGCCCGTCGAACGTCTCGGGCTCGAGGGCGCGGCCGATGCCGGCGCCCTCGACCTCGGGGTGGTAGTCGACGACGGTCCGTGAGTGCCAGAAGCGCACTCCGAGGTCGTCGAAGAAGTCGATCATCTCGGGCCCGCGATCCAGGTACGCCTCGCGCAGCTCACGCGGCGCCTTGTCGCCGACGATCAGGTCGAGATACCGGAGTGCGGCGTCGTGCTCGCCGGTCTGGCCTTCGGCACGCTGGTGGCGGTGCCCCGGAATCCAGCACGTGCCCGCCGAATACGCGGTCGTTCCGCCCAGGTACTCGGTCTTCTCCAGCACGAGGACGTCGAGGCCCCGAGCCGCCGCCGTCGTCGCGGCGGACAGCCCGGCCGCACCGGACCCGAGCACGAGCAGGTCGACGGTCTTGTCCCAGTCGGTCTCAGGCATCACGATCGCCTTCCGCGTTCGACGCGGCCGCGTCCGTGCGGTCGAGGAGCTCTCGTGCGGCCCGGACGTTGCGTGCCGCGAACTCGGTCGCGGAGAGGGTCTCGCGCAGGTGCTCGTTCGGAACCTCGAGGCTCACCGGCACATCGGCGGGAACGGCCGCGAGCAGCTCGGCCAGCGGCAGCTCGCCCTCCCCGACGAGAAGCCTGTGGCGCCGCGCCTCGTAGCGCCGCGCGTCGTCATCGTCGGCGCCGAGCTCTGCCGGCGCGTCGCACAGCTGCACCACGGGGACGAGATCGGCCTCGAGCGCGGCGACGTCATCGATGCTCGATCCGCTGCGCTGGATGTGCAGAGGATCGAGCATGAGGGCCGCTCCCGCGGCGCGGGCGATGGCGGCGGCTTCGGCGACGGTGGCGACGGATTGATAGGAGATGGCCTCGAGGGCGGGGCGGATGCCGAACCCCGCGGCCTCCTCGCAGAGCCGGCCGAGCGTGTCGATCAGCCGTGAGCGATCGGGGTCGGCGCCCGCGACGGTGAACACGCTCGCAGAGAGCAGTGCGCCGGACTCGAGCGCCCCGCGCCAGTCATCCGGCGTCGTCCGTGCGGTGATCGGGAGGAACTCGATGTCACGCACGGTCACCTCGCTGTCGCGCAGGCGGGAGAGCGTCTCATGCAGCGCCGGGGAGTGCGGGTGCATGTCGGCGATCTCCTCGTCCGGAGTGACGCGGTGCACGCGCAGGCCGACGAAGTCGAGGCCGACGGCGGCGGCGACGTCGACGACTTCGGGAGGCGTCAGCGGCAGCAGCGTGAGATGTGCAATGCCGAGCTGTCTGGTCATCAGTGCCCTCCTCGGGCTGTTTCGGCGAGTTCGCGGCCTGCGACGAACCCGAAGGTGAGAGCGGGGCCGATGTTGACGCCGCCGGCGGGATAATGGCCGCCGAAGACGTTGGCCTGGTCCGCGCCGACCGCATACAGGCCGTCGACCGGCCGCCCCGCGGCATCCAGCACCCGCGCATGGTCGTCGGCGGCCAGGCCGGCGAAGGTGCCGAACGAGCCCGGCCGCACCTGGACGGCGTAGTACGGCGCCTTGCTCAGCGGCGCGAGCGAGGGATTCGGCGTGCAGCCCGGGTCGCCGCCATAGCGGTTGAAGGGTGTCGCACCGCGCCCGAAGTCATCATCGGCGCCCCTGCGTGCGGCCGCGTTGAAGCGGGCGACCTCATCGACGAGGGCATCGGGATCGATGCCGCACTTGCGCGCGAGGGCCGCCAGCGAGCGTGCTCGCACGAGGTAGCCGCTGCGCAGGTAGGGGAACAGCGGCACCGGCCTCGGCTTGGCCATGCCGAGGGGGAAGCGTCGCACGAACCGCGCGTCCCCGATCTGCCACGAGCGCACCGGCTCGCCGTCGGGCGCCGCCTCGAACATGGCGGTGACGTAGTCGAAGTAGCCGTTGGCCTCGTTGACGAACCGCCGGCCGGTGCTCACGACCCCGATGCTGCCCGGCTTGGCGCGATCCATGATGTGCGGGAAGACCCCGACACGGCCGCTGCGGTAGGGCACTAGCGACACCGGGCACCACGCGCCGGCCGAGGCGCGCTGGGTGAGGACGCCCCCGACGCTCTCGCCGAGCGAGATGCCGCTCCCGTCGGCCGTCGTCGGCGCCAGCGTCCAGTGCTCGGCTCCGGTCGGCGTGCGGGGGAATCGTTCGCTTCGCCGGGCGACGTCGTTGGGGAAGCCGCCGGCCGCGAGGACGACGCCCGCGCGGGCGGTGAACGCGCGGGTGCCCGTGGGGGTGCGGGCGACGACGCCCGTGACACGCCCGTCTTCGTCGGTCAGCAGGCGCTGGGCGGGTGACGAGACGCTCACGCGGACGCCGGCGTCCTCCGCCGACTGGAGCAGGCGCCCGATGAGCGCGGTCCCGTTGACCAGCTGCATCCCGCGCCTGTAGAGGATGAGATCGAACACGTGGAGCGCCACGCGCCACGTCGCGTGCCAGAGCCCCTTCAGATCTCCGCGTGCGGCCGCGAGGAACCCCCCGAGATCGGGGCCGGCCATGATGCCCATGCCGAGGAAGGAGGTCTCATAGAGCTGGCGGCGCAGGAGGGAGCGCACTGCCCTGCTCAGCCGCCGCGCGTTGATGGGCTTCGCCCCCGCAGAGCGGTTGCCCGTGCCGGCGTGCGGCAGGTCTCCGTAGATGTCCTTGATCTGCGATCCGGGGACGAAGCGGAGCGCCGTGCGGGTGTGGAAGAACTCGATCATCTCGGGGGCGGCACGGAGGAACGCGTCGACGCGTTCCTCGTCATAGTCGTCGCCGACGGCCGCGCGCACATACTCCTTCACGTCCTCGATCGGCTCGTCGACACCCTCGGCCTTCGCGAGCATCGACCGGGGCGCCCACAGCCACCCGCCCGACCACGCGGTCGCCCCGCCGCACACCTCGGCGGCCTCGAGCACGAGCACGGTGGCGCCGCCGTGGGCTGCGCGGACGGCCGCTGACAGCCCTCCCGCTCCGGCGCCGACGACGATGACGTCGAAGGCGTCGTCCGTTATCGGGTCCGTCAGCGTCGACATGAATTACCTCCATTGGTCCATCGCACGGCGCCGGCACACACACTATGTTGAATATAGATATAAATGCCGATCGACCGTGTTGTCTGAACGCTATATCGTCATTCCTGTCTGCGCAAGGGCGACGTTCTTCCTCTCGGCGGTGTGCGGAGGTAGAATGTCCGTAATGCGCACGAGCGTTCGCAGTACGAACATCAGTCCGGCGAGACGCACGGTGCAGCTCACTGAGGAGGACCCGTGATCGACAAGACCGTGGCGGATGTCGCATCCGCCGTGGCCGGAATCCCCGATGGCGCGACCGTCATGATCGGGGGGTTCGGCCGCGCTGGCCAGCCCGTCGAACTCATTGACGCGCTCATCGAGTCCGGTGCGAAAGACCTGACCATCGTCAACAACAACGCGGGCAACGGTGATGTCGGGCTCGCGGCGCTGCTGGCCCGCAAGCGCGTGCGCAAGATCATCTGCTCGTTCCCGCGGCAGGTCGACTCATGGGTCTTCGACGGCCTCTACCGCGCCGGCGAGATCGAGCTCGAGCTCGTTCCGCAGGGCAATCTCGCCGAGCGCATTCGCGCCGCCGGCGCCGGCATCGGGGGCTTCTACTCTCCGACGGGCGTGGGCACGCAGTTGGCCGAGGGCAAGGAGCACCGCACCATCGACGGTCGTGACTATGTGCTCGAGTACCCGATCCGCGCCGACTTCGCCCTCGTCAGCGCCCGCAAGGCCGACCGCTGGGGCAACCTCGTCTATCGCGAGACGGCCCGCAACTTCGGGCCGATCATGGCGTCGGCGGCGTCGGTCACCATCGTCCAGGTCGACGAGATCGTGCCGCTGGGTGAGCTCGACCCCGAGGCCGTGGTCACCCCCGGCATCTTCGTGGACCGCGTCGTCGCCGTGGGCGAGCGCCGCTGGCTGCAGGGCGGCGCATTCGTGGGCGGCGTCGACCTCGAAGGCAATCCCCGTGAAGACGCCGAGCAGGAGGCCGCACGATGACCACCATCTCCCGCAATGATCTCGCCGCGCGCATCGCCGCCGACATCCCCGAGGGCTCGTACGTCAACCTCGGCATCGGGGCGCCGACCCTCGTCGCGAACTACCTGCCCGACGATCAGGAGATCATCCTGCACACCGAGAACGGCATGCTGGGCATGGGCGGTGCGCCCGAGCCGGGGCGCGTCGATCCTGATCTCATCAACGCCGGCAAGCAGGCCGTCACCGCGCTCCCCGGCGCCGCCTACTTCCACCACGCCGACTCGTTCGGCATGATGCGGGGCGGGCACCTCGACGTGTGCGTGCTCGGTGCGTTCCAGGTGTCGCAGACCGGCGACCTCGCCAACTGGTCGACCGGAGCGCCCGGGGCGATCCCCGCGGTCGGCGGGGCCATGGACCTCGCGATCGGCGCGAAGAGCGTCTACGTGATGACCGACCTGCTCACCAAGAAGGGCGATTCGAAGCTCGTCGCCGCGTGCACCTATCCGCTCACCGGCGTCGGCTGCGTCACCCGCGTGTACACCGACCACGCGGTGTTCGACGTCACGCCCGACGGCTTCGCCGTCCGTGAGGCGTTCGGTGACACCACCGTCGCCGAGCTGGAGCAGCTCACCGGGCTTACCCTGATCGATGCGACGGGGGATGCCGCGGCATCCACCCCCACGAAGGAGTGATCATGACCGCAAGCTATGTCTATGACGCCGTGCGCACGCCGTTCGGCCGCGCGGGAGGAGCGCTGTCGGGCATCCGGCCCGATGACCTCGCCGCGGTCGTGATGAAGGCGATCGTCGAGCGGACGGGGGTGGATGCCGCGCAGATCGACGACGTGATCTTCGGCGACGCCAACCAGGCGGGGGAGGACAACCGCAACGTCGCGCGCATGGGGGCGCTGCTCGCGGGGTTCCCGACGAGTGTGACCGGTGTGACCGTCAACCGGCTGTGCGCGTCGTCGCTCGAGGCGGTCGTGCAGGGGTCGCGGGCGATCGAGGCCGGCGACGCTCGGTTCGTGCTCGCCGGCGGTGTCGAGTCGATGAGCCGGGCGCCGTTCATCGTCGAGAAGTCGGCGAAGCCGTGGCCCGCCACCGGCAACCAGACGATGTGGAACACCTCGATCGGCTGGCGCATGATCAACAAGGCACTGCCGGCCGAGTGGACGATCTCGAACGGGCAGTCGGCCGAGAAGGTCGCCCGGCAGGTCGGGCTCACGCGCGCGCAGCAGGACGCCTTCGCGCTGCGCTCGCATCAGCTGGCGGCCAAGGCCTGGACCGACGGCGTGTACGATCGCGAGATCGTGCAGGTGCCCGGCGCCGAGCTGGCGCGCGACGAGGGCATCCGCGACGACACGTCGCTGGAGAAGCTCGGAAAGCTGCGCGCCCTGTTCGCGAGCGATGACGCCGGGACCGTCACGGCCGGCAACTCGTCGTCGATCAACGACGGGGCCTCGGCGGTGCTGCTCGGTGCGGAGGGCGCTCTCGACGTCGAGCCGCTGGCGCGCATCACCGGGCGCGGGGCCCACGGTGTGGACCCCGACGTCTTCCCGCTGGCGCCCATCGAGGCCGCGAACAAGGCACTCGCGCGCGCCGGCCGCACCTGGGCCGACGTCGACGTCGTCGAGCTCAACGAGGCGTTCGCGTCGCAGTCGCTCGCCGACATCAAGGGCTGGCCCGACCTCGATCCCGAGAAGGTGAACATCCACGGCGGGGCGCTCGCGATCGGCCATCCGCTCGGCGCCTCCGGCGGGCGCATCGTGGGCCACGCGGCCCACGAGCTCGCGCGCCGCGGCGGTGGGGTCGCGGTCGCCGCGATCTGCATCGGCGTCGGTCAGGGCCTGGCCGTGGTGCTCGAGCGGTAGAACGGTAGAACACGCCAGTCCACCACGGTAGAATGAGCTCATGAGTCTGAACATCAAGAACGAGCGCACGCACGCGCTGGTCCGTGAGCTCGCCGAGCGCACGGGGATGAGTCAGACGAGCGCGGTGGAGGATGCCGTGCGCCGACGCCTCGCTGAGTTGGGCGCGCCGACGGGTGCAGCGCGCAGGCCGGACTTCTCGCCTGAGGAGGTGGCGCGCCGGCGGGCGGCGGTGCACAGGATCCTCGAGGAGTTCTGGGCGGACACCACCCCCGAGCAGAGAGCAAGCCTCGCCACTGCTGAGGACGATCTCTATGACGACCTCGGGCTTCCGAAGTGATCGTCGACTCGTCCGCTCTTGTGGCGTTGCTTCAGGGAGAAGGTCTCGCTCCCGTCATAGAAGAACTGCTCGTCGAGCACGAATCATCCATGTCCGCGGCCACTCTTGTCGAGGTGCGTGCCGTGGTCGGGTCGCGGCTCGGCGAGTCAGGGCTGCGTCGGCTCGACGCGGTGCTGCGGCGATTCGCGACCGAGATCGTCGCATTCGACGCCGATCAGGCCGGCGTCGCGAGCATGGCATACCGCCGCTTCGGCCGCGGCTCACGGCATCCGGCCAAGCTCAACCTTGGCGACTCGTACAGCTACGCCCTCGCCTACGTCGAGGACGAGCCCCTGCTGTACGCCGGCGACGACTTCTCGCACACCGACATCCGCTCCGCTCTCGAGGAGTACGCCGAATGACCGACCAGGCCTCGCCCGACTTCGTCCAGTCCCTCGCGCGCGGGCTGGCGGTGATCCGCGCGTTCGACGCCGACCATGCGAGCCTCTCGCTCAGCGAGGTCGCCACCCGCACCGACATTCCGCGTGCGGCGGCGCGGCGCTTCCTGCGCACGCTCGAGACGCTCGGCTACGTGCGCAGCGACGGCCGCGCGTTCTCGCTCACCCCGCACGTCCTCGAGCTGGGCTTCAGCTATCTGTCGGGGCTGTCGCTGCCCGAGGTCGTCCAGCCGCACCTCGAGCGGCTCTCGCACCGGGTCGACGAGTCGGTGTCGTCGGCGGTGCTCGACGGCACCGACATCGTCTACGTCGCCCGCGTGCACACGCGCCGCATCATGAGCGTGCGCATCACGATCGGCACCCGTTTCCCCGCGCACGCCACGAGCATGGGCCGGGTGCTGCTGGCGGGGATGGGGGATGCCGCGCGCGACGCGGCGGTCGCGGCATCCACCGATCTGCACCTCACGGAGAAGACCCTCACCGGCGCCGCCCTGGCGGCTGAGCTCGATCGCGTGCGCGCCCAGGGCTGGGCGATGGTCGATGGCGAGCTTGAGCCCGGGCTGCGTTCGGTCGCCGCGCCCGTGCACGACCGCTCGGGTGCCGTCATCGCGGCGCTGAACGTCTCGACGAGCACCACCCGGGTCAGTGAAGAGCGCGTGCGCGACGAGTACCTGCCCGCGCTGCTCGAGACGGCCGGTGCCGTCGACGCCGAGCTGCGGCTGGTGTGACCTGTTGAACATCTGTTGAACTCGGCTTAGGCTTCACCTATGCCCAGCACGATCGGATTCCGGCCCACGGCAGAGGACGCCCGCATCCTCCGCGAGGCGGCGCGGCCCGGCGAGGCGACGTCCGACACGCTGCGGCGCGCTCTGCGGCTGCTCGATCACGAGCGGTGGCTGGAGGACTTCCGAATGGATGCCGCGGCCCTGGCCGACGAGGACGTGAACGCAGAGCCGGAGGCCTGGTGATCCGAGGTGCCGTCTACCGCATCGACCTCGGGCAGGCACGTGGCCACGAGCAGCGAGGACGGCGTCTCGGTGTGGTCGTGTCACCGTCGAGATCGCCCCTGACGGTTGTCACCGTGGTTCCGACGTCGACCTCGGCCGGCCGGGCGATCCATCGCCCGGAGATGGAGCTCGCCGGGCGGCGCACGGTGCTGCTCGTGGATCAGATCCGGTCGATCGACGTGGACTTCGTATCCGACGATCCCGTCGATTTCCTCACCCGCGAGCAGCTCACCGAGCTCGAGGGCGCACTCGCGCACTACCTCGGCATCCACGAGCTGTGGGGCGTCTGAGGTCCCACGCCGTCGACGCCGAGCTGCGCCTCGTGTGTGGGACGGTGGCGCCCAGCCTCTGATTGCACCACTTCATTCACATAGAGAGGCGTGAGCAGAGGCTGGTGGAGCCCGTGCAACAGCTTGAAAACGCGGGCGTGCTGCAGGCGATCGGACCGTAACGGCGCAATCGCGTCTGGATCGCCCAGGATGTCGTCGATGCGTTGGATGCATTCGCAGCGCGCCGGGCAGCGACGCTGAGGGCCGTTGTCCCGCGACGGCCCTCCATCGGAACGACCCATCCGCCCCATTCGCGCTCCGTATCATCCCTCGCGCGAGGACGCCGTCCGTCGATATCAAGGGAGGCGTACGCGTCTCACCGGAGGCGCGCGGAGCGAAGGAGTGATGGATGGCCCTGATTTCGAGTGCCCTCGTCGTCGGAGGAGGGATCGCGGGACTCGCCGCCGCGATCGCTCTCGAGCAGATCGGCGTCCATGTCGACGTCGTCGAGCTCGGTGAGCGCTTCGGCGCGGTCGGTGCGGGGATGGGGATCGCGGGGCGCGCGCCCGACGCTTTGGCCGAGCTGGGCATCTACGAAGAGGTCGCCGCGACCGGGCAGCCGGGCCTCGGCGCGCCCGGCATGTACGACATCGCCGGCCGGCTGACCAGTGCGCTGCCGCCCGCGCCGCCGGAGGGGCAGGGCCGCGGTCCGATCGGCGCCTATCGGCCGGCCATCGCCGAGATCCTTGTGCGGCGCGCCCGCGCGGCCGGCGCCCATCTGCGCACAGGGCTGACGGTCGATGCGATCGACGAGATGCCCGACGGAGTGACGGTCACGCTCTCCGGCGGCGAGGTCCGGCGCTACGACATCCTCATCGGGGCGGACGGCGCGTATTCCCGGATCCGCTCGCTGGTCTTCCCCGATGCACCCGCGCCGGAGTACGCCGGGCAGATGAGCATCCGCTGGCTGGCCGACGGTGATCCGATCGAACCGGAGGGCTGGTACGTGGCCGGCGCGCCCGGCCGGATGGCCTTCTACTACCAGCCGTATCCCCGCAAGCTGTACGTGCCCTTCGTCGTGAACATGCCGCGCACCCATCTGTCATCCGAGGATGCGTACGAGCTCGTGCGCGACTTCATGGCCCAGTACACGGCGCCGGCGATCGTCGAGCTGCGCTCTCGACTCACGCCCGGCGATGAGATCATCCCGCGCCCGTTCGACTGGCTGCTGTTGAAGGAGTGGTCGCGCGGCCATGTGCTCCTCATCGGTGACGCCGCGCACGCGACCACCGCTCACCTGGGCATGGGTGGGGGGATGGCGCTGGAGGACGGCGTCGTCCTGGCGCGCTGCCTTGCCGAAGCGGATACGGTCGCGGGCGCTTACGAGGCGTTCTTCGCGCGCCGGTGGGAGCGGGTGCGGACGGTCGTGGAGACGAGCGTCGTGCTGTCGCAGCGAGAGCAGGAGAACCTGCCGCCCGATCCCGCGCTCATGCACGGGGCGATGGCCGTGCTCGAGAGGCCGTACTGATGGCGCCGCAGACCGCGGCGGACGCCGCGGCGCATGCCGCGATCGCACGCCTCGTGGCACTGTATGCGAAGGCGCGCGACACGACCGAGCCCGCACTGTACCGGGAGGCGTTCGCCCCGGACGCCATGATCATCGCCGGCGACGGGCGGGTGCTCTCGGCGGGGCTGGAGGAGATTCTCGAGAAGGTGTGCGGCGACCAGGACCGTTTCACCCCCGGATACCGCCAGGGTGAAATCACCTGGAGTGTGATGCGCCATCAGGTCGCGAACCTCCTCGTCGATGTGGACGGTGATCGAGCCCGATGCGAATACCAGGTGGCGACGCTGGTGTATGACGAGGAGGAACGTCGACCCATGATCATGGCGACCGCCCGCAACGAGGATCTCTGTGAGCGGCGGGACGGGCGCTGGTGGATCATCCGGAGCACTCTGCACTTCGGGTGGTCCGACGAGCGGATGGCACGGCGCCTGCAGGTCGGGCCGTGGACCCCGCCTGCTTACCGCCGCTGAGGGTCTCTCCCGGTCAGGTCGAGGCCGGCCGATCGAACGCGTCGGCGTCGATGCCGGCCGTCGCGACCCGAGCGAGACGGGTCGGCAGGCACTTGTCAGGGCTCTCGCCTGCGATCACGCGGATCTGCTGTGGGGAGATGAGGATGTCGAGGATGGCCCGCGGATCCGGATGCCCCGTGATCTCGCCGCGCTCGCGGGCACGGTCCAGCATCCGGGTCAGATCCCTCACGCGCTCGCCGATCAGCTCCTCGCGTTGGGGCTGCAGCTCGCGCAGCACGTCGGGGGAGAAGAGCACCCGGGTGAGCGCCGTGCCGTCCGCGGTGGCGAGGTAATCGCCCAGAGCCTCGGCGTAGGCGGTGAGGTCACCGGCGAGCGTCCCGGTGTCGGGGGACCCTCCCTGCTTCTCGCCTTCGCTCACGATCGCGTCGAGGATGAGGTTCTCCCGGCTCGTCCACCGCCGGTAGACGGAGGTCGCGTTGACCCCCGCGGTGGCGGCGACCTTCGCGACCGTGAACTCTTCGACGCCCTCGTCCCGCAGAAGCTGCAACGCGGCCTCGATCACGGCGCGGCGGACGCGCTCAGACCGCCCGCCGGTCCGGCGTCGCACCTCGTGGTCGGTCATGGCGTTCCACTGTAGCGGCTCGGCGGCGGGCGTCCCGGCGCGCTCAGGCGGCGCGGGTGGCCGCGACCAGGCGGAGCAGATTGCGCGTCTCGACGGCGAAGTGTTCGGCGTGCTCCTCGACGTACACAGGCGGGCATGCGGCGGGATACCACACGCGCAGGCTCGCCTCGAGCCCCTCCGGGGTGTCGCGGAACTGCTGCAGCACGTACGTGAACGGTGTCCCGTCGTCGAGTGGGCCCTGCCCCGCGCGGCGGACGGGGTACGACTCGTCCATATGCGCGGCGACGAAGTCGGGCGGGGTCTCGATCGGGGCGATCCGCGTGAGGGTGGGCAACCCGCCCATCGTCTCGACCACGCCCGCGCCGGGGAGGACCATGTAGTGCTCGGGATGCGTCGGGAAGCCGGTGGCGAGGACCATGGCCTTGCGCTCCTCCTCATCGGCGGCGGCGCCGCCCAGCATGCTCTGGATGCCGGCGAGCAGCTCGGCGATGTGCACGCCGCGCGCACTCACCTCGACGTGGCACTCGGTGAACGCGCCGGCCGAGGCGGCGGCATACTCATGCGCCCGCCGGTCGGACTCGGCGATCTGGTCCGCAAGAAGGGCCTGCATCGGTGCGCCGTACAACAGGCGGCGCAGGTTCGTCATCCCGCGTCGCGCGGCCGCCAGCTCCCAGGCGTCCACTCGCGTGTCGTCTGCGGGGCCGTGCGCCGTCCGGACGTGGACCGTCACGTGCTCGTCCGTGCTGATGGCCGAAAGGCCGTCGTCTTCTGTCATGGGGAGATCCTCTCGTTAACGCAAGAATAGTTGCATTAACTGCGAAGGAGGTCAAGATCCGAGAGGCGACCGATTGCGGAAGTGCTCGAACTGCGCGCGCACCCACATGTGCTCAAGGTCGCCGTCGTAGGACGGATGCCACCAGAAAGCGAGGACGATGGGCGCGAGCGGGAACGGCGGGGCCATCACCCGCAGGCCGTCGTGCGGACCGAGGGCGTGCAGAAGACGCTCCTGGATGAGGGCGACCCGCTGCGTGCCGCGCACGCACAGCGGCATATCCGAGAAGCGGTCCACCACCACCGCCACGTCCCGGGCGATCGAGGCCCACTCGTGCCGGTGCATCTCTGCCGGCGAGACCAGAGCTGTCTCGAAGGTCGTCACCCAGGGCAGCTCGCGCAGCTCGCCGGCGCCGGGGCGGTCACCGAGCGCGGTGTTCTGCGCGTCGGCGATGATCACCCAGCGGTCGGCGAGCACATCGAAGTGCGGCATGTCCTCGGGGAACAGCCCATGGGGCGCGAGGATTCCGTCGACGTCGCGCGTGTGCACCTCGTACGGCGTGAGCTGCTCGACGGCGATCGAGCGGAAGGCAAGACGCATGTTCGGGGCGAAGCGGCCCACGCGTGCGCTCCATACAGCGCCCACAGCGCCGATCCCGTAGTCGGATGCCGCGATGCTGAAGCGCCTGGTGGAGGTCTCGGGGTCGATCGCCCGGTGCGCGGCGAAGACGCGCTGTGCCGAGTCGAGCGCGTCGGCGACCATCGGGCGCAGCCGCACGGCGAGTGGCGTCAACTCCATGTCCTTGCCGTTGCGTCGCAGGAGTTCGTCGTCGAAGTGCCGGCGGAGCCGGGCCAGCGACTGGGAGAGCGTCGGCTGGGTGAGGTTCAGCCGCTCGGCGGCGCGGGTGACGCTCGCCTCGCGCAGGAGCGCGTCGAGGGCGAGCATCAGGTTCAGGTCGAGGCCGCCGATCTTCACGGGCCCATTCTGCCCCGGCACTCCGCACTCGCCCATCGGCGGCAGCGATGACGCCCATCGTCGCTGTCCATCCGGTGATGAGCCACGGCCCGTTGCCCCGTTCAATGGAGTTCCGGGCGCATCCCGACGCCCGCCGGCTGTCATGTCGTCGAAGGAGACCACAGTGACCCTCCACTCCGCTCCCGATTCCCCGCAGATCAATGCCCCGCCGCGCCCGGCTCCGCGCCACCGCGGATGCAGTGGGGCATCGTCATCCCGATGGTGTTCGCGACGCTCGGGCTCTGGATGGTGGTCCTCGCACCCGTCGTGCTGCTCCTGCCGCTGCAGGTGGCCGCGATCGTCAACCCGACACACTCCGCCGGGGTGGACACCGGCGGGCCGCTCTCTCTGGTGCTGGCACCCGGAGCGCTCGCAGCGATCGTCCTGAACCCGATCGTCGGCCACTTCAGCGACCGGTCGTTCGCGCGTACCGGCAGCAGGCGCGTCTGGCTGCTGGCGACAGCGATCGCCGCGGCGTGCGGTGTGCTGTTCATCGGTGCCGCCGGATCGCTCTGGATGCTGGCGCTCGGTTGGGCACTCGCCTCGGCCGGCGGCAATGCGCTCCTGTCGATCATCTGGTCGCTCATGCCCGATCACATCCCGGTCGCCCGCCGAGGTGCGGTGTCGGGTCTGCTCGGCGTCTCGCAGGCGATCGCCGGAGTGGTGGCGGTCCTGATCGCGGGCTTGCCGACGATGACGGCGGTCTCGATCCTCGGCGGGGTCGCGGTACTCAGCGTCGTTTGGTTGGCGGTACGTCTTCCCCGCAGTGCGCCTCGACCCGTGGCATCCGGCGGCGGTCTGCTGGCCCTGGTGAAGTCGTACTGGGTGAACCCGGTGAGGCACCCGAACTTCGGTTGGACGTGGGTCAACCGCTTCCTGTTGTTCCTCGCGACATCGATGGTCGTGAACTATCAGGTCTACTTCCTGATGAGTGTGGTGCGCACGACAGCCGCCGAGACACAGCGGATCGTGCAGATCTCGACGCTGGTGATAACGGTCGGGACATTGCTCGGCTCGTTCCTCGGCGGCTTCCTCTCCGACCGCCTCCGTGGCCGCAAGTACTTCGTGGTCGCCGCAGCGCTTCTGGTGGTCGTCGGGTTCGCTGTCCTGATCCTCACCCAGAGCATCCCCGGGTTCTTTGTCGCCATGTTCCTCGTCGGCCTCGGCAACGGCACCTACTTCGCAGTGGACATCGCGGTGGCGACGCAGGTGCTGCCTGACGAGGGCCGCACCGCCGGCAAGGACCTGGCGGTCTTCAACCTGGCCAACAACCTGCCGCAGTCGCTCGCTCCGGCGATCGCACCGCTGTTCCTGGCGATCGGGGGCGTGGCCGGCGGCAACTACGTCGCGCTGTACATCGCCGGGTCGATCGTCGCGTTCGTCGGCGCCTTCCTCATCCTCCCCGTCCGCGGCGTCAAATGATGCTCTCAGCTGAAAGGCTCTCTATGACCGACTACCTCGTCCTCTACCGGCTGGCGCGCGGCGCCCCGGCTCCGGCTCCTGACCCGGCTGAGCTCGAGCGGGGGAAAGCCGCGTGGGGAGCCTGGCTCGGCTCGATCGGTGCTGCCCTGATCGACCCGGGTGCGCCGACCCGGCCGATCGGGCCGGAGGTCTCCGGGGTGGTGGATCGCGTCAGTGGGTTCACACTGCTGCGAGCCGCGTCGGACGACGAGCTACTCGGGATGCTGGCATCCCACCCCCATCGCGAGGTCGGCACATTCGAGGTGCACGCCGTGGACGTGCCCCCTATCGCACGCCCTTCATGAGCTTCAGCACGGGCTTGCTGCCCAACCACAGGCCGATGCCGACGACCACCGCGATGATGCCGAGGATCGAGAAGTAGGGCGCTTCGTTCTCGGGGTCGTAGAACTGCACGAGCCAGCCCGAGATCGCGGTGCCCAGTGCCACCGAGAGGAAGAACAGCGCCACCATCTGCGTCTGGAACGACGCCGGCGCGAGCTTCGTGGCCACCGACAGCCCGACCGGCGACAGCAGTAGTTCGGCGACCGTGAACACGAACAGGATGCCCACGATGGCCAGCAGCGGCGTCGAGTTCGGGCCGCCGCCGGCGAACGGCAGGAACAGCAGGAACGCGCCGCCCATGATGATCGCGGCCAGGCCGAACTTCACCGGCGTCGACGGCTGGCGGTGGCCCAGGCGCGTCCAGATCGCGGCGAACACGCCCGACAGGATGATGATGAAGACCGGGTTGATCGACTGCACCCAGGAGACCGGCATCTCCCAGCCGAACAGGTTGCGATCCAGCCGCTTGTCGGAGTACACCGTCAGCACCGTGAACTGCTGCTGGTAGAGCGACCAGAACGCGACGCTCGTGATGAACAGCGGCAGGAAGCCCCAGACGCGCGAGCGCTCGGTCGCGTCGATGCGCCGGCTGGAGAGGATCACCGCGAAGTACGCGATGGCCGCCACCACGGTGCCGATGATCACGATCGTGGAGAGGTTCTCGGCCCGGATCGCCCCGACCAGCACCAGCACGACGATGAGCACGATCGCGACCGCGGCGACGACCGCGACCCACATGTAGCGGTTGCGGGGCAGCGGGTTGGGCACGTGCCGCGCCTGCTCGGGCAGCTGCTTGCGGCCGAACGAGTACTGCAGGAGACCCAGCGCCATGCCGACCGCCGCCAGCCCGAAGCCCCAGTGGAAACCGATCGACGACTGCAGCAGACCCGTCAGGATCGGGCCGAAGAACGCACCGAGGTTGATGCCGAGGTAGAACAGCGAGAATCCGGCATCCCGCCTGTCGTCGTCGGCGTCGTACAGCGTGCCGACCACGGCCGTCGCGTTGGCCTTCAGTCCGCCCGACCCGAGCGCGACGAGGATGAGGCCGACCGCGACGCCGGCCACTCCCGGGATGAGGGCGAGCGCGATGTGACCGGCCATGATGACGATCGCGCTGATGAACAGCACGCGCTCGGAGCCGAGCATGCGGTCGGCGATCCATGCACCGAGGATCGTCGACAGGTAGACGGCGCCGCCGTACGCGCCGACGATGCCGCCGGCCACGCCCTGGTCGATGCCCAGGCCCCCGTCGGTGACCGAGTAGTAGAGGTAGATGAGCAGGATGCCCTGCATGCCGTAGAAGCTGAACCGCTCCCACATCTCGACGCCGAACACGTGGGCCAGGGCCCAGGGCTGTCCGAAGAAGCGCGTGTCGGTGCTGCCGTGCGATTCCTTCGTCTCGCTCATGGGTCAACGGTAGCGAGGCGGGGCGTGGGGCGCCTCCCCCTGTTCGGAGGACACGACGGGGCCGCGCGTTGCTGTTGACATTACTTAAGTGACTTACGAAAATAGAGACGTGCGTGGAGGGGCCAGGCACCTGTTCGGCCTCAGGAGGACACGTGGGCACGACGACACTTGACGGCGAGTGGACGCTCACGGCAGTGCGGGGACAGATCCCCGACGACATCGCGGGGCGACGCGTGCCCGCGATCGTGCCGGGATGCGCGCACACCGACCTGCATCGGGCGGGACTGATCGCCGACCCGTTCGACGGCGACAACGAGTCCGCCCAGCAGTGGATCGGCAGCACGGTGTGGCGCTACGAGCGCGCGTTCGACTGGCAGCCCGACGGCTCGACCCGGTATGACCTCGTCGCAGAGGGCCTCGACACGCTCGCGACCGTCTTCGTCAACGGCTCCGTCGTCGCCACGACGGCCAACCAGCACCGCTCGTACCGTGTCGAGGTCGGCCACCTGCTGACCCCGGGTGCCAACACGATCGCCGTCGAGTTCGATGCGCCCGTCGACGCCGCCGAGCGTATCGCCGCCGCTCACGGGGGAGCGCTGCCGCACGTCAACCACCACCCGTACAACTCGCTGCGCAAGACGGCCTCGAACTTCGGGTGGGACTGGGGCATCGACGTCGCGACCAGCGGCATCTGGAAGCCTCTCGCCATCGAGGGGTGGAGTGACGTGCGCATCGCGGCCGTCCGCCCGCTCGTGGATGTCATCGGCGGCGACGGCGTGCTCACCGCCCACGTCGACCTCGAGCGGCTCGGCACCGGGCCCGTGGATGTGGCCCTCAGCGTCTCGCGGGGCGGTGCGGTGGTCGCCGAGGCCGCCGGCTCCCTCGCCGAGAGCGGTGCCGTGCGGGTCGTCGTCGCGGACGCCGCGCTGTGGTGGCCCGTCGGGCACGGCGAGCAGCCGCTCTACGACATCGTCGTGAGGGCGGGGGATGCCGCATGGCACGGCCGCGTCGGGTTCCGCACCGTGACGCTCGACACCTCGGCCGACGAGCACGGCACGCGGTTCGTCGTGCACGTCAACGGCCGGCCGATCTGGATCCGCGGCGCCAACTGGATCCCCGACCACGCGTTCGCGACCGAGATCACGCCCGAGCGGCTCGCGCGCCGCGTCGACGACGCGCTGGACGCGCACATCAACCTGCTGCGGGTGTGGGGCGGCGGCATGTACGAGTCGGAGGACTTCTACCGCCTCTGCGACGAGCGGGGGCTGCTCGTGTGGCAGGACTTCCTGTTCGCGTGCGCGGCGTACGCCGAGGAGGAGTGGCTGGCCACCGAGGTCGAGGCGGAGGCCCGCGAAGCGGTGACGCGGCTGTCGCGGCATCCCTCCCTCATCCTGTGGAACGGCAACAACGAGAACATCGTCGCGTACGCCGAGTGGGGCTGGCGCCCGGAGCTCGGCGACCGCACCTGGGGCAACGGCTACTACCGCCGAGTGCTGCCGGCGATCGTCGCCGAGCTCGACCCCACCCGTCCGTACACCCCGGGCAGCCCCTACTCGTTCGCGGACTACCTGAACCCGAACGACGACCGCAACGGCTCGGTGCACATCTGGGACGTCTGGAACGAGAAGGACTACACGGCCTACCGCGAGTGGAAGCCGCGCTTCGTCGCCGAGTTCGGGTTCCAGGGACCGCCGGCCTGGTCGACGCTCACCTCCGTCGTGCACGATGAGCCGCTCGCCCCCTACGGGGCGCAGATGCTCGTTCACCAGAAGGCCGATCAGGGCAACCTGAAGCTCGAACGCGGGTACACGGGGCACTTCCCCGCACCGACATCGATCGACGACTGGCACTTCACGACCCAGCTCAACCAGGCGAACGCCATCCGCTTCGGCATCGAGTACTTCCGCTCCCTGACGCCGTACAACACGGGCACGATCGTCTGGCAGCTCAACGACGACTGGCCCGTGGTCTCGTGGGCGGCCGTCGACTTCGCCGAGCGCCGCAAGCCGCTCTGGTACGCGCTGCGCGACGCCTACCGCCCGCGACTGGTGACCATCCAGCCGGGCGACGACGGCCTCGAGGTCGTCGTCGTCAACGACACCGACGAGGCGATCGCGGCCCCGCTGCGCATCGAGCGGCTCTCGTTCGACGGCGCCGTGCAGGCGTCGGCGGTCGTCGAGGTCGAGGTCGCGGCACGGTCGGTGTGGCGGGGCGCCGTCGCCGCGCAGGTCGCCGCGGTGCAGGACGTCGCGGCCGAGATCGTCGTCGCCACCCTCGGCGAGGCCGACCGCGGCGAGCGTGCGATCTGGAACTTCGCCGAGATCGTCGACCAGGCACTGGCTGCCGATGCCGTCGACGCCCGTGCCGAGCAGACCCCCGACGGCGCGCGCATCACCGTCACCGCGACGGCCTACGTGCGCGGACTGACGGTGCTGGCCGATCGGGCGGATGCCACGGCCTCGGTCGACGCGTCGGTCGTCGACCTGCTGCCGGGCGAGACCGTGGTGTTCGAGCTGCGCGGTGCGGCGCCGATCCCGGCGGAGGCCGCCCTCTCGCCGTTGGTGCTGCGGCACGCGAACCAGCTCGTCGCGGCGGCGCGCGCCGTGTCGGCATGATCGTCGGCGTCGAGACCGGCGGCACGAAGGTCGTCTGCGCGTCGGCGTACGAGCAGGCGCCGACGCGGCTGGTCGACGCGGTCACGATCCCGACCGCGGATCCCGTCTCGACGATCGGGGCGATCCGCCGCGCGGTCGACCGCCTCGGCGGGCCTACGGGGGCGGCGGCGCTCGGCGTCGCGGCGTTCGGCCCGCTCGACGTCGATCCGGCCTCGCCCCGGTACGGGTATGTGACCTCCACGCCGAAGCCCGGGTGGTCGCAGACCGACCTGCTCGGCCCGCTGCGTGCCGGGCGTGAGGCGCCGACGGCGCTCACGACCGACGTCAACGCGGCGGCGATCGCCGAGCATCACGCCCGCGGCGCCGCGGCACCGGCCAACCTCGCGTATCTCACGGTCGGCACGGGCATCGGCTCGGGCGTGCTCGTCGACGGACACGTCGTCGGCGGCACGGGATTCCCCGAGGTCGCACACCTGCGGGTGGTGCGGCACCCCGACGACGACTTCGCAGGGGTGTGCCCGTTCCACGGCGACTGCCTCGAGGGGCTGGCCTCGGGCCCGGCGATCGCACGGCGGTGGGGGAGCGACGCG
This sequence comes from Microbacterium sp. KR10-403, assembly GCF_040196215.1. NCBI lineage: Bacteria > Bacillati > Actinomycetota > Actinomycetes > Micrococcales > Microbacteriaceae > Microbacterium > Microbacterium sp. KR10-403. Next base: position 265,135 of record NZ_JBEGDC010000004.1, on the reverse strand, counting down.
TCGCACCTCCCGGGCGCGCGGCGGGCCGCGGCCGTCGACATCGAGGCGTTCTACCTCGCCCAGGTCGCCGAGACGCTGCGATACCTCGTGGGCACCGACCTGCTCGTGCTCGGCGGGGGCGTCGCGAAGACGCCGGGGCTGCTCGCCGCGGTGACCGCCCGCATCGGCGGCGACGGGGCGGCCGCAGGCTCGGGGCGCGCGTCCCTGCGCGTCGAGAAGGCCGTCCTCGGCGACCACGCCGGGGTCACCGGCGCGCTTCTGCTGGCCGCGGGGCGACTGGAGGGGGCATGGGCTGTTGGCTGAGCTGCGCTGGGGCGGGCCGGCGCTCGACCTGACCTTCCTGCTCGACGCCGAGGGGCCCGTGTGCCTGGTCGCGGTCGCATCCGCCGACGGTGCCGACGCCGTCGTGCATGAGAGCGCGCGGGCATACGACCCGCACCGCGACCAGCCGCTGGTCGAGGTGTCGGCGATCGGGCACGGGCGGTTCCCGGGCGGGTTCCGCCACGTCGACACGGTGATGGGTCGCCGCCTCCGCTACGACGGGCACGACGAGACGGTCACGTCCGTCGGTGACCGGATGCTGCGCATCCATCAGCACGATCCGGTCACCGCGCTCGCGGTCACGAGTGTCTTCGTGCACCGCCCGGGCGTGGCGGCGTTCCGCACCTGGACCGAGCTGGCCCTTCAGACCGGTGCGCTCGTGATCGACTTCGTCTCGTCGTTCGCATCGGCGGCGGTCTACGACACGACGCGACGCGACGTCGACGGGCTCTCGCTCGTCTCGGCGGCCAGCGACTGGGTGGCCGAGAGCCGGTGGACGACCGTGCCGCTGCGACGGTGCGGGCTCGCCCGCATCGACCGCGAGCTGCAGCACCACCCGCCGCGCAGCCGCTGCGTCGTCATGAACCGCGGTGCGTGGTCGACCGGCGAAGCGCTGCCGACCGGTGCGCTGGTCGCCACCGACGGCGGGACCGATGCGGCGGCGGTCGCCTGGCAGGTCGAGCACAACGGGCCGTGGCTGTACGAGCTCGGCGAGACGCGTGCGTCGGCCTACCTGCTGCTGAGCGGGCCCACCGATCAGGAGCACCAGTGGACCACGACGGTGGCACCCGGCGCGCCGTTCGTGTCGGCGTCCGCGTCGATCGCGCTGGGGCCGGCGGGCGCCGGGCTCGACGGCGCGCTGGCCGCGCTCACCGACCAGCGCCGCGCCATCCGCCTGCCGCGTGGCGCCGATGAGGCGCTGCCGATCGTGTTCAACGACTACATGAACACGCTCATGGGCGACCCCACGACCGCGAAGCTGCTGCCTCTCATCGACGCGGCCGCCGACGCCGGCGCCGACATCTTCTGCATCGATGCCGGCTGGTACGCCGAGGGGCACTGGTGGGACACCGTGGGGGAGTGGATGCCGTCGCCCGGCCGCTTCCCCGGCGGGTTGCGCGAGGTCGTCGACCGCATCGTCGCCCGCGGCATGGTGCCCGGCCTCTGGCTCGAGCCCGAGGTCGTCGGCATCCGCTCGCCCCTGGCCGGCGCACTGCCCGACGCGGCGTTCTTCTCCCGCCGCGGGGTGCGGGTTGCCGAGCACGGACGGCACCTGCTCGACCTGCGGCATCCGGCCGCCCGCGCGCACGTGGACGCCGTGGTCGACCGGCTCGTCGCCGAGTTCGGCGTCGGCTTCATCAAGATGGACTTCAACACCATGCCCGGGCCGGGCACCGATCGAGACGGGCTCGCCCCCGGCGAGGGCATGCTGGGCCACGCCCGCGCTCTCCTCGACTGGTTCGACGACGTGCAGAAGCGGCATCCGCACCTCCTCATCGAGAGCTGCGCGTCGGGTGCGATGCGCATGGACTACGCGACCCTTGCGCGGCTGCACCTGCAGTCGACCTCCGATCAGCAGGACCCGGTGCCGTACGCGGCGATCGCCGCCGCCGCACCGGCGAGCATCCTGCCCGAGCAGGCCGGCAACTGGGCGTATCCGAACCCCGCGATGGGCGACGAGCTGTTCGCGCTGTCGCTGGTCAACGGCATCCTCGGCCGTCTGTATCTGTCGGGCCATCTCGGACGCATGTCGCGCGCCCAGCACACGATGGTGCGCGAGGCGCTCGCCGTGCACCGCCGCGTGCTCGAGGTCGAGCCGCGCACGCACGCGCGCTGGCCGCTGGGGCTCCCGGGGTACGACGACGAGTGGGTGTGCCTGGCCCTCGATGACGGCGCCGGCATGTTCATCTCGCTGTGGCATCGGGCCGCCGGCCCGGCTCAGACGCTCATCGCCCTGCCGGAATACGCCGGACGAGACGTGGATGCCGCGGTCCTGTTCCCGGCGGCGGCGCCGGGGTGGTCGCTCGAGTGGGATGCCGCGGCCGGCGCGCTGCGGGTGGGCACGACGGCGACCGAGGCGACGGCCCGCGTGGTGCGGGTCGAGCCGCGCTGAACGAACGCCGGCGAAGAACCTGACGGATCGGGCCCCGCCGAAAACGCTCGGCGGGGCCCGATCTCATGCGGCCGCGGTCTCGAGCCGGCCCTCGGCCTCGGCCTCGTCGATCGAGACCCAGTCGCCGCGGTGGTGGTCGTAGCAGCGGCTGTTGTCGAGGCGGGCCCGGTCGACCGCGGCCTCGTCGGAGACGACCTTGCCCAGCCGCTCGGGGTCGGGTGCGGCCGCGGCCAGCAGCCGGGTGTAGTCGTGATGCGGGTCGAGGATCACGGCGTCGGCCGGCCCCCGCTCGACGACGCGCCCCTTGTAGAGCACGAGGATGTCGTCGGAGAAGTGCCGGGCGGTCGCCAGGTCGTGCGTGATGTAGAGCACGGCCAGGTCGTCTTCGCGCTGCAGGCGGCCGATCAGGTTGAGCACGCCGAGACGGATCGACACGTCGAGCATCGAGACGGGCTCGTCGGCGATGAGCACCTGCGCGCCGGGCGCCAGGGCGCGCGCGATCGCCACCCGCTGCCGCTGCCCGCCCGACAGCTCATGCGGCCGCCGCGCCGCGAACGCCTCGGCCGGCGTCAGGTTGACGCGCTCGAGCATCTGCAGGGTCAGGTCGTGGATCGCCGAGGCCCCGCGCGCACGGTGGTGGATCGCGAGGGGTCGCGCGATGTGGTGCGCGATCGAATGGAACGGGTTCAGCGACGCGAACGGATCCTGGAAGACCATCTGCACGTGTCGCCGATACGCCGATCCGGGCACAGGCGTGCCGTCGTCGAGTCGCACGTCGATCGCGCCCGAGGTCGGCTTCTCGAGCCGGGCGAGCATGCGCGCGATCGTCGACTTGCCCGACCCCGACTCACCGACCAGCGCGACCGTGCGCCCGGGGACCAGGTCGAAGCTGACCCGGTCGACGGCGCGGAACGGCATGCGCCGCAGACCGCTCTTGATCGTGAAGTCCTTCGTGAGGTTCACCACGCTCGCACTGGTCATCGCACGGCCTCCTTCTCTTCGTCGACGCCCGTGCGGATGAACGCCCCACGGTCGCCGCTCAGGCTCGGGAACGACCCGAGCAGCTTCTTCGTGTAGGGGTGCTGCGGCGACCGGTAGATGTCGTCGGCCGACGCGAGCTCGACGATCTCGCCGGCGAGCATGACGGCGATCCGGTCGCTGATCTCCAGCAGCAGCGGCAGGTCGTGCGTGATGAAGATCACCGCGAACGACAGCTCGTCGCGCAGTCGGACGATCTCACGCAGGATGTCGCGCTGCACCACCACGTCGAGAGCCGTCGTCGGCTCGTCCATGATCATGAGCTGCGGCTCGAGCAGCATCGCCATCGCGATCATGACGCGCTGGCGCATGCCGCCCGACAGCTCGTGCGGGTAGGACGTGAGCCGCGCGGGATCGACGCCGACCCGGCGCAGGACGTCGGCCGAGCGCTCGCGACGCTCGGCGCGGCTCATGCCCGGGCGGTGCGTCCGCAGCGTGTCGTCGAGCTGAGAGCGGATCGTGGTGACGGGGTTGAGGGCGTTCATGGCGCCCTGGAACACCATCGACAGCTTGTCCCAGCGGAACGCGCGCAGCTCGTTCTCGCCGAGGCCGAGGATGTCGACGTCGGCGCCGTCGCGGTCGTGGAACACGATCGACCCGGAGGCGATGCGCGCCGGCGGCTTGTGCAGGCGGTTGATCGCGTACGCGAGCGTCGTCTTGCCGCACCCGGACTCGCCCGCGAGCCCCAGGATCTCGCCGGGGGCGAGCGACAGCGTCGCATCGCGCACGGCCGTGACCGGCTCGTCGACCTCGTACACGACCGTCAGGTCCTCGACGGTCAGCACCGCCGGGCGGTGTCGGGCCGCGGCATCCACCGTCGTCATGCTGTCGCCTTCCGTTCGAGTCGGCGCGCCGCGCGGGCGCGCTTGCGGTGCAGTCGCACGTTCTTGAGCTTGGGGTTGATGATCTCGTCGATCGAGAAGTTGATGAGCGAGAGTCCGGTGCCGAACAGCGCGATCATGAGGCCCGGCGGCACGAACCACCACCAGGCGCCCAGCGGCAGCGCGAACCCGTTCTGCGCGTAGAAGAGCATCGTGCCCAGGGTGGACGAGTTCGACGCGCCCAGTCCGAGGAACGACAGCCCGGCTTCGCCGAGGATCGCGGCGATGACCGCGAACACGAACTGCGACGCGAGCACCGGCAGCAGGTTCGGCAGGATCTCGACGGCGATCACCCGCCACGGGCGCTCGCCGGCGACGCGGGATGCCGCGACGTAGTCGCGATTGCGCAGCGACAGTGTCTGCGCCCGCAGCACGCGGGCCGACGCCGCCCAGCCGGTGATCGCCAGCACCACCGCGATCGTCCACAGGCCGCGCGACTCGCGGGGGACGAACCCGGAGATGACGATCACCAGCGGCAGGCCGGGGATCACGAGGAAGACGTTCGAGAAGAGCGAGAACGCCTCGTCGACGAGGCCGCCGAGATAGGCGCCCAGGATGCCGAACAGCGCCGAGAGCGCAGTGGCGAGGATGCCCACGAGGAACCCGATGACGAGCGACCCGCGCGTGGCGATCGCCAGTTGGGCGAGCACGTCCTGCCCGGTCTGCGTCGTGCCGAGCAGGTGCTCGGACGACGGCGGGGTGAGCCCGATGTCGCGGATCGTCGTCGGGTCGCCGGTGAAGAACGGGGCGAAGGCGCCGAAGGCGATGATGCCGAGCACGAGGACGAGGCCGATCGCCAGCCACGGGGTCATCGTGGGCAGCATCGAACGCCACGCGGAGCGGCTTGGGCGGCGTTCCGACTCCTCGATCACGACGGCGACGGTGCTGTTGTCGACGACCGGTTCGACGGCCTGTTGCACATTGGTCATGGCAGTGTCCTTTCCGGGTCGCCGGTCAGCTCTGCGCCCGCGTCCGCGGGTCGATGAGTCCGTAGAGCAGGTCGACGACGAGGTTCGCGCCGAGTACTGCGAGGGTGATGAACAGGAAGATGCCCTGCATGAGCGCGTAGTCGTTGTTCGTCACGGCCGACAGCAGCTTCGAGCCGATGCCGGGGTACGAGAACACCTGCTCGGTGACGATCGAGCCCGACACGACGAAGCCGAGCGAGATCGCGAAGCCCGCGATCGAGGGCAGCACCGCGTTGCGGGCCGCGTAGTTGCGGAGGATGCGGCCCTCGGCGAGCCCCTTGGCGCGTGCGGTGAGGATGTAGTCCTCGCCGAGCGTGGAGACCATCATGTTGCGCATCCCGAGCAGCCATCCGCCGATCGATGCCACCACGATCGTGAGCGCCGGCAGGAATCCGTACCGGATCGTGGAGGCGATGAAGTCCCACGACCAGCCGGGGTCGAGGGTGACGTCGTATCCGCCCTGTGAGGGGAACAGATGCAGCGTCGTGGCCAGCAGGTAGACGAAGATGAGCGCGAGCCAGAAGTACGGCACCGCGGCCAGCAGCGTGGTGGCCGGCACGAACGAGTCGAGCCAGGTGCCCGGCTTCCACCCGACGAAGGCGCCGAGCAGCACGCCGACGAACGCCGCGATGATCGTGGCGATGCCGACGAGACCGATCGTCCACGGCAGCGAGGTGCCGATCACCTGTGACACCGGCGTCGGGAAGTAGCTGACCGACGTGCCCAGATCACCGTGTGCGATCTGGACGAGGTAGTTCCAGTACTGGACGATCAGCGGGTCGTGCGAGTTGCCGCCGAGGAGGAGCTCGTAGGCCTTTCGGGTCTCCGCGGTCACCGTGCCGCCACGCTGCTGGAGCTTGGCCAGCAGGATGTCGACCGGGTTGCCGGGCAGAAGGCGGGGGATCAGGAAGTTGATGGTCAGCGCGGCCCACAGCGCCACGACGTAGAACCCGATCTTCCGTGTGAAATATCTCATCGTGAACACCCACCCACGACGAACTCCTCCTCGGTCATGCCACTCCTACTTACCGGTCGGGGTCAGCGCCTTGAAGATCTCGGCGTTGTCCGGTGACTGCCACACGGCGGGGAACGCGTACAGGTTGTCGGCCGTCGGCCATCCCGTGAACTTCTTCGCGTTGTACTCGCTGGTCGTGCCGCCCGTCAGGATCGGGATGTAGGGCATGTCGTCGACGACCTGCTTCTGGATGATGTCGAACTGCTCCTGCCGCGCCGCCGTGTCGGTCGGGTTGATCGATGCGAGCGCCTTGACCGCCTTGTCGACCGTGGCGTCGCTGAAGCGCGCGATGTTGACGGGTGCGGCCTCACCGACCTTGGCGGTGTTCGCGGTGGTGAAGTAGTTGTTGTACAGGTAGTACGGGTCGGCGGTCGGGCCCTGGCCGAGCGAGTCGATCGCCAGCTCGTAGTTGCCCTTCGACTTCTTGTCGGTCCACTCGTTCCACGACGACTGCGCGGCGTTCAGCTCGATGCCGGCCTTCTTCAGCTGCTGCGTCATGGTGTCGATGGCCGTGATGTAGTCGGTCCATCCGGTGACGACCTCGACCGTCAGCGACAGCTTCTTGCCGTCCTTCTGGTAGATGCCGTCCGAGCCCTTCGTCCAGCCGGCGTCCTCGAGGAGCGAGTCGGCCTTGGCGGCGTCGGCGGTCTCGGGCGCGACCGGTTCGGCGATGGCCGACGAGATCTGGTCCTTCTGCGTCGTGGTCAGGGCGAACGTCGGCGAGATCTCGCTCGCGGTGTTCTCGAAGGCGAGCGAGTTGAGCTGCTTGCGGTCGATCGCGTAGTAGATCGCGTGGCGCACGGCGGGGTCGGTCTGCGGTCCCTCGCAGCCGAGCGCGGCGCTCGAGCAGGTGAGCAGCGCCATCTGGTTCATGGCGACCGTGATGCCCTTGTAGCCCGGGTAGGTCTTCTCGATGTTGGCGATGTTCGGCACCGGGCCGGTCTGCCAGTCGATGCTTCCTGCGGCCAGCGCGTCGGCGCCGGCGGTGTTGCCCGACAGGGAGAGGTAGCGCACCTTCTTCACCTTGGGCTCGCCGCCCCAGTAGTCGGGGTTCGCCGACAGGGTGAACGCCTGGGGCTTGAAGTTGGAGAGCGTGTAGGGGCCCGTGCCGACGGGGTGCTCGACGACGTCGGTGGTCGGGTCGATGTCCTTCCACAGGTGCTCGGGGACGATGACGCTCTTGGCGAGCACGTACGGTCCGCTCACGAACGCCGTGTGGTCCCAGGTGAACTTCACGTGCGTGTCGTCGACCTTGGTCACGGTGCCGTCGAAGCCGTTGGAGTTCAGCGACGGGTACTTCTTGGGAATGCCGAAGGTGAACACGACGTCGTCCGCGGTGAACGGCTCGCCGTCCGACCACTTCACGTCCGAGCGCAGGGTGACGTCGAGCTCGGTGCCGTCGTCGTTCCACGTGTAGTCGGTGCCCAGCAGCGGCTTGGCGTCATCGCTGTTCGCGTTCGAGAGGAAGAAGAGGCTCTCGAAGATGGTGCCGATGCCGCCGATCTGCGAGGGCGAGAACGGGTTGAAGTTGATCTGGTAGTCGCCCGACTGCCCGGTGTAGGCGATGAGCGTGGAGGCGCTGTCCGAGGTCTTCGAGGTCGTCGTCGAGCCGGAGCACGCCGTCAGGGCGAGGGCTGCTGCCAGCGCGGCCGCACCCGCTGTCGTCGCACGGCGGGCGAGGCGCCGCCGTCGTGCTGTGCTGAGGAACATCCTTGATCCTTTCTCGCCCGCCGCCGAGGCGACGATGCATCACTTGGGGGTGGCGCCGATGCGCCGTGGCGATATTCTTGCCGCATTAAATAAAGTAGGTCAAGTTATTACGGCAAATTGATGGCGGATGGAGACGCAACGATGCGAGGACAGGTGCCCACCCTCTCCGTGGTGCTCGAGGCCATTCGGGATCGCGGCACCGTCAGCCGCGTCGAGCTGGCGCAGGCGACGGGGCTGACGGGGGCGACGATCACGCACGCGGTGCGCAGGCTCATTCAGCTGCGCTTCGTGCGCGAAGCGGGCCAGGTCAGCTCCGGCACGGGCACGCCCCGGCGGCTGCTCGCCCTCGTCCCGGAGGCGTGTCACACCGTCGGCATCCAGTTCGATCGATTCCGCACGGTGACGGTCGTGCTCGATCTCGCGGGGCGCGTGGTGGGCAGACGAATGGATGCCGGAGCCGGGGTGCGCGATCCGGAGTCGATGACGACCGCCCTGGCCGGGATCGTGACCGCGCTCCTGGCCGAGACGGGCGTCGCCCGCGCGACGGTGCTGGGTGCGGGGGTCGTCACGTACGGCCCGCAGGACCAGGAGGCCGGCGTGCTGCTGACGCCGCAGCCGACCGACGCCTGGCAGGGCTACCCTCTCGCCGACGAGCTCGCCCGGGCCCTCGGCATCCCGGTCCTCCTCGAGAACGACGCGACCGCGGCCGGTCTGGGCCACGCGGGTCTCGGCAGCGCCCGGTCGAGCTTCGCCACGGTGTACATGGCGGGGGGCATCGGGGCCGGCGTCATGCTCGACGGCCAGCCCTACCGCGGCTCGAGCTCGAACGGCGTCGAGCTCGGCCACATCTCCGTCGACGCGGCGGGCGAGGCGTGCACGTGCGGCAATGTCGGCTGCCTCGAGAACGTGGCGGGGCCGACGGCGATCGTCTCCCGGGCTCGTGCCGACCCCGCACTGTCGGCGCGCGTCGACCTGGCGGCCGACACGCTGACGGCGTTCCGGCGCATCGGGCGCGCCGCGCTCGGGGGAGATCGCGCCGCGGCCGAGCTCATCTCCGCGTCGGCGAACGCGCTGGCGATCGCCACGGTGACGCTCGTGAACCTCTTCGACGTCGCGCGCGTCGTGCTCGCCGGCGACGCGTTCGCCGACGTCGGCGCCGTCTACCGCGATCGTACGCAGCAGGCGCTCGCGCGCGCGTCGTTCATCCGCGCCGTGCATGCGGTCGACGTCGAGCTGTCGGTGCAGTCGACCGATGCCGCGGCGATCGGCGGCGCCGTCACGGTGCTGCGCGACCTGTTCGAGTCGGCGCGCCGGCCGCGCGTGCGTGGCTGAGTGGGCGCGTGGCTGGGCGGGAGCGTGGCTGAGCGCGGCGCGTCAGGACGCGCGCGGCGGAGTCGTGGTGCCGCGTTCGACGACGACCGCATCGGGCGCGCGCACGGTCGTCACGACCCGCCCGTCGATGACGTCGAGCAGAGCGGATGCCGCGGCGAAGCCGAGCGAGCGCACGTCGCGGTCCATCACCGACAGCGGCGGTTCGCTGAGCTGGCAGACGGCCGAGTCGTCCCACGCGAGCAGCGAGAGGTCGTCGGGCACGGTGAAGCCGAGGTCCTGCGCGGTCTGCACGCCGGCGGCGGCCGACACCGCATTGTCGTAGACGATCGCCGTCGGCGGCTCCGCGTCGGCGAGGAGCGTGCGGGTGCCCTCGCTGCCGGTCTCGGCCGTGTAGCCGCCACCCACGGTGCGCCCGGTGACACCGTGCTCGGCGAGCGCGGCGGCGAAGGCATCGGCGCGTGCACGGGTGTGCAGCAGGTCGGGTGGGCCGCCGACGCGGCCGATGCGCCGGTGCCCCAGCGTCGCGAGATAGGCGATGGCGTCGCTCATCGCGCGTGCGTTGTCGACGTCGATCGTGGGCAGGCTGCTCGACGGCTCGCCCCCGAGGAGTACGGCCGGCAGGCCGAGCTCGGTCACGAGGCGCACGCGGGGGTCGTCGGTCACGAAGTCGACGATGACCACGCCGTCGATGCGACCGTCGGACGACCAGCGCCGGTAGTCGGCGAGCTCTTCGTCGACGTCGTCGGCCATGCGCAGCAGCGCGGAGCCGCCGACCTCTCGCAGGCGGTCTTCCATCCCGGCGATGAAGTCGTTGTAGAACGGGTCGATCCCGAAGCTGTCGGGTGCCCGGCGCGCGGTGAGCGACAGCGTCAACGGTCGCCGGCTCGAATGCTGCACGATTGTAGTATTACGCAGATCTGCGCATCGGCCGTGGGGAGGAGTGCGCCGTGGTGAACCCGAAGCCCGACCTCGGCGGCGTCACCAGCCGCGGGGTGGTGCTCGATCTCATCCGAATGCGCGGACCGATCAGCCGCGTGCAGCTCGCGGATGCGACCGGGTTCACCCAGGCGACGATCTCCAACATCGTCCGCCAGCTGACCGCCGAGGGGCTCGTCCTCGATTCGGGTGCGCGCGAGTACACCGGCGGCAAGCCCCGCGTCATGCTGAGGCTCGATCCCCGCGCGCGCTTCGCCGCCGGCATCCAACTCGGCGCGGACTCGACCACATACGTCGTCATCGACATGATGGGCGATGTCGTGGGGCGCGTCCGCGCGCGCGGGCTGCGCGACGACGCGCCCGAGCAGGCCGTGCCGTTGCTGACCGATCGCGTCGTCGAGCTGCTCGAGACGCTCGACATCCCCCTCGCCGACGTGGTGGGTCTCGGTATCGCAGCGCCCGGTCCACTCGACCTCGAGGGCGGCAGCATCATCGGCGCGCCGACCATGCTGCAGTGGCGGGACTTCCCGCTGCGCGCCGACATCGAGCAGGCGATCGGTCTGCCGACGGTGCTCGACAACGACGCGACCGCCGCGGGCGTCGGCGAGTTCTGGCGCGGCGGCACGACCGATGCCGCCGCGCACTGCACGGTGTACATGGGCGCCGGGATCGGCGCAGGCATCATCATCGGCGGATCCGTGTATCGCGGGGCGAGCGGCAACACGGGCGAGATCGGCCAGATGCGGGCCGTCGGCCCCGACCCGGCCGCACGGGTGAGCGTCGAAGACGTCGCCGCGCCCCGCGCCGTGGCCGCGGCGGTGCGCGCGGCGATCGGCACCGGGCGGGTGACGGCGGCCCGGCTCGGCGAGACCGATGACCCGTTCGCGGACTTCTCGGCGGTCGCGCACGCCGCGACGCGGGGCGACGCGCTCGCGCGCGAGGCGATCGGCGCATCGGCCGAGGCGCTCGCCGACGCGGTGCTGGCCGTGGCAGACATCCTCGACCTCGACTCCATCGCGCTCGCAGGCCCCGCCTTCGCGCTCGCCGGCCCGCTGTACCAGCAGGCCATCCAGCACAGGCTCGCGCACGACTTCGGCGCGGGCGCGCGGCACCCCGTGCGCGTGGCTCTGTCGCATCATGTGGTGGATGCTGCGGCCGTCGGCATCGCGACGCTCGTGCTGCAGCAGCAGCTCGCCCCGCGCACGCTCGGGGTCACGGCATTCTCGGCGTGACGCCGACGCGGGAGGAGTGTCACACTGGGGTGATGGTCGAGCTTTCGGCGCCCGTCGACGTGCGGATCGCACCGCTCGAGACGGTCGAGCAGGTGTTCGCGGCATCCGCCGTGCTCAGCGAGGTGTGGGGCGGAGACCGATCGGGCATGCCGCCGAACCTGCTGCGCGCGCTCGCACACTCGGGCAACTACGCGGTCGGTCTGTATGACGGCGACCTCATGATCGGGGCATCCGTCGCCTTCTTCGCGGCGCCCTCCGCCCGGTCGATGCACTCGCACATCACGGGCATCCTGCCTCCGTACCGCGGGCACGAGCTGGGGCGTGCGCTCAAACAGCATCAGCGCGAGTGGGCGCTGGCGCGCGATGTCGGCCAGATCACGTGGACGTTCGACCCGCTCGTCGCGCGCAATGCGCACTTCAACCTGCGCGTGCTCGGCACGCGGGTCACCGAGTACCTTGTCAACCAGTACGGGCCCATGGACGACGGCGTCAACCGCGGCGACGAGTCCGACCGGATCATGGTGACCTGGGTGCTCGCGGCCCCGCCGGTGCCGACCCCCGATGACGCCGACGTCGTCGCGACCGTGCGCGTGCCGCCGGACGTCGAGGCGCTGCGGAAGGAGTCGCCGCGGGAGGCCGCGGCCTGGCGTCTGCGCGTGCGCGAGGAGTTCGACGAGTGCCGCCTCGAGGGCCTGGTGTGCCGCGGCTTCGACGACGAGCGCGGCTATCTGTTCGTGCGCCCCTGACGGGTCCCGCCTTCCGCGCCCGCCGCGGCGGTCCGCCGAGGTCGCACGCCGAGGTCGCACGCTTTTCCGCGAGGTCGCACGCGCCGAGGTCGCACGCATCTCCGCGAGGTCGCACAGGTTTTCGCGAGGTCGCACGGGTTTTCGCGAGGTCGCACGCTTCTTCGCGAGGTCGCGTCGCATCGATAGGGTGGGCGGATGCTCCCTGCAGACTGGACACCCCACCGCCGTGACGACGGCGAACTGCTCGGCTGGATCCGCCCGGCCGGCGACGACTGGGTCGCCGTGGATCTGCTCGGGCGGGCAGCATCCACCCCTGTCGACTGGCTCGAAGCCGAAGAAGCCCTCGAAGAGCGCGGCATCGCCTGGCTCGCCGACATCTGGGTACTGGAGAGAGTGGATGCAGCGCCCCTGCGCGTGCGCATGGTCGAGGTGACGCCCGACCACGTCGTGGTGCAGACCGACGACTTCGGTGCGATCGACGCGCCCGTCGAACGGTTCGAGCTGGAGTGGCCGGCGCCGGCCGCGCTGCGTCCGCGGCGGGCCGACGACCCGGATGGGCGCGTCTTCGCCCCCTGACGCGGGACGACGATCCGGATGGGCGCGTCTTCGCCCCCTGACGCGGGACGATCTCGCGAGATCTCGTGCGACCTCGCGAGATAACGTGCGACCTCGCGATAGCGACCTCGCGAAGAAGCGCGCGACCTCGCGAGAAAACGCGCGACCTCGGCGCGAGGCCGGCCGGCCGCGCGCGCCGGCGTAGCCTGTGGCCATGCCCATCACCAGGCCCGCGGCATCCATCACCCTCGACGGCTTCGAGCTGCGGGTGCTGCACATCCCGCTCGTGGCGCCGTTCACCACATCGTTCGGCACCGAGACGATGCGCGAGGTCATCATCGTGCGCGTGCTCACGCCCGACGGCGACGGCTGGGGCGAGATCGTCACGCAAGACGCTCCGCTGTATTCGAGCGAGTACACGCAGGGTGCGTGGGATGTCGCGCGACGCTTCCTGATCCCCGCGCTGCTCGATGCGCACACGCTCGCGCCAGAGCAGGTCGCGCCGATGCTCGAGCCGTTCGTCGGGCACCGCATGGCCAAGGCCGGTCTCGAACTCGCTGTGCTCGACGCCGCGCTGCGCACGCAAGATCGCCCGCTCGGCGAATACCTCGGCGCGACCGTCGACCGGGTGCCGAGCGGGGTGTCGGTGGGTATCCAGCGCGACCCCGCCGCGCTCGTCGACACGGTGGCCGCCTACCTCGACGAGGGCTACGTGCGCATCAAGATCAAGATCAAGCCCGGCCGCGACGTCGCCGAGACCGCCGCCGTGCGCGACGCGTTCGGCACGATCCCGCTGCAGGTCGACGCGAACTCGGCCTACACGCTCGCCGACGCCGACACCCTCGCCGAGCTCGACCGCTTCGACCTGCTGCTCATCGAGCAGCCGCTGCAGGAGGACGACCTCGTCGACCACGCGACGCTCGCCACGCGCCTGCGCACCCCGATCTGCCTCGACGAGTCGATCGTGTCGGCGAAGGCGGCGCGCGATGCGATCGCGCTGGGCGCGGCATCCATCATCAACATCAAGGCGGGCCGCGTCGGCGGATATCTCGAGGCCCTGCGCATCCATGATCTGTGTCGGGATGCCGGCCTGCCGGTGTGGTGCGGCGGCATGCTCGAGACCGGGCTCGGCCGTGCGGCGAACGCCGCGCTCGCCGCCCTGCCAGGATTCACCCTGCCCGGCGACGTGTCGGCGTCGAGCCGCTTCTACGAGCGCGACATCGTCACCGAGCCCGCGGTGCTCGACGGCGGCCACATCGCGGTGCCGACCGGCCCGGGCCTGGGCGTCGAGATCGACCCCGTCGCCCTCGACGACTTCACCGTCGAGCGAGTCGAGGTGCGGCGGTAGTTCGGTGTCACGGACGGCAGGCGTTCAAAACTCAGCACATCGGCGGCCTCAAGGCGCCTCAGACGCCCTATCTCGCCGATCTGTCGTCAGATTTGCGGAGTTCTGAACGTCACCCCGGCGCCACACCCTCATAGAGCAGGATCGACTCGGGCGGCAGCGGACGGTCGTGCACCCGCCGGTGCCGCACGTCGACGTCGGCGAACCTGGCGGCGCGCAGCGCGGGCAGCGGGTCGCGGTCCTGGTGGCATCCGCCGCACCACCGCCGCGTGAACGGGGTCGCCGCGCGCTGCAGTGTGCGCAGCGTCGCGCTGTGCGGCGCGAGGATGTGCTCGACCAGCAGCACCCGCCCGCCGGGAACGAGCACGCGCCGCGCCTCGGCGAGCGCGGCCGCGACGTCTTCGACAGTGCAGAACACGTAGGTGGCGACGACGGTGTCGATGGATGCCGCGGCCAGCGGTACCCGCTCGGCGACGGCGTCGAGTGGCTCGGCGGTGTGGCTCCACTCGTGCGCGCGGCGGGCGAGCTCTTCGCGCCGCTCGGCGTCGGGCTCGAGTCCGTTCCAAGTGATGTCAGGGTCGAACGCGCCGAAGTTCTCGCCGCGTCCCGCACCCAGCTCGAGCACGCGCCCGCGGGCTCTGCCCATCAGCTCGCGCTCGAGGTCGTCGAGCGCGTCGTCGTCGATCATCGGGGGCTTCGGCATGCCCCCAGTCTGCAACGACCCGGCCGCGGTGTCTTATGACGGGTGGGCCAGACCGGGTGTGACATCCGTCACCGGCGCTGCACGAGGAAGAGCCCGGTGTCCCCGCAGGCGACGACCGCGCCCCTGTCGGAGAGCGAGGTGCACCCCGACCGAGCCGCCGCCGCGAGGGCGTCGCTGAGCCCGTCCACCCGCAGGATCGCGCCGGTGGGCGTGCGCGGGTCGGTCGACAGCACCGTGCGCGCCGACGCGTTGACGAGCGTGAGCGACGCGTCGGACTGCAGCAGCGCGGGCAGCAGCAGTCGCTCGAGCCGTGCGACGTCCAGGTCGATCCCCGTCACGCCGGCGGTGTCGCCGTCGCGAACCGGCGCGGTCACGGTGATCGTGTAGTCGTCCGTGCAGAGGAAGTCGATGTACGGCCCGGTGAGGTGGCGCCGGCCGGTCTGCACCGGGACCCGCCACCACTCCAGAGCGGTGTAGTCGCGGAACGACTCGGAGTCGGGGTTCGCCGACGTCGCCAGGCGTCGGGCCGATGTGCCCGGGGCCGGCGGCGACAGCCACCAGGCGAGATGCCATTGTGCGTCGGCGAGGCGTCCCGGGGTCGCGACGAAGCCGGCGCCCACGATCGCGGTGCCGTCCGCCGTGACCCGCGGCACAGCCAGCCGTTGCATGTGCGCGTCGATCTGCGCGGAGTCGACCTCGGAGGCGCCCTCGAAGAAGAGCTCGAGGTCGCGGCGCCACAGCTCCACGAGGTCGATGAGCGGCGTGAACGTCTCGACCAGGTGCGCGGCCGCCGATGCGGTGTCGGTGATGGTGCGAATCATGATGCCTGCCCCTTCGCACGCTCGATTGCTGTCTTCTCGGCGACCAGCCACTCCGCCGCCTCGTCGATGAGGGATGTCGTCGCTGACCGTGCCGCCGCCGGGTCGAGGTCGCGCAACGCGTCGATCACGCGCAAACGCGCCCGATGGCTGCGTACACGGTACTCCTCTTCGCGCAGGCACAGCCACAGCACGGGGCCGACCTCGGCCTGCAGCTGCAGCTCGACATGCACGAGCCGCAGCGACTGGCTCGTCGCCGCAACCTGCAGCTGGAAGCGACCCACGGCCCGCCGTGCGGCGCCCGAGTCGGAGAGATCGGCGCGCGCGTCGATGTCGGTGAGCGTCTGGAGGTCGTCCTCGCCGGCACGGTCGGCGGCGACCTCGGCGGCCATGCCCGCGATGGCCGCGTAGTGCACCGCGAGGTCGCGCAGTTCGAGGCGGCTGAGGGCGTCGACGCGGGAACGCGTGATGGCCTCGGCCGCGTCGGGGTCGAAACGGACGTAGCTGCCTCCCGCACGCCCCCGCCGGGTGACCAGCAGTCCTTGTGCGCGCAGTGTCTCGAGGGCTTCGCGCGCCGTCACGACGGCCACCCCGAGCCGGGCTGCCAGGTCGGACTCGCTCGGCAGACGCTCGCCGTCTTCGAGCGTGCCCGACACGATGGCGTCGGTCAGCCGTTGCGTCACGCGCTCGGCGCGGCCGGTGCCGTCCAGCGCCGAATAGACGACGGCGTGCGCGGCGTCCATCATGACCGTCGCCTGGGGCATGGGCTTCCTCTCGCGGATCGTGACATGACCGTAACACGCAGGGTTTGCGTCAAACATCTATCACCATATGATTAGTCAGCATCTGGTTTCAGATGATTTGTGCATCGAGGGAGATGACATGACCGCAGCAGAGCCCGCCATCCGGTTGACCGGTCTCACCAAGCGCTTCGGAACGGTCACGGCCGTGGACGACGTCGACCTGGAGATCGCTCCCGGCGAGTTCTTCTCGATGCTCGGTCCCTCCGGCTCGGGCAAGACCACGGTGCTGCGCCTCATCGCCGGATTCGAAGCGCCCACCGCGGGCAGCGTGCAGCTGTTCGGCGAAGACGTCACGTCGCGCCCGCCGTTCGACCGGGATGTGAACACGGTCTTCCAGGACTACGCGCTGTTCCCGCACATGACCGTGGTCCAGAACGTCGCCTACGGCCTGCGCGTGCGCAAGGTCGGCCGCAAAGAGCGCACCGAACGCGCGTTGCACGCGCTCGAGTCGGTGCGCCTCGACCACCTGGCCGACCGCAAGCCCGCCCAGCTCTCGGGCGGTCAGCGCCAGCGCGTCGCACTGGCGCGGGCCACCGTTGTGCAGCCCAAGGCTCTTCTGCTCGACGAGCCGCTCGGCGCTCTCGACATGAAGTTGCGTGAGCAGATGCAGGTCGAGCTCAAGCAGATTCAGCGCGACCTGGGCATCACCTTCATCTTCGTCACGCACGACCAGGAAGAGGCGCTCACCCTCTCCGACCGCATCGCGGTGTTCAACGCCGGCCGCATCGAGCAGTTGGGCACCCCGTTCGAGCTGTACGAGAACCCCGTCTCGCGCTTCGTCGCGGACTTCGTCGGCTCGTCCAATCTGTTCGACGAGCAGCTGTCGGCACGCGTGCTCGGGCGCGACGGGTTCCACTCGTTGCGCCCTGAGAAGCTGTCGGTCTCATCGCAGCCGCCCACCGCGGAGGGTATTCGCAGCGCCGCGGGGGTGGTGGCCGAGTCCATCTACCTCGGCAGCGGGACCCGTATCGTCGTCGACCTCGACGCGGGCGGCCGGGTCAGCGTCCTCGAACAGAACACCCGTGACCGCATGCGCGGCGCGCACGGCGATCGCGTGCACGTCTCGTGGCACGACGACGACGTCGTCGCCGTCGACGGCGCGCCCATCGGCGCGCAGAACGCGACGCCGACCTCCACCGTCCGCATGATGCCCGGCACCGCCGGCTGACCCGCGACGCCGGCCGACCAGCGAAGCCGGCGGAGACCCCGACCCCGGCCGACGCACACGGCCGACACCAAGAAGGAGACGACGATGTTCCCACCCACCAAGCGCCTCGGCCGCGTTCTCGCGGTCGCGGCGGTCGCGGCATCCATCACTGCACTCAGCGCCTGCGGCACAAGCTCGGGCACGACCGATGGCGGCGGGGATGCCGCGCAGAAGCTCGGCGAGAACGAGGGCGCCATCTCGATCCTGGCCTGGCCGGGATACGTCGAAGACGGGTCGAACGACCCGAACGTCGACTGGATCCACCCGTTCGAGAAGGCCACCGGCTGCACCGTGACCGCCAAGACGTTCGGCACCTCCGACGAGGCGTTCAACCTGATGAAGACCGGCGACTATGACGTCGTCTCGGCCTCGGGCGACGCCTCGCTGCGCCTGATCGCCTCGGGCCAGGTCTCGCCGGTGAACACCGACCTCATCCCGAACTACGCCGACGTGTACGACTTCCTGAAGATGCAGAAGTGGAACTCGGTCGACGGCAAGTCGTACGGCGTGCCCCACGGCTACGGCGCGAACGTGCTCATGTACAACACCGATGTGTTCACCACGGCCCCCACCTCGTGGGACGTCGTCTTCGACAAGGCGAGTGAGCACAAGGGCAAGGTGACGGCGTACGACTCGCCGATCTACATCGCCGATGCGGCGCTGTACCTGATGAAGCACAACCCTGAGCTGAAGATCACGAACCCGTACGCCCTCGACGAGGACCAGCTCGCGGCGGCGGTCGACTTGCTCAAGGAGCAGCGGCCCAACATCAGCGAGTACTGGTCCGACTCCCTGAAGGAGGGCCAGTCGTTCCAGAACGGCGACTCGGTCGTGGGCACCACCTGGCAGGTCGTGCAGAACACGATCGGCGCCGAGGGCGCGAAGACCGCCGTCACGCTGCCCGAAGAGGGGGCGACCGGCTGGTCGGACACCTGGATGATCTCGTCGACGTCGAAGCACCCGAACTGCGCGTACGCCTGGCTGAACTACATCATCAGCCCCGAGGCGAACGGTGCGGCCACCGGCTACTTCGGTGAGGCGCCCGCGACGCCGAAGGCCTGTGACTTCCGCACCGACTGCGACGACTACCACGCCGGCGACGCCGACTACGCCAAGCAGATCTGGTATTGGACGACCCCGATCGCCGAGTGCGTCGACGGCCGCACCGACGTGAAGTGCACCGACTACTCGCAGTGGACGCAGGCCTGGCAGGAGATCAAGGGATGACATCCCTCACGGCGGTTGCCCGCCCGCGTCGCACGGCGGCGCGGGCGGGGTCCGCCTTCCTCATGCGTCACGCGTGGCTGCGGCTGACGCTGCTGCTGACCGCGCCGATGTTCTGGCTGGGCGTCGTCTACATCGTGGCTCTGGCGCTGCTGCTGGTCACCGCGTTCTGGTCGGTCGACAGCTTCACCGGTGAGATCAGCACCACGTTCACGTTCGCGAACGTCGCCCAGGTGCTCACCGACTCGCTCTACCGCGCGGTCACGCTGCGCACCCTCGGCGTCGCCGTCGCGGTGACCGTGATCGACGTGCTGCTCGCACTCCCGATCGCGTTCTTCATGGCGAAGGTCGCGACGCCTCGTGCACGCGGCATCCTGATGATCATGGTGCTGATGCCGCTGTGGGCGTCGTACCTCGTCAAGGCGTACGCCTGGCGGTCGGTGCTCTCGCATGACGGCATCCTGCAGTGGATCCTCACCCCGTTCGGCGGCCATACCCCCGGGTACGGCCTGACCGCCACGATCATCACGCTCTCGTACCTCTGGCTGCCGTACGTGATCCTGCCGATCCACGCGGGGCTCGAGCGCGTGCCCGACTCGCTGCTCGAGGCCTCTGCCGACCTCGGCGGGGGCACCTGGCGCACGATCAGGCACATCGTGCTGCCGATGGCCGTGCCGGCGATCATCGCGGGCACGATCTTCAGCTTCTCACTGTCGCTCGGTGACTACATCACGGTGAACATCGTCGGCGGCGCGAGCCAGATGCTCGGCAATCTCGTCTACACGAACGTCGGTGCCGCCAACAACCTTCCGCTGGCGTCGGCGATCGCGCTGATCCCGATCGTCATCATCTTCGCCTACCTGTTCCTGGTGCGTCGCACCGGGGCGCTGGACAACCTCTAAGGAGGGCCGATGCGTCTGTCGCGCGCCGCCCGCATCACGCTGGGCGTGATCACGGGACTCATCCTCGTGGTCGTCTACCTGCCGCTCGTCGTCGTGCTGCTGAACTCGTTCTCGACTTCGAAATCGCTGTCGTGGCCGCCACCCGGGTTCACTTTCGAGTGGTGGGTGAAGGCGTTCCAGAGTGAGGGAGCATTGGATGCCGTGGGCACAAGCGTGCTCGTCGGCCTCGTCGCCACCGCGATCTCGCTGGTGCTGGGCACGCTCATCTCGATCGCCCTGCAGCGGTTCCGGTTCTTCGGGCGCGACGTGATCAACTTGCTCGTGATCCTGCCGATCGCGCTGCCGGGCATCATCACCGGTATCGCGCTGAACAACTTCTTCCGCACGATCGTGGGGATTCCGCTGTCGATCTGGACGGTCGTCATCGCCCACGCGACGTTCTGCATCGTCACCGTGTTCAACAACGTGATCGCGCGCCTGCGGCGCATGGGTACGAGCCTCGAAGAGGCGTCTTCCGACCTGGGCGGCGGCATCTGGACGACATTCCGCCTGGTCACGTTCCCGCAGCTGCGCTCGGCGCTCCTGGCCGGTGGACTGCTCGCCTTCGCCCTGTCGTTCGACGAGATCATCGTGACCACGTTCACCGCGGGGTCGGGCGTCGAGACGCTGCCGATCTTCATCATGACCAACATGTTCCGGCCCAACCAGGCGCCGACCGTGGCGGTCATCGCCGTGGTGCTCGTGGTGGTCTCGATCGTGCCGATCTGGATCGCCCAGCGGCTGGGGGCCGACACCGACCAGCGGCGGTGATGGGCGGCGGCACGAAGGCAGGTTCTCCTGAAGTGCCCCCGCCGTGACGAAATCTCGGCCGGTGTCGTATCCGGCCCGCGCTGTTCGTTGAAGAGGTGAAAGGCGCCCCAGGGGTGGGCGTCGACGCCACGCAGAACGGACAGAGATGAAGCTCACGACGATCACCCAACTCACTCTCGACGGTGTGACCACACGACATACCGGAGGGGACAGCGCCATGACCACCCCAGAACCCCGCACCACCGACGAGGTCATCGACCGCTACAACACCGCTTTTCGTCTGCACGATCCGTCGCTCCTGGAAGACCTGATCGCAGACGACTGCGTCATCGAGGACACGAGTCCGGCCCCCGGCGGTGTTCGCCGCGAGGGCGGACGAGCCTGTCTCGCCCGCTGGTCCGAGCTCGCGGGCAACGCGGATCTCCGCTTCACGCCCGAGACCGGGGAGATCTTCGGCGATCTCGCCGTGGCGCCGTGGATGCTGCGCTGGGGGCCGGGTGAGGATGACTGGGTCCGCGGCATCAATCTCATCCGTGTCCGTGACGGCAAGATCGTCCAGGCACGCGGTTACATCAAGGCGTGAGTTCTGATGCACTGGGGGCGGATGGTGAGTTCGCGTAAGGAGGGGAGTTCGACATGCAGTACTTCGTATCCGTGATCGACGACGAGAGCGTCTCTGACAACACAGATAGGCGCCCCGCGATCAGCGCGTTCAACGAACGGCTGATCGCCCAGGGGTACTGGGTCTTCGCGGGCGGCCTCGCGGACACCGCCGCGGCCACCGTCGTCGACAACCGCGGCGAGCACCCGGTGATCACGGACGGGCCGTTCATCGAGTCGAAGGAGTATCTCGCCGGGGTGTGGGTGTGGGATGTGCCGGATCTGGATGCCGCGATGGCCCTCGCCACGGAAGCCTCGAAGATCTGCGATCGAAAGATCGAGGTGCGACCGTTCGCGTGAACGAGGCCCGTGAGGCGGTCGCCCGAGCCCACCAGGACGAATGGGCTCGAGTGGTCGCCGCCCTCACCCGGCGCTTCGGCAGTCTCGACATCGCCGAAGAGGCCACCGCCGAGGCGTTCCTGGTCGCGGTGGAGCGATGGTCGACCGACGGCGTGCCGCCGCGCCCGGGAGCCTGGCTCACCACCACCGCCAACCGCAAGGCCATCGACCGGTTGCGGCGCGAGAACAAACGCGAAGACAAGCACAGGGAGGCGCAGATGGTGCAATCGGGCGCCCCTCCCGAACCGGTCGGCGCTGTGCAAGACGACCGGCTCCGATTGATCTTCATCTGCTGTCATCCGGCGCTGGCGATGGAGAGTCGCGTGGCCCTGACGCTCCGTATGGTCGGTGGTCTGACGGTGGCGGAGATCGCACGCGCGTTCCTGGCGCACGAGAGCACGATCGGGCAGCGGATCACCCGTGCGAAAGCGAAGATCACGGCGGCCCACATCCCGTTCCGGGTGCCGTCAGAACTCGATCTCGCCGACCGCGTCTCCGGCGTCCTCGCCGTGCTCTACCTGATCTTCAACGAGGGGTATCTGGCCACCGGCCCGGGTGCCGCCCCGGTGCGCGCCGACCTGACGGCCGAGGCCATCCGGCTCACCCGCCTGCTGCGCGCCCTCCTGCCGACGAACGGCGAGGTCACGGGCCTGCTGGCGTTGATGCTCCTCACCGAGGCCCGCC
The DNA here is from genome assembly GCF_040196215.1 of Microbacterium sp. KR10-403. Lineage (NCBI taxonomy): Bacteria > Bacillati > Actinomycetota > Actinomycetes > Micrococcales > Microbacteriaceae > Microbacterium > Microbacterium sp. KR10-403. The sequence continues at coordinate 242,793 of NZ_JBEGDC010000004.1, read as the reverse complement.
GCACGGCTCGGATATCGGCTGCCGGCGAGTTGGTGTCTCTCGAGGAACAGGACCGTGGGGTGTGGGATGCGGCGCTCATCGCCGAGGGCCACGCGCTCGTTCGGGAGCGCCTGGCCGCCGCTGTGGCGGGAGAGGCGCCGGGGCGCTTCGCGATCCTCGCGGCGATCGGCGCCGTGCACACGTCCGCCCGAGACTTCCGCAACACCGATTGGTCACAGCTTCTCGCTCTCTACGACCGGCTCGTGGCCATCGACCCGTCACCCGTTGTCGCCCTCAACAGGGCCGTCGTCGTGGGCGAGATCGACGGGCCAGACGTGGCCCTTGCGATCATCGACCGACTCGAGCCGGAACTGAGCGGGTATCACGCGTTCCACGCAGCCCGCGCCGAGATGCTGCGCAGGCTGGGTCGTCGCTCTGATGCCCGCGCCGCCTATGACCGGGCGATCGAGCTGGCGGGCAACACCGCCGAGACCGCTGACCTGAGACGCCGTCGCGATCGGCTCGGGTAGCGCGCGTCGACGGACACCGTCTCAGTCCGCGTGTGCGCCGATGGTGAAGTCGACGTTGAGCGAGTACCGCTGAGGGACGTAGGCGCTCGAGGTGTACTCAAGGGGAAGGCCGCTGATGTCGTGGATCGTTCTGGTCTCGACCAGGAGAGCCGTGTCCGGGGTGACGCGAAGCCCGAGTGCGTCCTCGTCGGCCCTGCGGGCGCCGAGCGTGGAGTGGCCACCGGTCGGCACGCAGCCAAGAGCCCGCATCGCCGCGTGGAGGGAATCGGTCTCCAGATTCAGTTCCAAGAGTGCGGCGAGCGCGGGAACGAAGACGGCGCGCTCGATTGCGACGGGAACATCATCGAAGCAGCGGATGCGGGTGATCGAGATGACGCTTTCGGGGTTGCCCAGGGCGTGAGACTCCGTCGCCGTCGACGCCCGCCGTTCCGCCGAGACGACCACGGAGGTCGGCGTCTTCCCGGCGGCCAGGGCTTGGTCGTGGAAGCTGACGAGCTGGGCGATACGCCGGGATGTGAGTGACTTCCGGACGAAGCTGCCGCGTCCGGGGATGCGCTCGAGGAGTCCGTCACGTTCGAGCGCGCTGAGTGCTGCCCGCGCGGTCATTCGTGCCACACCGAACTCGTCAGCGAGTTGGTGCTCGGAGGAGACGCGGTCTCCGTCGCTGAGTGAGTCGATTCGCTGCCGCAGTCGGTGTTCGATCTGTTCATACAGGGGCTGTTTCGCCATCCGCCATCGCCTCTCGTTCGCTCCCCTGGATGCCGACGCTACAGGGTGGCGGTATGCTCGAAGCTGTATAGACAACCTAGACAGTGAGAAGGTGAGGATCGCAGATGCCTGAAGTGGCCGAGAAATCGAGGATGCCGCGCATGGTCATCCCGGAGGGAGTGCGCGGACAGGTGCGGGGAGCGCTCTTCGACTGCGACGGGCTGCTGGTCGCGACGGAGGACTTGTTCACGGTCGCCGAGACCGCGATCTTCGCCGATCGCGGGGTTGTGTTCACCCCGGAGCACAAGGCGCGCGTTCTCGGCCACCCGTTTCCTGAGGTGGGCAGGCGCATGGCGACGATGCTCGGCGTTCCGGGGCAGGGGGTGGCTCTTGCAGAGGAGCTTCTCGCGCGGATGGAGGTGCTGGTCGCAGAGCCGATGGCGCCCCTGCCGGGGGTCGTCGAGGTCCTGGCGTCGCTGCGGGGACGGGTACGGCGCGTCGTGGTCAGCAACAGCCCGCTTCGCCTTGTCGATGCGACCCTGCGGGCGGCCGGCTTGCATGAACAGTTCGACGCAGTGGTCACGGTCGAAGACGCAGAACGTGCCAAGCCGTTCCCTGATCTCTACCTGAGGGGGGCCGAGTTGGCGGGGGAAGAACCTGGCTGCTGCCTCGCGTTCGAGGACTCCGCCACGGGCGTCCAGGCGGCGCGTGCGGCGGGTATTCCCGTCATCGGAGTGCCCAAGCGCACCGGCCCGCATGCGAGCGCGGACATCGGTGCCGACTGGCACGTTCCGTCCCTGGACTCTCTTGCCGCCCGCGCTCTCATCGCGCAGCTCGTGCGCGCGTGATGCGGCGTTCCCGCAGCTGCGCTCGGCACTGCCCATCTGGATCGCCCAGCGGCTGGGGGCCGGCTCAGGCCAACGGCGGTGAGCAGCATCGCGGTCCGCGTCTAGGCTGACCCCCATGAGCAGCGTCGCCCCCGAAGACCCGGCGGCCGCCGTGCGCGGCATCGGCCGGCAGGTGCAGTCCGACATCTACCGCGCCGGCATCGGCGGGGCGAGGCCGGTCGTCCCGGTCGATCCCGCGCTGCTCGAGCGCGCCGCGCGCAAGGCCCTGAGCGCCGAGGCGTTCGCGTACGTCGCCGGGGGAGCGGGCTCTGAGCACACCATGGCCGCCAACCGGGCCGCGTTCGACCGGTGGCAGGTGTGGCCGCGGCCGCTGCACGACGTGTCCGAGCGTGACCTGTCCGTCGAGTTCCTCGGAGCCACGCGGCCGACGCCGCTGATCCTCGCGCCGCTGGGCGTCATGGAGATGGTGCACCGCGACGCCGACCTCGCCGTGGCGCGGGCCGCGGCATCCATCGGTCTTCCCTCCGTGCTGAGCAATCAGGCTTCCGTCGCGATGGAGCAGGTGGTGGATGCTGCGCCCGCCGGCCCCCGGATGTTCCAGCTCTACTGGTCGAGCTCTGACGAGCTGAACGCGTCTCTGCTGCACCGCGCCGAGCAGGCCGGCTGCGAGGCGATCGTCATCACGCTCGACACGCACCTGCTCGGCTGGCGCACGCGCGACCTCGACCTCGGATACCTTCCGTTCACCCGCGGGCTCGGCATCGCGCAGTACACGAGCGACCCGGTCTTCGCCGGGCTGGTGCGCGAGCGTGCGGCGTCGGGCGGGCCGACGTCGAGTGTGCGGATCACCCCGAAGACCATCGCCGCGGGGCTCTCGATCGCGCGCAAGGGGGCGCCGCTGACGGGCGCCGGACTGCGCGACAGCCTGCGCTCGCCGCTGCCGCGGGCGGCGGTCGAGACCTTCCTCGACGTGTTCTCGACCCCGGCGATCACGTGGGACGACATCGCCCGCGCCCGCGAATGGACGCGGCTGCCGATCATTCTGAAGGGCATCGTGCATCCCGACGATGCGATCAGGGCGTTGGATGCCGGAGCCGACGGCATCGGGATCTCCAATCACGGCGGCCGCCAGATCGACCGGTCGGTGCCCACGCTCGAGGTGCTGCCGACCATCGCCGACCGCATCGCGGGCCGGGTGCCGATCGTCTTCGACTCGGGCGTGCGCTCGGGTGCCGACGTCGCGATCGCACTGGCGCTGGGCGCGACCGTGGTGGCGCTCGGTCGGCCGTACGCCTACGGGCTGGCGGTCGCGGGGGAGGAGGGCGTGGCCGCCGTCGTGCGCCACGTGCTGGCTGAACTCGACATCACGCTCGGGCTCGCGGGTCTGACCGCGGTGGCCGACCTTGATCGCGGCGCGCTGCGCGAGGTGGTCGCCGGCTCCGGTCGTTGAGCGAGCGCAGCGAGGCGAAGCGCCGGTCGCAATCACGTGCCCATCGGCCCGCGCGGGCGACCTCGCTGCCTGGTACGGTCGCATCGTGGTGACGGAGAACGTGAGGCAGGCGCTTCGAGAGTTCGTCGCCGAGCGCGATTGGGCGCAGTTCCACTCGTCCGAGAACCTTGCGAAGAGCATCGCCATCGAGGCCGGCGAGCTGCTCGAATGCTTCCAATGGGAGCCGGATGCCGACACCGACCGCGTGCGCGAAGAGCTCGCCGACGTGCTGACCTACTGTCTTCTGCTCGCAGACCGGATCGGAGTGGATCCCGACACGATCGTGCTCGACAAGCTCGAGGTCACCCGACGCAAGTACCCCGTCGACAGAGCGCGAGGGCGGAGCACGAAGTATGACGCCCTTTAGCATCGAGCCCGTCGACTTCGACAGGGCCGCTGTCAAGGAATGGGCCGAGCTGAGCCCTCGCCATCGCAACTGGCCGGTCGTCTACGTCATCAACGGTCCCGGAAGCGGTGCCGGTGCCGTTTACGTCGGCGAGACGCTCAACGCCGCAGCCCGTATGAAGCAGCACCTCGACGGGCCGAAGAAACGCATGGGCCTGACCGATGTGCGCGTCGTCATCGACGACGAGTTCAACAAGTCGGCCTGCCTCGACCTCGAATCGCATCTGATCAGATGGTTCGCCGGGGACGGCATCCGCTCCGTCCTGAACGGCAACGAAGGCATCACCGACGCGCAGTACTACAACCGCGATCGGTATCGCTCGTCGTTCCGGGCGGTCTTCGACGCGCTGCACGCGCGGGGTCTGTTCACGCGATCGATCGCTCAGATCGAGAACTCGGATCTCTTCAAACTCTCTCCGTTCAAGGCGCTGACCGAGACGCAGGCGGTGGCCGTCGAGCAGATCCTCGAAGCGCTGCTGGCCGATCTCGAACGGCCGAGCGCATCGACGCGATCGGTGGTCGAAGGGCAACCCGGTACCGGCAAGACCGTCGTTGCGATCTACCTGATGAAGCTGATCGCCGACATTGGCGACAGCACCGACACCGACACCGATCCCGACGGGCGATTCGCCGAGTTCTTCGCCGAGGGCTATCGGCAGTTTCTCACGGGCATCCGGATGGGGCTGGTCATCCCTCAGCAATCTCTTCGCGAATCGGTCAAGCGGGTGTTCAAGAAGACGCCCAAGCTGCACGAGCGGATGGTCCTGTCGCCGTGGGAGGTTGCCGATGCGCGCGAGCGGTTCGACCTGCTCATCGTCGATGAGGCGCACCGTCTGAGCCAGAGGGCCAGCCAGGGGTCGGGTCCGATGAACACCCGATTCGCCACCGTCAACGAGCGTCTGTTCGGTGCGGACGACGTGAAGTACACGCAGCTCGACTGGATCTCCGAGCGAAGCCGGCATCAGGTGCTGTTGATGGATGCCGAGCAGAGCGTTCGCCCGGCGGACCTTCCGCTTGCGACGGTCAACGCGATCCTGCGCGAGGCCGCGCGTGAGCACAGGCGATTCGCGTTGCTGACCCAGATGCGTGTGAAGGTCGAGGCGGACTACGTCGGGTACATCCGGCGGCTGCTGTGTGGCGACGCCGTATCGGTGCCCGATCTCGGCGAGTACGACCTCCGCTTCTTCGATGACGTCGGCGCGATGCGACGCGAGATCCGAAGAATGGATGCTTCGCACGGTCTCGCGCGCATGGTCGCCGGTTACGCGTGGAAGTGGCGTTCGAAGAAGGACAAGGCCGCATTCGACATCGAACTCGACGGGGAGCGGATGCGCTGGAACAGCGTGCCCACCGACTGGATCAGCGCACCCGGGGCGATCGACGAGGTGGGCTCGATCCACACCGTGCAGGGGTACGACCTGAACTACGCCGGCGTCATCATCGGGCCCGACCTGCGCCGTGACCCGGCCGCGGGGCGGATCTTCGTCGACCGTGCGTCGTACATGGACCGCAAGGGCAAGGAGAACAACGGGTACACGAAGAAGACCTACTCCGACGATGATCTGCTGGTCTACATCCGCAACATCTACGGCGTCCTTCTCACCCGCGGCATCCGCGGCACGTTCGTGTACGTCTGCGATCCGGGGCTGCGGGAGTGGCTGCGCACGCGTCTGGCAGATCGACCGTCAGTCGTCGCGCCTCACGCCGACTGATCGACCGCGACGACCGTGTCATACAGCCCGTAGTGCGTGAGCCCGTCGTGCGAGTCGATACCGGTGTACGAAAGCGACGCGTCCTCGTACCGTCGGAAGGCGAACACGGCCTGGTTCATATGTCCCGCGTTGAAGACCCCGAGTGAGACCAGCAGGTTGAAGTCCTCGACCGAGAGTCCGGTCACGGCCTTGAAGAGATCAGGCTCGATCTTCGTGATGACGTCGTAGAGCGTGTTCTCGCGGTAGTCCGTGAGATACATGAACGCCGGGATCCGGGTCGCGAACTTGATCAGCTTCTCCTGGATCTGCTTGCGCTTGGACTTGTACTCCTTCTCTTCGGCCGAGAGCTCCTTCTTCTCGCCGGGTGTGAGGTCGTCGCCCTTCTCCTTCTTGGTCTTGCTGACCGCTTCGCTCTTGTTGACGACGGTCTCGAACACGTTCGAGCCGAGGGCGCGGAAGCCCTCGATGTTCATCACGGCTTCCATCGCCTCGGCCGAGCCCATGATCTTCATCAGCGTGAGGTTGTCGACGTTGACGAGCACCGCCGATTCCCACTTGCGCGCGAGCAGTGTGGCGGAGGTTCCCGACATCGCGATGTCGAGGATGCCCCCGGCATCCACCTGCGTCATGTTCGACCCGTCGTACGCGAGCACGGGCAGGAACTTGACCAACTCTTCGACGGCGTGCTCGGGGTTCGGCTCGTCGGGAGCGAGCCCGGTGCCGTATTCGCTGATCTGCCGCAGCGCTCGGGTCGGTGCGAAGTCGAAGACGAAGCAGACGGGCTTGAGGATGTCTTCGGCGTTCGGGTCATCGCCGTTCGGGTTGCGGATCACCCATGGCGACTGCACGCGGAACGCGGCCTGGAAGTACGACTCGGGCGCGCTGAGATTGCGCAGCATGAGAATCGATGACCACTGCGGCACCGTCACACCGGTGGTGAGCTTGCCGACCGTGAGGGTAATGGTCTTCGTGTCAAATCCGCTGCCGATGGCCTTGCGCACCGGCGGCAGGGCGTCGAGGCCGACGCCGACTTCGGGCGCTGAGACGTTCACGACCCGGTAGTCGCGCCAGAACGCGTTCTGCGGTTCGGCAAGCAGGTTCTTCATCGCCGCGCACGATGCGGTGCGCGGCAGCATCCAGATCGAATGCTGCAGGTAGGGGAGCAGGCGCGTGTCCGAATAGGGGAACGGCGGCCGCGTGCCGGCCTTCAGCTCGTCGACCTGCGTCGGCAGATACGCACCTCGGACGATGTCGAGCCATTTCTGCACGTCGTCCTTGTGCACGAACTCGGCGGCGGCGCCGTCGCCCTTCGCCTCGAAGAACGCATTCAGGTCGAACTCGTCGAACTCGCCCTGGTTCGCGATCGCGATCAGCTCATCGGGCATCCGGTAAGTCAGCAGCCGCATCTCGGGCAGCGCCGCATACGGGTTCGGCTCGCCCGGGTGATCGATGCCGTACTGCGCCTTCGCCCGCTGCTCGTCGGTGTAGGTCCAGTTGAAGATCTGCTCTTCGATGAACCGGCCCGTCGCGAGTGCCTTGAACGGCGTGCCCGACAGGTACAGGTACGCTCCCGCGCGGATCGGCACGAACGCGTCCTCATCGGCGTTCTGCACCTCGAGTTCGTCGGCGAAGGTCTCCTGCGCATCGCTGAACTCGAGCTTCATCTCCTTCTTGCGGGATGTCTCGTCTTCGCCCTCGAACAGTTCCTTCGCCGTGTCGCGCCAGGCGCCAAAGTGGTACTCGTCGAAGACCACAAGGTCCCACGAGACTTCGGTCAGCCACTTGTGCTTGGCCTTGAAGTTGCCGGCGGCGTCGCGGCCCAGCAGGTCTTGGAACGAGCCGAAAAAGACGAGTGGATGCTGCGCGTCGGCCTTGCTCGGATCGACTCCGGCCTTGTGCGACATGTAGGTCCAGCCGTCGAAGTCGACGTGCGATTCGAGGTCGGTCTTCCACGAGTCTTCGACGGCGGGCTTGAAGGTCACGACGAGGATGCGCTTCGACCCGAGCTTCTTGGCGAGCTGGTACGCGGTGAAGGTCTTACCGAAGCGCATCTTCGCGTTCCAGAGAAACTCGGGCACGGCATCGGAGTCTTCAGCCCATCGGGACTGGAAGTACCAGGCCGTCTTCTCGACCGCGTCTCGCTGTTCGTCGCGCATGGCGAAGTCGAGGTTGTGCGTGCCGGAGTAGGCCTTGTTCACGCGCAGCTCGGCGATCGCCGTGCGCACGTCTTCGACCGTGCACCGCATCCACTCGAGCGTCGTGTTCTCGAAGTGCTTCTCCTTCAGGCGGTTGCGCACCTGAAAGTCGGTGAACACGCTGCCGTCGGGCCGGTCGGCGGGTTCGTCGAGCACGATCTCGTAGTTCTCGATCGCCGCGGTCTTCAGCTGCTGCGCGACGCGGGCCTTCACATCCTGCGTCGTTTGCCCGACCTTCAGAAGGCCGGCATGCGCGTCGTCGTGGATCGCGTACGCGTAGATACGCGGGCGGCGCGTGTGCTTCTCGGGGAGAAGCTCATCGATGGGCTTAGGCATCGGAGGGCTCCGCGGAGCGTGTGCCCGATTCAAGCGGTCGGATGACCGACTCGATATATGCGATCTCGTCGTCGTTCAGGTCGTACATGTCGTACAAATCGGCGTCGGTCCACAGCCGATCCCATTTCTGCTGAGGGACCCACGAGTAAACCTTCGCCGCGGCGTCCTGAGTGATCTTGCGGAGCATCACGAGGAAACGGAAGAACTTGGTCAGGTAGTACGACTCAAAGCTCAGCGCTGCAGCCTCGTCTTCGAAAGCGGAGATGATGCGGTACGTACGGGTGCACACTTCTCCCGGCCCCGCCACGATAGGCCGGCCGAGCACGCGATCGGGGACTTGCTGGCTTCCATAACCCGCGGCTTTGGGGGCGAAGACTTTCCACTTGTCAACGAGCTCGATGCTCTTTGTGACTTGGTCTCGAGAGATGAAGCGCAATGCGCGCTTATGTCCCATGCCGCCGACGTTGACCTGGATGGCAATATCGCCTGGCTGATTCTCGATATGGAACTCGGAGAAGTTCGTGTCGAAGCCGAAGTCGCCGGAAAACATATCCCGGACTGGAGGTCCACCCTTCTTGAGAACCTTTTGCAGTATCTGTATTGCTTCGACGTCACGGACGAACACGTCGTACTCGTCGAGCGAGCGCTCCAGGGGCCCACTGACGTGTGAGCCACGTACCGTGGTCACCTGGGTCGATCCGGTGTGTGATTCATCTCGCAAGAAGTGGCACACTCCGCCTTTGACGCGAATACCGGTACCGAAGACATCGGAGGCATCGGGGTAGTCCACGAGGGACCGAATCTGTCTGTCGGTGAACATACGGTGGCGAAAGGAATCGAGGCCCTTGCCGCCCGCCATCCAACGGGAAGGGATGATCATGCTCAGGAATCGGGGCTCCAAGCGGATTGCCTGGTCTACGAACAGCTGATAGATCGGGCTCGCGCTCATCCCTTCGCCACCGTCGTCGAGCTGGTAGGGCGGATTCCCGATGATGACGTCGAACTGCACGTCGGCTCCAAACATGTGCGCGAGGCGCTTCTTGATGTCGGTGGTGTGGATGAAGGCATAGGCGTGAGTTTCGAGGTCACCCGACCGGTCGTAGGCCCGCTTGCTGGCCCCGCAGTACGCGCACTTGTCGCCTGCCCACGTGTGCTCGGTGCGCTCGAACCAGATGTTTCCCCAGTCGCGGTCGAACGACGTCGCGACCGAGTGCTCGCCAGTGGCATCCTTCGAGCAGTAGACGCTGCGTCGGGCGAGCAGTGCCGTCAGCCGGGTGATCCCGATGCCGTAGACCTGCTTCGTGAGGATGTGATCGACGCGCTTCCAGAGGTCAGGGATCTGCTCTGCCAGACCATTGGTGAGACGCCGCGTGATCTCGCGGAGGAAGACGCCCGACTTCGTGAAGGGGTCAAGGAACGTGACGTCAGGATCGCTCCAGATGCTCGCGCCATCGTGTGCGTCGGCCCAAGCCTCCGCCACGGTGTCGAGCATCTGATTCGCCAGCTCGGGTGGGGTGAAGACCTCATCATTTGAGAGGTTGGCGATGCAGGTCAGGACATCGGGGTTGTAGCCGCGGAGAGCGAAAGACGCCTTGCCGTCGACGACCGGAGTCGTCATGATTCCCCCTCGGGGGCGTCAGCAACGGCGGCAAGAGGCTCACGTCGTTCTGCAGCGTCAGCGTCCTCGTTCCCGTTGTCCGCCGACGCGACATCGTCTTCTCCGAGGCTCGCAAGATAGTCGTCGCGCACATCCGTGAGGCGACGGTCGGTCCCCGCCAGGCCCCAGAACCACCAGCCGTTCACGGCGCCTTTGCCCGTGTACACCCAGTTGGCTGCCGCCGACGGCGTGTCGAAGTGATGGTCGCCGACGTAGAGGCGACCGTCCTGCGCGACCACCGCCTCGGCTCCACGAGCGGCCTGCTGACGTGGGATGAGACGAGTGCCGGCGGACAACCACCCGGCGTCGACGAGTTGCGCGAGGTCGACCGTTGACCGCGTCACAGGAAGCGAGGCACGGGCCAGCAAGCCGACATGACCGGATGGCGCGGGCCAGACAACACAGATCTGCTTGATCATCTGCTCGGTACGCGTGACGATGGCTCGTTCGTCCCACGACCTGTCGCTTGTCAGGGCGAGGGAATCCTTCGTGATGAGGACGTCATCGGAGGCGAGGAAGTGCGCGCGCTTCTGCGCCCACGGACCGTTCGACACCCGGCTGTTCAGGGCCTGTGTGACGATCGTGAGGTTGCCGAGCTGCTGGATGCGGCGATCTCGCTCGCGCTCCCCATCGTCCGTGAGGTCTGCAGGCCAGTGCTTCCGCCACGACTGGGGCATGAGGTGCTCGATCGTGGCCTTGTGTCGCACGATCGGCCCCATCGCGAGCGGGTTCGCGCCGGGATAGCCTCGCTTCGCGTCCTCCAGCGCCTCGAGGACCATCCGCAAACGGCTCCGGCGGTAATTGTCGTAGACGTTCGTGTCAATGAGGGCTGCCCGCACCTCTTCGTCACCGGGCCAGTAGCCGACCGGTGTGTGGTTGGCCACGAGGAACGCGCGGGTCGCCTGACCGAGGGTCTCCTTCGGCTGACGGCTGAGGTGCTGCAGCAGGTCGACGAGGAAGCGGTTCGATCCTTGGGACGGCGCTTTCACGAGGGCGCGGCGTACGAACCAGCTTTCGAGCACTGCGAGAATCTGGTCTCGGTCCGTCTCCGGTATTCCCGCTTGCTCGGGCTCATGGAGCCAGATCAACAAGGGTCGGCTGATCTCGGAGTCGAGCGTGCCGACCCGATAACTGAAGAGCTGCGTCCTGGTGAGGGGGCCGATCGGGTTCGCCGACCCCTCGATGACGGATCGGTACCTGTCTGCGGCTGCCCGTATCTGGGGGAGCAGGACGGTGACGTCGTTCTCGACCGTGTTGACGTAGTGCTTGAACTGGGTGAACACCTCACGTATCGGAAAGTCGGTCAGCGTGCGTGCCACAAGCCACTGCCAAAGGAACAACGATGCACGCGGGTTCTTGATACGACCGGAGGTGACGTCGGTCTCCCACCATGGCGTCTCGAACTCGGCCCAGGAGGCGAGATAGGTGCGTTCGGCTTCGGCGGGATCGACGTGCTGGAAGATGAAGTTCTTGATGAGGTCGGCGGCGGACAGCGGCGTTCCGCGTGCGTTCAGGGTTTCGAAGATCGCCTGTGCGTCCTCATTTGCATCAAGCCTGATGCTGGCGATCTCCAGGCGCTCGATCACCGCGCCCACGAGCAGGGCGGCCTTCTGCTCGACCTCGCCGTCGTCCAGCCATTCGGCGATCGCCTCGGAGAAGAAGTGGTGGGCATCTCGCAACCGCGAGGCGGGCAAGCCGGCATAGTCGATCGGCGCGGGCGCAGACATGACGGCGTCGAACGCTTCACGATCTCGATTGGTTGGAGACAGCTTGAGGCGGTCCGCTGGAGCCTTCCGATAGCTCTTCGGATTCTCGACGAGCGGAAGCACCTGGTCGGCGAGGCCTTCAAGACCGCATTGATCGAGCACTGCGTGCAGCGCATCCAGCAGGAGTTGAAGGGTGGTGAGCCGCTGCTGACCGTCGATGACGTTCCACGTCGGAAGACCGCCGAGCGCGGCGGGCACCTGCTGGATGACGATCGCCCCTAGGAAGTGCGTCGCGGCAGGATTCGGACCTTCGATGACCTGAATGAGGCGGACGATGTCTTGCCACAGTGGCTCCCACTGCTCCTGCTGCGACCACACATACGGACGCTGGAAGAGGGGAACGGTCAGCCGAGTCGGGTTGTAGAAGATGTCTTTGGGCTGGACGACGTCGGTCTTCATGCGGCGATCTCCTGCACGGTCATGACCGGGTACGTCTCGACAGGCGTGAAAATCTCGTGCTCTTCGAAGTGCGCGAACAGTCCCTCAGAAGCGGCGGCCCGCTGGGTGAGGCTGTCGTAGCGGAAGTCTCGGCGCTGGTAGCGGCCGCGGCCGAGGTATCCCCACTCGGGGAAGACAATCGGCTGGCCCGCGGCATCCATCATCTTCAGGGCGTCACCCTGCACGATGTTCGCGGCGAGCACGGCATCAGCAGCGCGAAGCCACTGCTCTGTGGGTGAAAGAAACCGGGCGAAAGTACCCTTAAGGTTCTCGCGGCATTCGGCCGCATTGTCGGGCAGTAACTCGATGCCGTAGATGCACATGAGTGCGAAGAGGGCATAGTGCTGCTTCTCGAACTCGCTGCGGCCGTGCCGTTGTCGCACGGCATTGAGCTTGCGTTCGAGGACGGGGACGAGGAAGTTGCCCGACCCGCACGCAGGCTCAAGAAACCGGGAGTCGATGCGCTCCGTCTCGGACTTGACCAGATCGAGCATGTCATCGACCAGCCAGCGCGGAGTGAAGACCTCACCGTGATCAGCCACACGCTGGCGCGACTTCACGAGCTGTTCCTTGGGCACCCGTCGTTCCTCTCCACGCGCTGTTGTGGAGTGTACTAGTACCCGGGGACATGCACCCTGGCGCGATGAACCGGTGGCAAAGACCCTTGATGAGTGCCCCGAGTCGCCTCTGCTGCCGCCGAACACATCGGCGCCCAGATCATCGGGGCTCGAAGGCACCGCAAGATGACCCAGGACCAGCTGGCGGCGGCCACCGGTATCGACTCGTCGAACATCCGCAGCTACGAGGGCGGGCGTGCGACCCCCAGCATCCACACCCTCATCCGAATCGCGACCGCGCTCGATGTCGAGCCGGGCTCACTGCTCGACGGGCTCACCCTCGCGCACTTCAATGCCGGTAGCCGTACCCGAAACGCAAGTTGAGGCCGAGTCCGCTCGGCCGCGATACCCAACATGGAGTGAGGAAGATCAGTGAGCGAAACAGTCGCTGCGGCCAAGAAGACCGCCGGACCGAAGTGGGAAACAGACGCGAAGGATGACATCCGTTCGGCACTTCGTAAGTTCCAGAAGCCGCTTCAGGAACTCGTCCAGCGTGATGCGAATGAAGGCGACACCCGCCTGCTCGTCACCGATTTCCTGTGCGTTGCGCTGGGGTACGACAAGTACGAGGACCTGACGACCGAGTACGCCGTCAGGGGTGAGTTTGCTGACTACGGCGTCCGCATCGACAAGCAGCTCGTCGCGTTCATCGAGGTGAAGCGTGCCGCGCAACAACTGAACGCGCGTCATCTCCGCCAAGTCGAGACATACGCGGTCAAGGAAGGTCTCGAGTGGATCATCCTCACCAACGGGCAGACGTGGCAGGCGTACCACGTCACGGTCGTGGCGGGGCAGCAGGTGTCGACGACGCTCGCGCTCGACGTTGACCTTCTGGGCGAGGAGGCGCCGGCGAAGAAGATCGAGAAGCTGTTCCACCTGCATCGATCTGCCCTCAAGCGCGACACGATCAGCGAGTTGTGGAAGAAGCAGGCGGCCACCTCGCCGCAAGCGCTGGCTGACATCCTCCGAACGCCGGCTGTGCTCGACGCGGTTCGCAAGGAGATCCGTCGACAGAGCGGCTTCAATGCGGACGTCGAGGAACTCGGCCGGATCGTCCGAAGCGGCGTCATTCGACCCGAGCTCGTGATCGACGGCAAGAAGTAGTCGAGCGGCCGCCGCGCGAGCTGAGGCCGGCGTCTTACCCCGGCGGTACCAACCTCGAAATCGGGGACTCCTGCCGAGACCGATGCCGTCGTCCCTGGTCTCGACAGGAACCCCCGGTCTCGGCGATCGTGGGGCTCGCACCGCATACCCACCCTGGCGCCGCCGTACAGGAAACCCTAAGATTAGGCGCCATGACGACTCCGCCGATTCCTCCGCAGCAACCGCCGGTGCCTCCCCAGCAGCCCCCGCAGGGCCCGTACGGTCAACCGCAGCAGCCGCTGAACCCCGCCGACGAGAAGCTGTGGGCCACGCTGATCCACATCGGCGGCATCTTCTTCGAGTTCATTCCCGCGCTGATCGGCTACCTCGTCCTCAAGGACCGCGGACCGTTCATCAACGCGCACGCGAAGGCGGCGCTGAACTTCCAGATCACGATGGCCATCGCGTTGATCGTCGGCATCATCACGTCGTTCATCATCATCGGAATCGTGATCATCTTCGCCGTCGCGATCGTGAACATCATCTTCTCGATCATCGCGGCGGTGAAGGCCAACCAGGGGCAGCTTTACACCTACCCGCTGTCCATCCCGTTCATCAAGTGAGGGCGACCGGGGCTCTCAGCCCCCGTCGATAGAATCGAGGATGCCGCTGCATGCGGCATCCTCTCTTCTTTCTCCCCTTGCGACCATTGGAGCCACCGTGGCCGAGCCTTCCCGTCTCGACAAAGTCATCGCCCTCGCCCGTCACCGCGGGTTCGTGTTCCAGGCCGGTGAGATCTACGGCGGCTCGCGTTCGGCATGGGACTACGGTCCCCTCGGCACCGAGCTGAAGGAGAACATCCGCCGGCAGTGGTGGCAGACGTTCGTGCGCGGCCGCGGCGACATGGTCGGCCTCGACTCGTCGGTCGTGCTGCCCAAGCGGGTGTGGGAGGCCTCGGGTCACCTCGCGACCTTCACCGACCCGCTCGTCGAGTGCCTGCAGTGCCACAAGCGCTTCCGCGCCGACACGCTCATCGAAGACTTCGAGGCGCGCAAGGGCCGTAAGGCCGAGAACGGCCTGGCCGACATCCCGTGCCCGAACTGCGGTACGAAGGGCAAGTACACCGAGCCGCGCGAGTTCTCGGGCCTCATGAAGACGTACCTCGGCGTCGTCGAAGACGAGTCGGGCCTGAACTACCTGCGTCCCGAGACCGCGCAGGGCATCTTCATCAACTTCGCCAACGTCGTGCAGGCCTCGCGCAAGAAGCCGCCGTTCGGCGTCGGTCAGGTCGGCAAGGCGTTCCGCAACGAGATCACGCCCGGCAACTTCATCTTCCGCACCCGCGAGTTCGAGCAGATGGAGATCGAGTACTTCGTGCCGCCGGCCGACGCACAGGAGTGGTTCGAGCACTGGGTCGAGGAGTGCTGGAACTGGTTCATCGACCTGGGGCTGGATGCCGACAACCTGCGCCGCCTCGACGTGCCTGAGGAAGACCGGGCCCACTACTCCGACGGCACCATCGACCTCGAGTACCGCTTCGGGTTCGCCGGCAAGGAGTGGGGCGAGCTCATGGGCGTCGCCAACCGCACCGACTTCGACCTCACCAACCACACCGAGGCGTCGGGCCAGTCGCTCAGCTACTTCGATCAGGCGTCGGGGCAGAAGTACATCCCGTACGTGATCGAGCCGTCGTTCGGCCTCACCCGCGCGATGATGGCGTTCCTCGTCGACGCGTACCGCGAAGAAGAGGCCCCCAACGCCAAGGGCGGCACCGACACCCGCACGGTGCTGGGACTCGACCCGCGCCTCGCGCCGGTCAAGGTCGCGGTGCTGCCGCTCTCGCGCAACGAGAAGCTCTCGCCGTTGGCTCGTCAGCTGGCCGACACGCTGCGCGGCCACGGCTGGAACACCGACTTCGACGACGCCGGCGCCATCGGCCGCCGCTACCGCCGGCAGGACGAGATCGGCACCCCGCTGTGCGTCACGGTCGACTTCGACTCGCTCGACGACGATGCGGTGACCGTGCGCGACCGCGACACCATGGCGCAGGAGCGTGTGCCGCTCGCGAGCATCGAGCAGTACCTGGCCGAGCGGCTGAAGGGCGCGTAGCCGGGAGTGGATGCCGCGGCCGCCCTCTACGTCAGCGACCTCGACTTCACGCTGCTGCGCAGCGACGCGACGCTGAGCGCGCGCACCGTCTCCGTCATCAACGGTCTCATCGCCGCCGGCGTGCCGTTCACCTACGCGACGGCCCGGTCGTACCTCTCGTCGCGGCGCGCGACCGCCGCGCTCGACCTCGCCCTGCCGGTCGTCACGTACGGCGGCACGGTGATCGCCGATCCGCACGACGGCGCGCCGCTGCACGTCGAAGGGATGCCGGGCGTCGTCGTGTCGGCGATCCTCGACGCGGCGATCGACGCGGGGCTCGAACCCATCGTCTACGCGATGGAAGGCGGACGCGACCGGGTGCGCTGGCATGAGGGCTCGGTGTCGAGCGGGGTCCGTTGGTACGTCGCGCACCGCGAGGGCGACCCGCGGCTGGCGCCGCTGCGCGCGTGGAACGATGTGGACCCGGCATCCATCTTCTACATCACCCTGATCGGCACGCGCGAGCGGCTCGAAGCGCTGCGCGACGGGCTGGGCGGGGCGCTCGCCGAGTGTGCGCACTTTCTCTCCCTCGACGGATACATGAACGAGCACTGGCTCGAGATCCATGCGGGCAGTGGCACCAAAGCGCAGGCCGTGCGGCGCCTCGCGGGCTCGCTGGGCGCGGAGCGTGTCGTCGCCTTCGGCGACAACCACAACGACAGGCCCCTGTTCGAGGTCGCCGACGAGACCTGCGCGGTCGCGAACGCGGTGCCCGAGCTGCGGGCGCTCGCGACGCACGTGATCGGCGCAAACGACGCCGATGGCGTCGCGGAATGGCTTGCCGCGCGCTTCGCTTGACGGCGCGGGGTGAGGACGCGGGCCTTCGTGAAGTGCGACGGCTCGGTTAGCCGGCGTTCGGCAGTCACTTTCGGCAGGGTCCGATCCGCGATGGTTGCAGCTGTTGACTGCTGAACAGGGGGCGCCCGTTTCGGCAGTCAGTTTCGGCAGCCGGCCGAGCGCGGGGCCTGCCGAAACTGACTGCCGAACATGAGCGGGGTGGATGCCGCGGCCCGCGGCATCCCGCACCGCCGAACACCGCGGCATCCCGCACCGCCGAACCCCGCCCCGCCCGCGGCCCGGATCCCGGCGCGACCCACCTCGGCCGCGCCATTAGGCTTCAGGCATGAATCCCCGCGCCGACAGCGTCGACGGCGTCCTCCGCCGCAGCGCCGCACGTACCCCCGACCGCACCGCCCTGACCTTCGAGGACCGGGCCTGGACCTACCGCGAGCTCGACGATGCCGTCTCGCGCACGGCCGCCTGGCTGCAGGTCAAGGGTGCGGCGACCGGCGATCGCATCGCCGCGTACGGCACGAACTCCGACGCGTACCTGATCGCGTTCCTCGCGTGCGCGCGGGCGGGGCTCGTGCATGTGCCGATCAACTACGCGCTGCGCGGCGGCGAGCTGCAGTACCTGCTCGAGACGGCGGGCGCGCGGCTGGTGCTCGTGGATCCGGCGCTGGCCGAGGCATCCGCCCCCGTCTGCGCGGCACTCGGCATCGACGATGTCGTCCCGCTGCGCGGCGGTCCCGGGTCGCTGCTCGAGGCTGCGACCGACGGACCTGTTCCGGCCTTCGTCGACGAGACCGACGGCACCGAGCTCGTGCAGCTGTTGTTCACGTCGGGCACGACGTCCAAGCCCAAGGGCGCCATGATGAGCCACGGCGCGCTCGTGAGCGAGTACGTCTCGTGCGTCATCGCGCTCGACCTCGCCGCCGACGACAAGCCGCTCGTGTGCATGCCGCTGTACCACTCGGCCGCGATGCACGTGTTCATGATGCCGTACCTGTCGATCGGCGCGACGGTCACCCTGCTGGGGGCACCGGTCGTGCCCGAGATCCTCGAGCGGGTCGAGTCCGAGCGCATCGGGTCGCTGTTCCTCGCGCCCACCGTGTGGGTGCCGCTGGCGAACCACCCCGACCTCGAGACCCGCGACCTCTCGTCGCTGACGAAGGCGCAGTACGGGGCATCCATCATGCCGGTCACGGTGCTGCAGCGGCTGCGCGGGCGCTACCCCGACCTCGCGTTCTACAACTGCTTCGGGCAGTCCGAAGTCGCGCCGTTGGCGACCGTACTGCGACCCGAGGAGCACGAAGAGCGACCCGCCTCGTGCGGACGTCCGGTGTTCTTCGTGGAGGCGCGGGTGGTGGATGCCGCGGGCGACGATGTGCCCGACGGCGAACCCGGCGAGGTGCTGTACCGCTCGCCGCAGCTGTGCGACGGGTACTGGAACGACCCGGAGGCGTCGGCCGAGGCGTTCCGTGACGGATGGTTCCACTCCGGCGACCTCGTTACGCGCGACGCCGAAGGCTTCATCACGGTCGTCGATCGCATCAAGGACGTGATCAACACCGGCGGCATCCTGGTCGCGTCGCGCGAGGTCGAAGACGCTCTCTACACGCACGATGCCGTCGCCGAGGTCGCGGTGGTGGGCATGCCCGACGAGCGCTGGATCGAGGCGATCACCGCGTTCGTCGTGCGCCGCGATGGCGTCGAGGTCACGCCGGACGAGCTGATCGCCCATGTGAAGGGTCTGCTCGCGCCGTTCAAGGTGCCCAAGCGTGTCGATTTCATCGACGAGCTGCCGCGCAACCAGAGCGGCAAGCTGCTCAAGCGCGAGCTGCGGGCGCGGGGCTGACCCGCGCGCGGCGCATCGGGACAGGGCGGCGTCCGAGACGTACCCGGCGACGCACCGGCAGGATGTGCTCGAATACCGTATTGAACTTCCCGTTCACACAGGCTCGGCGGCACGGGCTGAACTCGCGGAGTGGTCGTGATTCCGTGCCGGGGCGGTGGGGCGTGCGATTCTGCATCCACACTGCTGTGTGAGCGGGAAGTTCAATACGTTGTGAGGACCGTGCCCGACCGGCAATCTAGACCCTGCCGCGGGCTCGACTCCGGCGGCGGCGCTCGACCAGGCCGCGGCCCGCGCCCGCGGGCGCCGGTCCCGGTCCCGGTCCCGCGGCATCCCCTCCGATCAACGCACGATCGCGGTGACGGTCCCGAGCCGAGCCAAGACCTCGTGGCTGATCGAGCCGAGCAGCAGCCGGGCGAACGCGCCGCGGCCGTGGCTGCCGACGACGGCCAGGCGCGCGTCCTGCGCGAGCTCGGTGATGATTGTCGACGGATACCCGCACTCCACGCGCTCGACGATCTCGAGCTCGGGGTATTCCTCGCGCACGGCCGCGAGTGCGCCGCGAAGGATCTCGGCGGTCACTCCCTGCATGTCGTCGAGGTAGGGCTCCGGGTAGCCGCTGAGCGGACCGGGGATCGGCATCGGGGTCCAGACGCTGAGCGCCGTCAGCGATTCGCCGAGGCGCACGGCCTCGGTCGCCGCAAACCGCACGGCCGCAGCCGACACCTCCGACCCGTCGGTGCCGACGAGCACGCCGGTGCGACCCGAGACGTCGAAGTCGGGCACGACCACGACCGGGCATTTCGCCGCGGCGCTGATGCGGATGCCGTGCGCCCCGCGCACCGACCCCGAACCCGGGCCCTTCGAGTCACTGCCGATCACCAGCAGCGTCGCGCCCTCCGATGCATCGACCAGCACCGCGACCGGATTGCCGCGGTCGACGCGGGTCGTGACATCCACCCCTGCGTCCTTCAGTCGTGCGGCGTGCGTGTCGAGCATCTGCTGTGCGGCGTCGCCGGCGGTCTGGGCCAGACTGTCTTCGCCGACCGCGCCCACCGCCCCGCCGACGACGGTGACGAGCTCGACGCTCTGTCCGAGTGCCTTCGCGTGCTGCTCCGCCCAGGTGACGACCCGCTCCGACACGGGTGCGGCGGAAAGCCCGACCACGATCTTCTCGCTCATGACCTCGACCTCCTTGTGCCCAGGCTAGGGCACGGCGGGGGCCGGGCGGGAGGGGGATGCCGTGACTATTCGCGCGCCCGTCGTCCGCTGGTCACTTCTGCTTCGCCGCGCGTGCCGCGGCCTTCATCTCGCGCTTGAACTCGCGCACCCGAGCGAGGGTCTCCGGGCTCGTGATGTCGGCGATGCTGCGCAGCGTGCCCTCGTCGCCGTAGGGGGCGGATGCCGCGCGCCAGCCGTCGCCGTCGAAACCGCACTGCTTGCCGAGGAGCGCGAGGAAGATCTTCGCCTTCATCTCGCCGTAGCCGGGCAGCGCCCTCAGCCGCTTGAGCACCGTCGCCCCGTCGGGATCGCCCTGCGTCCAGATGGCGCTCGCGTCGCCGCCCCAGTCGTCGACGACGGCGCGGCACAGCTCCTGCACCCGGCCTGCCATCGATCCCGGGTACCGGTGGACGGCCGGAGTCTGACGGAACAGCGCGACGAGCTCTTCGGGGTCGAAGGAGGCGAGGGTCGCGGCATCCACCGATCCCACCCGCTGCTCGATCTTCAGCGGCCCCGTGAACGCCGTCTCCATCGCGATCTGCTGGTCGAGCAGCATCCCGATCATCAGGGCCAGCGGGTTGCGCGTGAGCAGATCGTCGGCCGCGTCGTCGGCGGTGAGGTGAAGGGCCATGCGTCCAGTGTGACACTCGTGTGTCGGCAAGGAGTGCATGCAATAAGCATGTGAAGTATGCTTGATGCATGACCACGATCCAGGTGCGTAACGTCTCGGAGGAGACCAGTCGGGCCCTCAAGGCGAAGGCTGCGCTGGAGGGACGTTCGCTGAGCGACTTCCTGCTCCGCGAACTCGATCGCATCGCCACGCGCCCGAGCCGCGCCGAGCTGCTGGAACGCATCGAGCGCCGCGCGGTCGCCACGCTCGAGCCGGCATCCCAGGTGCTGGCGGAGCAGCGGCCGAATCGATGACCCTCGTCGTCGACGCATCCGCGGTCGCCGAGATCCTGTTCGGGACCGAGGCCGGTCGTCGCGCCGCCGCGTTACTCGACGGGCATGAACTCCTCGCGCCTCAGCATCTCACCGCTGAAGTCGCGTCAGTGATCCGTGGGTGGTCGCTCAGTGGGCAGATCACGGATGAGCACGCTCTGCGTGCGTTCATTGAATTCGAGGCACTTGGGGTGGAGCAGATTCCGATGATGTCTCTGCTTCCCTCCGTGTACTCCCTGCGGCACAACATCAGCGCCTACGACGCGATGTATGTCGTCCTTGCCCGAGCCGTGCCGTGTCAGCTGCTCACACTCGACGCTCGCTTGGCGGCTGCCGCGTCAGATTGCGCATTGCTGCCGTAGTCTCCGGCGGCATGCGGTCTGCGAACCAGCGCAGGTCGTGACTCAGGAGGGTGAGAACACCAAGATCACGTTCGCGAGGTGGCCACGCCGTGGCCACTCCCCACGTCGCCGGGGCTCATTGGCCGGCTCGGCGATGACCGCACGCAGGTCACCGAATCGACATCCGGCGGATCTCGGCCGCGTAGGCATCGAGGACCGCGAAGATGCCGCGATGCTGCCAGACCCGTCCGCGCGAGTTACCCGTGGTCTCCACGAGGACCTCTCGCTCGGTGAGTGCGTCGAGTGCGCGAAGCGCCGCCATCTCGCCGAGGCCGAGCGCGGTCATGAGGTACTTCGTGTTCACGGCGGGTTGGCCGACCAGCGCGGGCAGCACCTTCCATGCTGCGGCATCCGCCCGGATGCCCTTCATCCTCGCGCGGGAGTCCTCAAGCTCGTTGGCCAGGTCATCGACGAGCCGGCCGCCGCTCTTCGCCGCGATCCGGCTCGCCATTGCGAACTGGCGAACGATGGGGCCGGCGTCGCCGTCACGGAAGGCGCCGAGGGCGGCGAAGTAGTTGTCGACGTCGACGAGCAGCCCCGCGGAGATGGGCACCGCGGTGGAGTCGACAAGGCCCTTGCTGCGGAGGATGGACTGCGCCAGCGCCCGGCCGGTGCGGCCGTTGCCATCGACGAACGGGTGGATGGTCTCGAATTGGGCATGTGCGACGGCGACCTGCACGAGCACGGACACGTCCTCGCGCCGCGCGAAGGCGACGAGGTCCTGGATCGCGCCGGGGATGCGGTCATGATGCGGTGCCACGAACTCCGCCAGGCGCGGACCGGCGTTCCCGGTCCCGATCCACACCTGCTCGCGGCGGTACTTCCCTGCCTCGTGCTCGAGACCGGGCTGGTGGCTCAGCAGCGCCCGGTGCATCGACAGGATCGCGGTCTCGCTGATGTCATCGGCAAGTGCGAGAGCCGCCTCCATGGCACGGACGTTGCCGATGACGGTGAGTGCGTTCTGCTTGTCGCCCTCGTCGATCTCGGCGAGGGCGAGCTGCTTCGCCGACGCTGTCAGGTGCTCGATCTGCGACGACGACGCCGACTCGGTGCGCAGCAGGATCGCGGTCATCGGCCCGAGGGCCGGGCTCCCGGTGCCGAGGGTGCGCTGCGCGTGCTGGTCGAACGCGACCAGCTGCCGGGTCGCGTCCTCCACGTCAGCGGCGTCCTCACCGGAGATGCGCGGCTCCCAGTCGGCGATCGTCGCCGTGACCGCCGCCTCGTACGCACCCGTCTGACGCAGCACCTCCGCACGCGAGTACATCTCGGGGACGCGCGGACGCCAGTCGAAGCTCTCGTGCGCGATCGCGTCGATCGGGATCCGCGTGTCGACGGGAGGTGTGGACATGCGTCCATTCTACTAACGGCTAGATATATAAGTGTTGGTAAAAGCTGACTTGAGCACGGGCGCGGCCCCGTCCAGGCGGCGCCGAATCGGGAATGGGACAATGAGCGGGTGGCCCCCGCAGATCACGAACCCGTCCCGCTCGGCGAGCTCGCCGGGCACGCAGCCGCCGTCCGCATCGCGGTGATCGGGGGAGGTGTCGCGGGCCTGGTGGCGGCGCTCGAGTGTGCGAAGGTCGGCACGCAGGTCACCGTCTTCGAGGCCGCCGATGCCCTCGGCGGCACCGCGCACACGGTCGAGCTCGACTCGCTGCCCGTCGACCTGGGCGTCGACAGCGTCACGCCTGCGCTCGACGACCGGCTGCGCGATCTGGGGCTTTCCGATGCGCTGGTCGTGCCCGACACCGAGACCCGCTGGGTCGCGGGTGTACCGGGGGTGGATGCCGCGCCCCTGCCCGACGACGCGGTGCTGGGCATTCCCGAGAACATGTTCTCGGATGCGTGCCGGCGCATCCTCGGCACCGGCGGCTCGTGGCGTGCGTACGCCGACCGGCTGCGGCCGCCGCTGACGATCGGGCATGAGCAGGACCTCGCCAAGCTCGTGCGCACGCGTATGGGGCAGAAGGTGCTTGACCGGCTCGTCGCCCCGCTGACCGCCGGAGTGTTCGGCACGACGCCCGACCGCATCGACGTCGACATCGCCGCACCCGGACTCAACGCCGCGCTGACCCGCACCGGTTCGCTGTCGGGCGCCGTGGCCACCGTGCGCAGCGAGGGTCCGCACGTGCGCGGACTCGTCGGCGGCGTCGGCCGGCTCGTCGACGCGCTGGCGCAGCGGCTCGAACAGCTCGACGCCGATGTGCGCACCGGCGCGTCCGTCACCGCGCTCGAACGCACCGGCCGCGCGTGGGCGGTCGTCACCGCCGACATCGAGCTCGACGCGAGTGACGAGGCGCCCGGCCCCGAGACGTTCGACGCCGTCATCGTCGCGTGCGACGAGGTCGCCGCTCGTCGGCTGCTCGCCCCCGTCGCGCCGGAGCTGTCACCGGCGGGGGATGCCGCGGCCGCCGTCGAGACGGTCGCCCTGGTCGTCGACGCACCCGAGCTGGACGGCCGCCCGCGCGGCGCCGAGGTTGTGACCGTTCCCGGCACGCATCGCGCGCGCAGCGCGCTGCACCTGACCGCGAAGTGGGGCTGGCTCGCGCACCGCGCGGGCGCCGGCCGCCACGTGGTGCGGCTGAGCTTCGACGCCGCTTCTCTCGCCGGGCTGAGCGACGCCGATGTCTTCGCGCTGGCGCGGGACGAGGCATCCACTCTCTTCGGCGTCACCCTCGACGAGGGGAAGGTGCGCGCGGCGCATCGCGAGCGCTTCGTCCCCGCGCCCCCGCGCGCGCGACGCGGTCGCGTCGCCGAGGCCGAACGTGCGCGCCGCGCGATCGAGGCCGTGCCGCAGCTCGCCGCCACGGGAGCGTGGCTGGCCGGCAGCGGGCTGGCGCAGGTGATTCCGGATGCCGTGGCCACCGCCGATCGGCTGCGCCGGAGGGCGCTGTTCGGCGGCGACGATGCGTCTGCATGAGTGGATGCCGGAAATGGCATACAGCGTTACCCTGGGGTGAGGCAACGAGGTGAGGAGACCGGATGAGGGGCAAAGTCGGGCTGGTGATCGGACTCGCCGCGGGGTACGTCCTGGGGACGCGCGCCGGCCGTGAGCGCTACGAGCAGATCAAGGAGCAGGCTCAGAAGGTCTGGAACCTCCCCCCGGTGCAGAAGCAGGTCGACAAGGCCAAGGACTTCGGCAAGTCCGCGGCCATGGCGCTGCCCAACGCACTGTGGAACGGCACGGTCAAGGTCGTGAAGGCGGCCTCCGAGCGGGGCACGGCGGGTGAACGACTGGATGCCGCGGTGAAGGCCGGCAAGGATTCGGCCGATGACATCGCGGCCGCTGCCGAGACGGCGGCGGACGAGGTCAAGGACGCCCTCCGCGACCGCGACGGGAGCTGAACCCATGCCGCGCTTCCGTGATCGCGCCGACGACGGGTTCCTCACCCTGATCGGCGAGCTGCCCGAGCTGATCCGCAATCTGATCGTCGCCGAGATCGACGCGGCCAAGACGTGGGTGCGTCGTGCGGCGAAGGATGCCGGGTTCGGCGCCGGGTGGATGGTCGTCGCCCTCTTCTTCCTGTTCTGGGCGATCCCGTCGCTCGGCGCGTTCTTCATCGCGGGCCTCTCGTCGTGGTGGCCGGTCTGGCTGTCGGCGCTCGTGGTCTTCGGGATCATGCTCGTGATCGCCGTGGTGTTCGCGCTGCTCGGCATCCTGCGCTTCCGCAAGCTCACTCAGCGCGAGAACCCCGGCAAGGCCGTGGCCGAAGACGTGAAGATCGTGAAGGATGTCGCCGATGAGTTCTGAGAGCAGCCTGCCGCGCACGGTCGTCGACCTCGACGTCGATGACCCGGTGCTCAAGGCCCGCGCCGAGCTGAAGGCGGCGCTGGCGGCCATCGAAGAGAAGGCCAACGTGCCCAAGCGGGTGGCCCGCGCGACCGAGCGCGGCACCGCCAAGGCCCGCGTGTTCGCACGGAAGAACCCCGCGCTCGCCGCTGCCGCCGTGATCGGTGTGGCCACCGCCGTCGGGCTCATCGTCTGGGGTGCCGTCTCGCTGTACACGCGTCCGGGGCGCTGACGCAGCATCCACCCCTCACACGCTGCTTTTGACAGCGCGGGGTATGCTCGGAAGTCAGGCAGTGGCAATGGTGCGAGTGCTGCCGACGGCGCGGACCCGAAGCGCGCAGGTTGCGTACCGGGTGCGGTGTCGCCCGTCGGTTGCTCGAACGTGGGGCGGCCGACGTCGTAGAACCTTCAGCCGACCCCGAACACCAGAAGATGAACACAGCCGAAACACTCCACGGCACCACTGCCGACAAACCGCTCAACGGATGGCGCGTCCTCGTGCCCCGCGGCGGCCCGTGGGGTGACGGCGTCGCCGCCAAGCTGCGTTCGCAGGGTGCGGTGCCGGTGGTCGCACCGCTCATCAACTTCGCGCCGACCGAAGACCTCACGACGCTCGAGTCGGCGCTGGCCGCTCTCGCCGACGGGGCGTTCGACTGGCTCACGCTGACCAGTGCCACGACGGTGGACGTGCTGTACGCCTACCGTGCGGTCATCCCCGCGACGACGAAGGTCGCGGCGGTCGGCGAGACCACGGCCGCCGCACTGACCGCGGTCGGATACCGGGTCGACCTCGTGCCCGAGAAGGACAACTCCGCCGCCGGCATGGCCGACGAGCTCATCGCGCTCGAGCCCGAGCCCAAGCGCGTGCTGACCCTGCGCAGCGAGATCGCCAAGCCGGTGCTCACCAAGCGGCTCATCGCCGCGGGGCACGACGTGCGCCAGGTCGTCGCGTACCGCACGGTCGGCGTGCCGGTGACCGAGCGCATCGCGCGCGACGTCGCCAACGGGCGCATCAACGCCATCCTCGTCACGAGCGGCTCGGTCGCCGAGCAGGTGCGGAACCAGTTCGAGCACATCCCCGACGACACCGTGATCGCGGCGATCGGCCCGCGCACCGCGAAGGATGCGCGCAAGGTCGGCCTGACCGTCGACATCGTCGCGCGCAAGCAGACGGTCGACGACCTCATCACCGCCGTCTCGCAGTTGCCGCTGCCGCACGCGTCGGACGAGTTCCACCTGTAGGTCTGCCCGGCCCGGGTGCCGCGGCATCCGCTCCCTCCGTCTGCGCGGCCGGCCCTGCGGCACGATCCGTTCCCTGCGCCGCCGGGTGCTCCGATAGCCCAGTCCTTGTCGCGGTGGTCCGCTCCTCGGCCGAGGCGAGGGGAATGGCCGAAGCGAGGGCCGTTTCTGCGTGTTCAGTCCTCGCCTCGGCAGATCCCCTCGCCCGAGGCGAGGACTGCGCAGGAGCCAGGGGTTCACGGGCGGGCGTCCGCGAGAGGGGGCGGATGCTGCGGGTCGGGGTGCCGCGGCCCGGGTGCCGCGGCCCGATAGCCTGGGGACGTGGCATCCTCCCCTCGCGTCGTCGTGCTCGCCGGCGGTGTCGGCGGCGCGAAGTTCACCCTCGGGGTGCGCGCAGCGCTCGCGCGCGCCCAGGCCCCCGAAGCGACCGTGGTCGTCAACACCGGCGACGACCTCTGGCTCTCCGGCGTGCGCCTGCAGCCCGACATCGACTCGGTCCTCTACGCGCTCGCCGGGCAGAACGACACCGTGCGCGGCTGGGGCCGGGCCGGCGACACCGAACGCGTGAACGCCGAGCTGCAGGCCTGGGGCGCCGGGTGGCCGTGGTTCACCCTGGGCGACCTCGACCTGGGCACCCACCTGGCGCGCACCGGCTGGCTGCGCGACGGGCTGTCGGTCACCCAGGTGGTCGAGCGGCTGTCGGCACGCTGGCCGATCGGCGTGCGGATGCTGCCGATGACCGACGCCGAGGTCGACACGCACGTCGTGACGGACGAGGGGACCATGCACTTCCAGGAGTGGTGGACCCGCCACCGTGCGACGATCGCGCCGCGTGCGTTCGAGAACCCCGGGATCGAGACCGCGGTGCCCGCGCCCGGCGTGCTCGAGGCGATCGCCGACGCCGAGCTCGTTCTGCTGGCGCCGTCGAACCCCGTCGTGTCGATCGGGCCGATCCTGGCGGTGCCGGGCATCCGCGACGCCGTGCGCGCGGCGACGCGCGTCGTCGGCGTCTCGGGGATCATCGGCGGCAAGGTCGTCCGCGGCATGGCGGACGTGTGCCTGACCGCGATCGGCGTGGAGACACGCTCCGACGCCGTGGCGGCGCACTACGGCGCTCGTGCCGACGGCGGCCTGCTCGACGCCTGGGTCATGGCCGAGGAGGACGCGCAGCTGGCGTCCGCGGTCGCGGACCGCGGCATCCACCCGGTCGTCGCACCGCTCTGGATGAACGATGCCGCCACGGGTGAAGCCGTGGCGCACGCGGCGCTGGGTGCCTGATCGCCGCACGCGGCCCAGGTTTCAGACGGACGGCGGCCGATCCGGCCCCAGCGTCGAGGCGACGGTCGGGATGCCGAGGTCGGTCCGCCCGCTCAGGTCGATGTGCACGCCTCCGATGCCCGGCGGCCGTGCCGCGGCGTCGTCGGCGGGCATGGTCCAGACCTCGACCTGGTCGCGGGCCGGCAGCGTCGCGGACCGCTTCGCCTCGGGAGTCTGTTCCCAGGTGATCTTCGCCAGACCGGAACCCCGCCAATCGCGTTCGACGAGCCGCTCCGCGAGAACGAGCGCGCGCCCGTCGCGCGCGGAGGTGGGGGAGACGCCGGTGCCCGCGATGAGAGCATCGGCACGGCCCCAACAGGAGGGCGGGATGGACGCGATCAGCGCCGCGAGCAGGTTCGCCCGCGTCGCGATGCTTGCGGTGTCGCCGACCGGGTCGCCGTAGCAGAGGATCACGCCGGCGCGGATGACCACGGTGCACGACGGCGGTGCCGTCTCGAGCGTCGCGACGAACGCGGGCGTGAGCAGCTCGGCCGCGAAGGGGGCGACGAAGCCCTCGAGCGACCAGCGCGGGCTGAGACCGTCCGGAACGGCGAGGGGCGGGAGCCGGACGCCGTCGTCGTCGTGCAGCTGCGTGTCGACGATCCGCAGTTCGGGGAGGGAATCGGGCAGCGGCATCCACACGACCTCGACCGAGACGCGATCGCCGTAAGCCGTCGCCTGCCGCGTCGTGCCGAACGCGTAGCCGACGAGATGACCGCCGGTGAACGGCCGTCCGCCCACCGCGCCATTGACGACGTCGCTCAGCCCCGTCGGCCACACCGGGTGCGTGCCGTGCCGGCGCAGCACGGCCTCGCAGATCTCCTGCGCGGGCGCCGGCGCGGCATCGCGCCATGTCCAGCCGGCGGCCTCGGCCTGCGGGCGTGCCGCGCGTCGCAGGTTGGTCGCCTTCTTGTCCTTGCGGCCGAACATCAGAGGGGCACCGCCGCGGTGGCGTCAGATGTGGCCGAAGTGATCCGGTCGGTCATCGTGCGCCGTCTTTCTTCTGTCGTGGGGAGGGTGCCTCCGCGGCGCGGCGGGGTGTCACCAGCGTCGCGGTGCGCGCGCCGAGCCCGAGGCGTGCGGCGGCCTCCAGCTGCGCGGGCGTGTCGACGTCGCGGCGCAGCGAGGGGGCGGCATCCAGCGCGACAGCACCGAGGGCGAGGTGCCGGGCCAACGACCCGTCGCCGAAGGCGGCGGCCCAGGGCACGCCGGCCCGCGCGGTCACGAGCGTCGAGCCGGTGCCCTCCGCATCGGCCACCACCGTGCGCTCGAGCGCCGCGGCGCGCCGCAGTGCGTCGGCGAGATCGGCCGGACGCAGCGCGGGCAGGTCGCCGAGCATGGCCGCGCGGTGACCGGGGCCCGTGGCATCCACCCCCGCCGCGATCGCCGCGTTCAGCCCCGCCGGCGCGGTCTCGTCGACCACGGTCGCTCCGAGCAACCGCGCCTCGACGGCGACCTCGGCGTCGGCGGTCACGACGACCACCGCGCACACCGCGCAGGCGGCCTCGATCGAGTCGAGCGCTATCGCGCGGGCCAGTGCCACGCGGTCGCCGGCTCCCGTCAGCCGCGATTTGCCGTGCGCGGCGGGTTTGACCGGGATGACGACGGTCCAGTCCGTGCAGAACTCAGCAGATCTGCGCACATCGCTCCGTGAAAGCGCCGATTTCGGCCCCCGGCCGCACAGAATTGCGGAGTTCTGAACCGGTCGCTGCCCGTACCGCCGCTCGCACCCCGCTCACGCGTCGTACTTCGCGCGCAGCCGCGGCAGGATCTCGGCGCCGTACATGCGCAGGAACTCCTCCTGGTCGAAGCCCGGGTCGTGGAACACCAGGTGCCGGAAGCCCAGGTCGATGTACCTTCCGATGGCCTCGACGTGCTCATCGGGATCGGTCGAGACGATGAACCGGGATGCCACGCGCTCGATCGGCAGCTCGGCGGCACGCCGCTGCATCTCGATCGGGTCGTGCACGTCGCGCTTCTCCTCGGGGGTGAGCGCGAGCGGCGCCCAGAAGCGCGTCTTCTCGAGCGCGGTCTCGTGGTCGGGGTGGTACGAGACCTTGACCTCCATGAGGGTGTCGACGTCGTCCGCCTGTCGCCCGGCCTTTGCCAGCCCGTCCTGCAGCGCCGGCAGCAGCGTGTCGGTGTACAGGGCGGGGTCCTTGCCGCTGGTGGTGATGTACCCGTCGGCGATGCGGCCCGCCAGCCGCGTGGCGGCCGGTCCCGACGCGCCGATGTAGATCGGCACCTCGTGCGCCGGACGGTCGTAGATCGTGGCATCCTGCACGTGCCAGAAGTTGCCGTCGAACGTGACGCGCTCGCCGCGCCACAGCTCGCGGATGAGCGTGATCGACTCCTTGAGCCGCTGGAAGCGCTCGGGCGCGTCGGGCCACTCGAGCCCGAGCGTCACCTCGTTGAGCGCCTCGCCGGTGCCCACGCCCAGGATCACCCGCTCGGGGTACATCACGCCCAGCGTCGCGAACGCCTGCGCGATGACGGCGGGGTGGTAGCGGAACGTCGGGGTCAGCACCGAGGTGCCGATCAGCACCCGCTGCGTCTGCGCGCCGAGCGCGCCCAGCCAGGGGAGCGTGGCCGGGGCGTGCCCGCCCTCGTGCATCCACGGCTGGAAGTGGTCGGAGAGGAAGACGGAGTCGAACCCCATCTCCTCGGCGAGCACGCCGAACCGCAGCAGCTCATTCGGCCCGAACTGCTCGCTGGAGGCCTTGTATCCGAATCGCAGCGTCATCGCGCTCCTCTTTCGATCGTCACGGGCAGGAACTCGCCCCCGTCGGTGTCCAGTCGCTCCCGGAACGCATCGACCGTTCCGGGCCACAGCAGGGTCAGCCGTCCCGACCTCTCGTCGACGTACCAGTTGCGGCATCCTCCGGAGATCCAGGGGGTGGATGCTGCAGCCTCGTCGATCTCGGCGGTGTAGGCGTCTTCGGCCGCCGGGTCGACCCGACGCACCCCGGGGTGGCGCGCGAGGGTGCGGGCGGCGTAGTCGGCCTGCGCCTCGATCATGAGCACCGAGGAGTTGTGGCCGAGCGAGGCGTTGGGGCCGTCGAGCACGAACAGGTTCGGGAACCCGGCGACCACGGTCGAGCCGAACGAGGTCATGCCGCGGTCCCAGTGCGCGGCGAGCGTGCCGTGCTCGCCGCGCACGAGCTCGGCGTAGGGCTGCTCGGTCGACTCGAACCCGGTCGCGAGCACGACCGCGTCGACGGGGTGGCGCGTGCCGCTCGCGGCGATCAGGGTCGAGCCCTCGACGGCGGCCAGCGCCGACGCCTCGAGCGTCACGGCGCCCGAGGCCAGCGCCGGGTAGAACGCGTCGGAGAGCAGCACGCGCTTGCACCCGAAGGCATAGCCGGGGGTCAGCGCGCGGCGCAGGGCGCGGTCGGGCACCTGGGCGGCGAGGTGGGTGAGGGCGACGGCTTGGGCGGCGGCCGCGGCATCCCGATCGCCCGACCGCGAGGCGAATCGGGCCTCACCCTCGGCGTACAGCTCGGCGCGCAGCCGCGTCAGCACGGCCGGGTCGCTCGCGAACTCCGCGCGCTCGGCGGGGGAGTAGGCGTGGTCGTCGCGAGGCACGATCCACGCAGGCGTTCGCTGGAACAGCGTGACCTCGGCGACCTTCGCCAGCTCGGGGGCGAGCTGCACCGCGGTCGCGCCGGTGCCGATGACGGCGACGCGCGCGCCGCGCAGGTCGGCGGTGTGATCCCAGCGCGCGGAGTGGAAGATGGGACCCGGGAACGACTCGAGACCCGGCACGTCGGGGATCTTGGGTTCGGTCAGCCGCCCGCAGGCGAGCAGGAGAGTGGATGCCGCGACCTCGCCGGCATGCGCGCCGCCGCAGCGCACGCGCCACACGCCGTCGTCCCAGCGCGCGTCGAGCATCGGAGTGTTCAGCAGGGGCGCCACGTGCTCGGCCTCGGCGACCCGCTCGAGGTACGCGCGGATCTCGTCGCCGCGCGCGAACAGCCCCGACCACTGCGGGTTGGGATGGTTCGCGAAGCCGTACAGGTGACTCGGGATGTCGCAGGCCACGCCCGGGTAGGTGTTGTCGCGCCACGTGCCGCCGACGGCCGGTCCCCGCTCGATGACGAGGAGGTCGTCGACGCCCTGCGCGCGCAGCGCCATGGCCGCGGCCAGGCCCGCGAAGCCGGCGCCGACGATGAGGGCGTCGACGCGGTCGGGGAGGGGCTCACGCATGCCGCACCTCCGAGTAATCGGTGGCGCGCTGCCGGAAGGGGCGGAAGAGGTGGGATGCCAGGGCCGCGGCATCCGGCAGCGGCAGCTCCTGCCCGTGCTCGATGCCCGCCTGCGGGCGCACGCGCCCGTCGAGGAGCGTGCCGCCGAGGTCGTCGCCGCCCGACTGCAGCAGCGTCTTCGACGCCTCGCGGCCGACCCGCGTCCACGGGATCTGGATGTGCCGGATCGATCCGTTCAGCAGCAGCCGTGACACGGCGACCATGGCGCGATGCTCGTCGAGCGGCGCGCGGCCGTCGACGAGCGGCACGCCGCCCGCCGGGCTCGGTAGGGGAATGGGCACGAACTCGGCGAAGCCGCCGGTCTCGTCCTGGATCGCCCGCAGCGTGCGCAGGTGGGCGATCCGCTCGGCCACCGTCTCGACGTGCCCGTAGAACAGCACGCTCGTGGAGCGGAAACCAGCGCGGTGCGCGGCGGTGATGCCCTCGATCCACCGGTCGATCTCAAGGTCGCCGGGGGCGACGAAGGCCCGCACCCGCTCGGAGAGCACCTTCACCCCGGTGCCGGGCACCGTGTTCACGCCCGCGTCGCGCAGCGCGTGCAGCGCGTCGTCGAGCGAGAGCCCGCTGCGCTCGGCGAAGTCGCGCACGTCCTGCGGGCGGTAGGCGTGGAGGTGCAGGCCCGGGGCCGCGGCCCTTGCTGCCCGGACGATGTCGAGGTAGACGGCCGGGTCCGCGGCATCCGGCACCCGTCCCTGGATGCACAGCTCGGTCGCGCCCAGCTCCGCCGCGTCGGCCGCGATCGCCGCGACGTCGTCGAGGGTGAAGGTCGCGGCGTCGTCCTCAGGGGCCGTGCGGAAACCGGTCGTGGTGAGGTTGCGGTTCACGACGATGCTGACGGCCTCGCCGACCGTGTACCGTCGCACGTCGTCGGCGGTCTGCGCCAGCGCATCGAGGTCGGGGCCGGTCGCACGCAGCAGACGCTCCCAGTCGCCGTCGTCGAGGGCGAGGGGGGTGGATGCCGCAGCTGCCGCCAGCGCTTCGACCCTCCTGTGGTGTTCAGAACTCCGCCGATCCGTGAGGCTCAACGTCGTCACGGGCCCGTGCGGGCGGATTGCGTGCGGATCTGCTGAGTTCTGAACCGACCGGTGCGCATCCGCCGCGAGCCCCGTCACCGGGTCGGCCAGGGCCGCGACGGCGTCATGCAGGGCGGGGTCGATCCAGGTCGCGGCATCCCGCACGTACTCGGGGTGAGCGGTCAGGCGCTCGGCCAGCCGGTAACCGGCGGCCGCGGTGTGCGCGGCCAGGTCGTCGATCTGCGGCCACGGGCGCTCGGGGTTGACGTGGTCGGCGGTCAGCGGCGAGACGCCACCCCAGTCGTCGATGCCCGCGCGCACGAGCAGCTCGAGCTCAGCCGCGTCGGTGAGGTTCGGCGGCACCTGGATGCGCATCCGCGGCCCCATCACGATGCGGGCGACGGCGATCGTCGCGAGGTACTCGCGCAGCTCGGCGTCGGGCGCGCCGCGCATCGCCGTGCCCGGCTTGGCCCGGAAGTTCTGCACGATGACCTCTTGCACGTGCCCGTGCCGCTCGTGCGCCGCGCGGATCGCGACCAGCGACTCGGCGCGGTCGTGCACGGTCTCGCAGATCCCGACCAGGATGCCCGTGGTGAACGGGATGCGGGCGGCCCCGGCATCCTCGATCACCCGCAGGCGCACATCGGGGTCCTTGTCGGGGGATCCGTAGTGCACCTGTCCGGGCTCTTCGTAGAGCCGCCGCGACGTGGTCTCGAGCATCATGCCCATCGACGGCGCGACGGGGCGCATCGCGTCGAGCTCGTCGCGGCTCATGACTCCCGGGTTCGCGTGCGCGAGCATGCCGGTCTCGGCCGTGATCAGCCGCGCCATCGCCGCCACGTACTCGAGCGTCGACGCATAGCCGTGCTCGTCGAGCCATGTGCGTGCGGCGGGCCAGCGGTCTTCGGGCCGGTCGCCGAGGGTCAGCAGGGCCTCCTTGCACCCGAGCGCCTGCGCCTGCCGCGCGACAGTGAGCACCTGCTCGGCCGACATGTACATCGGCTTGTGCAGCTTCGCGAGCTGACCGGGGGTGTCCACGAACACGCAGTAGTGGCAGCGGTCGCGGCACAGCGTCGTCAACGGCAGGAACGCCTTGCGCGAGTAGGTGATGACGCCCGGCCGGCCGGCGGCGGCGAGTCCTTCGTCGCGGAGGGATGCCGCGATCTCGAGCAGGCGCTCGAAGTCCGGACCCTCCGCATGCAGGAGGGTCTCGGCGTCGTCCAGGCCGATCCGTGCGCCGGAGGCTGCGGCATCCAGCACCCGGGCGGACGCGGTGGCGGTGTCGATCGACGTCACCGTTCCAGTCTGTCACCGGTGGGCCATGCCGGGTGCGAT
This sequence comes from Microbacterium sp. KR10-403, assembly GCF_040196215.1. Classification (NCBI taxonomy): domain Bacteria; kingdom Bacillati; phylum Actinomycetota; class Actinomycetes; order Micrococcales; family Microbacteriaceae; genus Microbacterium; species Microbacterium sp. KR10-403. Next base: position 208,724 of record NZ_JBEGDC010000004.1, on the reverse strand, counting down.
CCGCGATCGTTGTCGCACTGTGAGCAAATCAACCCGGATGTGCGCGAGGACGCTGGCACACTGGAAGTCATGGTGACCCTCATGCTCGACTCGACGCAGCTCGAGGTCGTGCTGTCCGTCACCGAGCACGCCCTGAGCCTGCGCAAGCAGAACGTCATCATGGACCGCTCGCAGATCGTCAAGGTGCAGCTCACCGATGACGCCTGGACGTGGCTGCGTGGCGTGCCCGACCCGGGGGTGTACGTCCCGTCCGCGTTCGCCATGGGCACCTGGAAGTCCGCCGGCGGCAAGGACTTCGCCATCATCCGCCGGCGTCGTCCCAGCGTCGTGATCGACCTCGAGGGGCACGAGGAGTTCCAACGGGTCATCGTCACGACCCGCCACGGGCTCGCGCTCGTGCGCGCGCTGCGCATGGACACGGGCGACGAGCTCGCCGACGTGGTGGACATCGCCGAGGCCCCTGCGAAGAAGAAGCAGCGGGGAGCGAAGCCGCGCCCCGCGACCGCCTGAGTCACCGCGTCCGGTCGCCCCGCGACCGTGTGAGCGAGCCGCCCGCGTCGGCGGACGGCCCGGGCCCGGTCAGCGGAACTCGACCTTGGCGTCCTCGTTGTTGAGCACCACGACCGGCGTGATGGGGTCGAAGCCGGCGGCCATGATCTTCTTGCGGTCGAACCGCAGGATCGGCGTGCCCTCGGTCACGTGCGCGCCCTTGTCGACCAGGGTCTCGAAGCCGTCGCCCTTCATCTCGACGGTGTCGATGCCGACGTGGATGAGCACCTCGGCGCCGTCGTCGAGGGTGAGCGCTATGGCGTGCGAGGTGTCGAAGGTCGCGCCGATCACGCCGTCGCCGGGGGCCACCACGGTGTCGCCGGTGGGCACCACGGCCAGGCCCGGGCCCATGATCTCCTCCGCGAACGTCGCGTCGGGCACGCGGCTGAGCGGCACGACCTCGCCGTCGAGCGGCTGTCGCATCACGACGACGGCGGGAGCCGCGGCATCCCCCGTCTTCTCCTCGGTCAAGACCGTCGTGGCCCCGCTCTCGTCGCCGGCGATGGATGCCGCGGCCGTCGCGGTCTGCTCGGGCGCGCTCACCTCGCCCGACATGAGGCGCTCCATGGCGTCCTTCACGAACTGCACGTTCAAGCCGTAGACGACCTGCACGGAGTGCCCGCCCGACTTCATGGTGCCGGCCGCGCCCGCGCGCTTGAGGGCCTTGTCGTCGACCTTCGCGACGTCGTCGATCTCCATCCGCAGCCGGGTCGCGCAGTTGTCGAGGTCCGTGATGTTGGCGGCCCCGCCCAGTGCTTCGATGAAGCCGGCGGCGGTGGTGAGGTATGCGTCGTCCTTCGAGCCGGTCGTCGTGACCTCGTCGTCGACGAGGTCGTCGTCTTCGCGCCCCGGGGTCTTCAGGTTGAACCTCTTGATGAAGAAGTAGAAGACGAAGAAGTAGATGAAGAACCAGAACACGCCCATCACCGGGATGAGCCATGGATTCTGCGCCATCGGGTTCGCCCAGCCCAGCACGAGGTCGATGAACCCGCCGGAGAAGCCGAACCCCATCCTCACCGGGAGTATCTGGCTGATCGCCATCGAGATGCCCATGAACAGCGCGTGGATCAGATACAGCACCGGCGCCAGGAACATGAACGAGAACTCGAGCGGCTCGGTCACGCCGACGAAGAACGACGAGATGGCGCCGGAGAGCAGGATGCCGTAGGCGATCTTCTTGCGCTTCGTCTTGGCCGTCATGTACATGGCCAGCGCGGCGCCGGGCAGGCCGAACATCATCACCGGGAAGAAGCCGGTCATGTACTGACCGGTCTCGCCGAAGGTGCCCTGCCCTGCCAGGAAGTTGTTGAGGTCGTTGATCCCCGCGACGTCGAACCAGAACACCGAGTTGAGGGCGTGGTGGAGTCCGACGGGGATGAGCAGGCGGTTGAGGAATCCGTAGATGCCGGTGCCGACCGGGCCCAGCGTCACGATCCACTCGCCGAAGGCGACGAGCCCGCCGTACACGAACGGCCACACGAAGAACAGGACGACCGCGGCGACCAGCGACACCCCGGCGGTCACGATGGCCACCGAGCGCTTGCCGGAGAAGAACGACAGCGCGTCGGGCAGCTTGGTGTCTTTGAAATGGTCGTAGCACCACGCGCCGATGAGACCGCAGAGGATGCCGACGAACACGTTCTCGACGTTGCTGAACGCCGCGTTGACCTTGTCGACCGCGACGCCCTGGAAGAGGGCGACGGTATCGGGCTTGAGCAGCGTGGTGATGACCAGCCATGACACGAGGCCCGCCAGTGCCGAGGTGCCGTCGGTCTTCTTCGCCATGCCGATCGAGATGCCGATCGCGAACAGCAGCGCCATGTTGTTGAGCAGCGCGCCGCCCGCCGCTGCGAGGAACGTCGAGACGATGTTGTCGCCGGCGGCGCTCTGGATCCAGTAGCCGATGCCCGAGAGGATCGCGGCGACGGGGAGCACCGCCACCGGGAGCATGATGGAGCGGCCGAGCCGTTGGAAGAACTTCATCGTTGGTCCTCCTGCCGAGGGGTGGTCCGCCGATGATATCCGTATGCCTTCGCGATGGGAAGGCTATGCGTGAACGGGGGGTGGGAGGCGCTCAGTCGACGTCGCGCCGCCAGCTGGTCAGATGTCCGAGCACGATCAGCACGATCGCGTAGGCGAGCAGCACGACGCCGCCGGCCCACCAGTCGAGCGGCTCGGCGCTGCTCGTCGATCCGGTCGTGGCGGTGTAGATGCTGGTGCCGACCAGGGCGTCGCTCGCGGCCCCGGGCAGGAACCGCAGGATCGAGTCCAGGCCGTTGACGAACACGCCCGCCACGCGGGCGATCGGCTCGACGAACTGCGTGAACGCGAGGACGATCACCACCGCGGCGACCTGGTTGCGCACCAGGGCGCCCACGCCGAGGCCCACGAGCACCCAGAGCGCGAACGCGATGACGATGCGACCGAGCATCGCCCAGGTGTCGGACTGGTCGAGACCGGTGTCCTGTCCGAATCCGGCGAGGAAGCCCGCCGAGGGGCCGACCGCCGCGATGAGCGCGATCACCGCGTAGACGACGCCGATGCCGATGCCGACGAAAGCCTTGGCCCACAGCACGCTGCCGCGTCGTGGAGTCGCCAGGAACGTGGGGGTCAGCGTGTGGTGGCGGAACTCGGCCGTCACCATCAGCGTGCCGATGAGGAGGGGGAACACATACCCGATCGACGCGGCGATGCTGTACAGCACGGGGGCGGAGTCGCCGGTGGGCAGACCCGCCTGATGCGACTGGCCGGGCAGATCGCCCGCGGCCGCGGCGCCGAACACGAACCCGAGCCCGGCGGCCGTGAAGCCGATGTAGGCCACGAGCACGATGGCGAGCACCCACCACATCGCCGTCGTGAGCAGCTTCGTGGTCTCCGAACGTGTGGCGGCAGAGAGGCTCATCGCCGGTCACCTCCGTCGTGCGCGTCGTCTTCGGGGCGGGATGCAGCATCCGCGGCGTCCTCGTCGTGCGGGGCGTCGTCGGGGGCGGCGTCGGCGCCGGGCTCGGCCGCGGCTTCGGTCTCGGCCGCCGGTTCGGTCGCTGCGTCCGGTTCGGTCGCTGCGTCCGGTGCGGGCTCTGCTTCTGCTTCGGCCTCTGCCTCGGCGGGGGCGTCTGCGGCGGGCTCGGAGTCGGCGGCATCGGCGGCGTCAGGAGTTCCCGACGCATCGGGGGTCTCCGAGGAGTCGAAGGAGTGGAAGAAGGCATCGGCGTCGAGGTCGGCCTGGGTCTTCTCCTCGTGGCGCCAGTCATCGGGTGGCAGCTCTTCGGGCTCACCGGCCACGACCTCGTTCCGGTCGGCCGAGGGCTCCGTCGAATCGGCGACCGCCTCGGGCGCCTGCTCGGCCGCGGACCCGGTCTCGGCCGGGGGAACGATGTCGATGATGCCCGTGGCCGCGACCGCGAACGACGCGGTGCGCGGCGCGGGTTCCGCCGCGGGTGCGGGTGCCGCTTCGGGGCCGGGTGCCTCGGGCTCGGGCTCCGTGTCGGATGACGGCTGCGACTCGGCCTCCGCCTCGGACTCGGTCTCTGCCTCGGGGGAGGGCGTCTGTTCCGCCTCTGCCGCCTCTGCGGGTTCCTCGGTTTCTTCCGCGGCGGGTGGTTCCGCCGCCTCTGCGGGCACTTCTGTCTCGGGCACGGCCTCTGCAGGCACTTCTGTCTCGGGCGCCGCCTCTGCAGGCGCTTCGGTCTCGGGCGCGGCCTCTGCAAGTGCTTCGGTCTCGGGCGCTTCCGTCTCTGCGGATTCCTCGGCGGCCGCGGCATCCGTCCCCTCCTGCGGGGCGCCCTGCGCGGACGGGTGCACGCGCAGCCCGTTGACGAGCTCGAAGAAGACCTCTTCGAGCGCAGGGCCGCGGCGCTGCAGCAGCGACAGGGCGACGCCGGCATCGGCGGCGACACGGCCGACTGCGGCGACGTCGGGGTCGCGCACGGTCAGCCCCGAGCGGAGCACCTCGTAGGGCACGCCGGCGCTCTCGAGCGCGGCGGTCAGCGCGGCGCGGTCGGGGGCGTCGACGACGGTCGCGTACTCGGTCGGGTCGACGAGGTCTTCGATGCCGCCCTGGAAGACGAGGCGGCCGCCCGAGATGATGAGCAGCCGGTCGACGGTCTGCTGCACCTCGGAGAGCAGATGCGACGACATCAGCACGGTGCGTCCCTGGCGGGCGAGCTCCTGCAGCAGGCCGCGGATCCAGGTGATGCCCTCGGGGTCGAGCCCGTTGACCGGCTCGTCGAGGACGAGCACCCCCGGATCGCCCAGGAGGGCCGCGGCCAGTCCCAGGCGCTGGCGCATGCCGAGCGAGTATCCGCCCACCTTGCGGCCCGCGACGTCCGCGAGCCCGACCGTGCCCAGCGCCTGATCGACGCGCGCGGTCGGCAGGCCGGACGCCTGGGCCAGCACCTTCAGGTGATTGGCCGCCGTGCGCCCGGGATGGAAGCTCGACGCCTCGAGCACGGCGCCGACCGTCTGCAGGGGGTGGTCGAGCTTCGCGTACGGAACGCCGCCGATGGTCGCCTGCCCCGAGCTCGGGCGGACGAGCCCCAGCAGCATGCGCAGCGTGGTGGTCTTGCCTGCCCCGTTCGGCCCGAGGAATCCGGTCACCGATCCGGGTTCGACACGTGCGGTGAGGCCGTCGACGGCGAGCACCGACCCGAAGCGCTTGGACAGTCCTGCGAACTCGAGCACCTGACCTTCGGGCATGCCGAACCTCTCGTCGCATGGGCAATCGTCCTCCCTATCTTGGCGGAAAGTCACGATTCTGTCCTCCCCCCTGTGCAGGTGTCGCCCACATCGCCCGGGTAACCTGGCGAACGTGTCAGAGTCGCCCGATACCCCTGAGCCCACCGTCCTCGCCCGCGTCGAAGGCGCCGTGGGCCGACTGACCCTCAATCGCCCGCGCGCGATCAACGCCCTCGACCTCGCGATGATCGGCCTCATCGACGAGGCGCTCGATGCGTGGGAGGCCGACTCGACCGTCACCGTCGTGGTGCTCGACGGCGCCGGGGACCGCGGACTGTGCGCGGGCGGCGACGTGCGCAGCCTGCACGATGAGATCGTCGCCGGACGCCCCGCGGACACGGCGGCGTTCTTCCTGGCCGAGTACCGGCTGAACGCGCGCCTGGCCGAGTATCCGAAGCCGATCGTGACGCTCGCCGACGGCATCACCATGGGCGGCGGCATCGGCCTCGCCTCGCATGCGGCCCTTCGCGTGGTCACCGAGCGCTCGAAGCTCGCGATGCCCGAGACCCGCATCGGCTTCACCCCCGACGTGGGCGGCACGTGGCTGCTGGGTCGCGCCCCGGGGCATCTCGGCGAGTATCTCGGCGTGACGGGGACGACGCTGGATGCCGCAGACGCCGTCTACGCCGGGTTCGCCGACCACCTCGTGCCCAGCGATCGGCTCGACGCGCTGCGGGCGGCGCTCGCCGGCGGCGGAGACCCCGCCGCGACCGTGCGGGAGTTCGCGGTCGCGCCGGGTGCCTCGCGGCTGGAAGCCGCCCGCGCCTGGGTCGATGAGACGTTCTCGGCCGACACCCTGGTGGAGGTCGTCGAGCGCCTGCGCACATATGCCGAGCCCGCAGCATCCACCGCACTCGACCTCATGGGCGAGCTCGCGCCCACCGGCATGACGGTGACGTTCGAGGCGATCCGTCGTGCGCGCGAACTGCCCGGCCTGCGGGCCGACCTCGCGCAGGAGTACGGCCTGGTCATGTGGTTCGCGCACACGCAGCCCGATCTCATCGAGGGGATCCGCGCGCAGCTGGTCGACAAGACCCGCGATCCGCACTGGAACCCGGCGTCGCTCGCCGACGTCGACCCGGCCACGGTCGAGGCGGCGTTCGCGTCGGTGCCCGCGCTGCCGCTCTGGGCCTGACGTGTTCGACAGCCCCCTCTCGGCCTCGGCGTACGAGGTGCTCGGCGTCGAGCCGGCGGCCGATGACGACGTGCTCCGCAAGGCATATCGTCTGCGGCTGCGCCAGACGCACCCCGACACCGGGGGAGACGCGGCGCTGTTCATCCAGGTGCAACGCGCGTGGGAGCTTGTCGGCACCCCGGAGGCCCGCGCGGCCTATGACCGCGGGCACGGGTTCGGCGCGGCGGCTCCCACCGCCGCGGACTGGAGCGGATGGCACGCCCCCGCGGCCCGCGCCGACACCCGGCCGCGCGCGCGGTCGAGCGGGCAGCCTGGCGGACGCCGGCGCGAGCAGTTCCTCACGCTGATCCGCGAGTGGGCGGGGCGGGGCGTCGACCTGCCCGACCCGTACGATCCGGCGCTCGTCCGGACGGCGCCGGTCGAGATCCGGCGGCTGCTGGCCGATGCGCTCGCCGAAGAGGCCACCGCGCGCATCGTCGCGGATCTCGGCATGGGATACACCGTCTGGCACGATGTGGCGGCCGGGCGGCATCCCGACGAGAAGGTCGATCACGTCGTGCTCGCGCCGAGCGGACTGTACGGGATCCTGTCCGAAGACCTCGGCGGGCCGGTGCGCACGCGGCGGGGCGAGCTGGTGGGCGACACCGTGGCCGGGACCCCGATCGCCGACCTGATCGCGGGCATGCGCACGATCGCGCGCGCGGCGCACGTCCGCTTCGGCGGGGCGATCGTCGTGCTACCCGACGACGACCTCGTCCAGCCGGTGGAGCAGCTCGGAAAGGTGCGCGGCGTGCGCACCGCGCTGGTCGCGCGCAGCTCGCTGGCGAACGTGCTGCGCCAGGGGATCCCCGGCGCGCCCGAGATTGGCGGCAACGAGATCTTCGACGTGCGCACGCGCCTGAATCAGACCCTGCGCTTCGCGTAGCGGGCGCGGGCGGCCCGTCCTCCCCGCGGCGACACACCGCACGAGTAGGCTCGCCGCGTGGACCCCGTGATCGCGACGTTCGTCATCCTCGGACTGGCCGTGATCGCGTTCGTGAGCGGGAAGATCGCGCTGCCGGTGGTGGCGCTGGGCGTCGCGCTCGCGCTCTGGGCCACCGGCGTGCTCACCCTTCCCGAAGCGCTGTCGGGCTTCGGCGACCCGACGGTCGTGTTCATCGCGACGCTGTTCGTCGTCAGCGAGTCACTCGACGCGACCGGGGTCACGGCCTGGGTGGGTCAGCGGGTGATCGGCCGCGTCGGCACACGCCGCGGCATCCTGCTCATCGCCGTCATGATCATCGCGGCGGTGATGTCCGCGTTCATCAGCATCAACGGCGCCGTTGCCGCGCTGCTGCCGGTGGTCGTGGCCGTCGCCGTGCGCGCCGGGATCGTGCCCTCGAAGCTGCTCATCCCGCTCGCGTTCGCCGCGAGCGCGGGGTCTTTGCTGACCCTGACCGGCACGCCCGTGAACGTGGTGGTGTCGGATGCCGCGGTGAACGCCGGCGGGCGGACATTCGGTTTCTTCGAGTTCGCCCTGGTGGGCATCCCGCTCGTCGTGCTCACTGTGGTCTTCACCACGGTGTTCGGCGAGCGACTGCTGCCCCGGCGCGAGCCCGAGCACCTGGACGTGCCCGACACGAGCCGGGCCGCCCAGCGCCTGCGCGAGAGCTACGCGGTCACGGCGGAGACCGGTCAGCTCTTCAGCGCCCGGGAGGGCGCCGCGGAGGTCATGATCGCGCCGCGGTCGCGGCTCGTCGGCCGCACGATCTATGCGGGCATGACCACGCGTGAGGAAGACCTCGTGATCCTGGGCCTGCGCCGCGGTGGAAGCGACGTGGACGCCACCCACACCCACAGCGGCGAGCTCACGCTCCAGGCCGGCGACTCGGTGCTCGTGCAGGGGCCGTGGGCGGCGCTGGAGCGCTATGTGCGCTCGCCCGACGTCATCGCGGTCACCCAGCCGCAGACGCTGCGGCGGGCCGTGCCGCTCGGGCGCGGCGCGAAGCGGGCGCTGGTCGTCCTCGCCCTGATGGTCGTGCTGCTGGCCACCGGCGTCGTGCCGCCGGCGGTCGCCGGCCTTCTGGCCGCCGGCGCGCTCATCGTCACCCGCGTGCTGACCCTGGCGCAGGTCTACCACTCGATCTCGTGGACCACGGTGATCCTCATCGCGGGGATGTTCCCGCTCTCCGACGCATTCGTCTCGACGGGGGCGGCGGATGTCGTCTCGAACGTCGTCCTGACCATGACCGGCGGCGCCTCGCCCGTCCTGGCGCTGCTCGTGCTGTGCGTCGTGGCCCTGATCCTCGGTCAGTTCATCTCGAACCTGGCGACGGTGCTGATCCTGGTGCCGATCGCGGTGTCGGTGTCGCAGACGCTGGATGTCAGCATCCAGCCCTTCATGATGGGCCTGACGGTCATCGGCGCCGCCGCGTTCTTCACCCCGATCGCGACCCCCGTGAACCTCATGGTGATGCAGCCCGGCGGGTACCGGTTCGGCGACTACTGGCGGCTCGGCCTGCCGCTGGCACTCATCTACCTTCTGATGGCCGTGGTCTACGTGCCGCTCATCTGGAAGTTCTGACGCCGCCGGGTTCTGACGCCGCCGCCGCGCGTCAGCCGATGCCGAGCAGGTCGAGCGGGTGGGTCAGCCGCCACCCCAGGCTGGGCCCGGTCAGCTCCGAGTCCAGCGTCACCGACACCGTCGACGAGTTCAGCGGACCGCTCGCCGTCAGCGTGCCCGCCTTGGCACCCGCCGCCCAGTCACCGAGATCGAGATCGGCCGTCACCTTCGCCGCGGCACCGTTCCACAGGACGACGACCGCGTCCTTCGCGGTCGTGATCGGCACGGTCTCACCCCAGCGCGTGTGCACGGTGCCCACCGTCGTGCCGGCGGTGACCGACGGCGACGCCTTCAGCTGCTTCTGCACCTGGGCGAGCAGATCGCGCGACACCGACCAGCGCTTCTTGTCGGTCGGCTGGTTGAGCACAGCCGAGTACGTCCGCACGGTGATGCCGTCGATCTCGACGTCTTTGACCGCGAGCAGGTTGTAGCCGTCGAGGCTGCCGGTCTTCAGCCCCACGACGCCCTTGTCGGCGAGCAGCTCGTTGGTGTTCTCCACCGAGCCCGCGCCGGGCAGCGTGAGCTTCTTCGTCTTGACGATCCCGGCGATGACCGGGTCGTCCATCGCCAGTTCGGCCACGTCGATGAGGGCCGTCGGCGTCGCGGTGTTGCCCGCGTCGAAACCGGTGGGGTCCGCGATCGTGATGCCGGAGATGCCCCGTGCGTGCAGCCACGCGTTCGCGGCGCTGGCGAAGGTCGCGTCCGATCCCCACCAGGTGGCGCCAAGGCGTGCGGCGTAGTTGTTCGCCGAGCCGATCAGCATGCCCTGCAGCACCTGGTACTCGGTCAGCGACGCGCCCACCGGTACGTCGAGCGCCGACTCGCCGCGGGCCCGGTACTGCCAGTACTCGAGCATGTCGTTGTAGGTGAACGCGAACTCCTGGCCCTGGTCCTTCTTGGTGACCGGACTCTCGTCGAGCACCATGAGCGCCGTCACGACCTTCGTGATGCTCGCGATCGAGCTCTGGTCGGCGGTCGAGGCGGTCGGCTTGCCCAAGCCCTCGACGCCGACTCCCGCGGCCCCGCTCTTCGGCCACGTCAGTGCGGCGGCCTTTGCCGTGACCTGCTGCAGGTCGGCCTTCGCCACCGTCGGGGCGACGGCCGTCAGCGGCCACACCGCCATCGAGACGCAGTACGCGAGCACGATCGCCACGACGATCCCGATGGGCACCAGCACGCCGGGGCGCAGGGGAGAGCGACGCGGCCGCTCGGCGAGCAGGTCGACCGACGCGGGCTGAGCCGTCGAGGTCACGTCGAGGGGCAGCGACCGCGTGGGGGCGGTGAGGGATGCGGCATCCCACCAGCCGAGCGCCGACGCGCTGTCTGCGGTGGACGACGCCGCCGGCTCGTCGGTCGGCGGGTCGGTGGTGTTCACCAGCCCAAAATACCCGACGGGTCTTTGAACCGGTGATGCACGAGCGGCCTGTCATCGGCGAGGCCGAGTCGCCGTGGCGCCGCTATAGTTGTCGGCATAACCACGGGAGTCCGGTGTGCCGGGCTGAGAGGAAGCGCCAACGCTTCGACCGTCGAACCTGATCTGGGTCATGCCAGCGCAGGAAGGGAGCTTCAATGCACACAACCACGTCCGCAGGGCCGAAGGCCGCGGCATCCACTGGTCGTCTGAACTGGCGCGTCGTCGACATCGTCGTCGCCGCCGTCCTCGGCGTCGCGATCGGCCTGGTCTTCTGGGCCTGGAACACGATCGGCTACGCATGGTTCGAAGCCGCCGACGCGCTCACCCCCGGGTTCGGCGGCATCGCCGTCGGCATCTGGCTGATCGGCGGTGTCGTGGGTGGGCTGGTCATCCGCAAGCCGGGCGCCGCCCTGCTGGTCGAAGTGGTGGCCGCGGTCGTCTCGATGCTGATCGGCAACGTCTGGGGCGTCTCGACGGTGCTGGAGGGCATCGCACAGGGGCTCGGCGCCGAGCTGGTCTTCCTGCTGTTCCTCTACCGCCGGTTCACCCTGCCGGTCGCGATGCTGGCCGGCGTCGTCTCCGCGCTCGGATCCTGGATCTTCGAGCTGTTCTACGGCAGCTCGCCCAACATCCTCAAGACGGTGGAGTTCAATCTCATCTATCTCGGCACGCTGGTCGTCTCGGGAGCGCTGCTGGCGGGGCTCGTCGGTTGGCTGCTCGTGCGGGCGCTCGCCGCAACGGGGGCGCTCAGCCGTTTCGCGGCCGGGCGGGAAGCGCGCGAAGAGGTCTGAGATGACCCGTCCGGCGCGTGTCGAGGCGACGGGGTGGGGCTGGCGCTACGCCGGCCGCAAGGCCCCGGCGGTGCGCGATGTCACCTTCACGGTCGAACCCGGTGAGCGCGTGCTGCTGCTGGGCGCCTCCGGCGCGGGCAAGTCGACTCTGCTCGCCGGCATCGCCGGGCTTCTCGGCGGGGCCGATGAAGGCGAGCTCACGGGAACCATCACCGTCGACGGCGAGCCTCCCGAGGCGCAGCGCGGCCGGGTCGGGCTGGTCCTGCAGGATCCGGATGCCGGGGTCGTGCTCTCGCGCGTCGGCGACGATGTCGCCTTCGGCTGCGAGAACCTCGGTGTTCCGCCGTCCCAGATGCCGGCGCGCATCGCCGAGGCGCTCGATGCCGTGGGACTGGATGTGCCGCTGGACCGCTCCACCGCGCAGCTGTCGGGCGGTCAGAAGCAGCGCTTGGCGATCGCCGGGGTGCTCGCCATGCGCCCCGGCGTCGTGCTGCTCGACGAGCCCACCGCCAACCTCGACCCGGCCGGCGTGCGCGAGGTGCGAGCGGCCATCGAGCGCACGGTGGCGGCGACGGGCGCCACGCTCATCGTCATCGAGCACCGCACCGAGGTGTGGGCCGATCTGATGACGCGGGTCATCGTGCTCGACGCCGCGGGCGGCCTGCTGGCAGACGGGACTCCCGATGAGGTGTTCGCCGCCGAAGGGGCGACTCTGGCCGCAGCGGGTGTCTGGGTGCCGGGGCGCGACATCGAGCTTCCGCGGCTGGCGATGGGGGTGGATGCCGCACCGGTGCTGTCGGCGCACGACCTGGCCGTCTCGCGCGACCGGCGCACCGCAGTGCGCGCCGGTCTCTCGTTCGGCGTGCCGGCGGGGGCCGCGACCGTCATCACCGGGCCCAACGGGGTCGGCAAGTCGACGCTCGCGCTCACGCTCGCCGGTCTCCTCCCCGAGTTCGCCGGCGAAGTGCTGGCGGCGCCCGAGTTGGAGGGGCGGCGTGGTCGCCGCCCCTCGCTGTGGCGCTCGCGCGAGCTGCTCACGCGGATCGGCACGGTCTTCCAAGAGCCCGAGCACCAGTTCCTCGCGCAGACGGTGCGCGACGAGCTGGCCGTGGGCCCGCGCGCCCTTCGGCGCGACACCGCGACGGTGGACGGCATCGTCGACGGGCTGCTCGAGCGTCTGGACCTTGCCCATCTCGCCCGCGCGAACCCGTTCACCCTCTCCGGCGGACAGAAGCGTCGCCTCTCCGTGGCCACGGTGCTCGCCAGCGGGCCCCGCGTCGTCGTGCTCGATGAGCCGACCTTCGGCCAGGACCGTCTCGGCTGGATCTCTCTCGTCCACCTCCTGCAGGAGGAGATCGGCCGCGGCACGGCCGTGGTCACCGTGACGCACGACGAGGCCGTGGCGCGCTACCTGGGCGGGCAGCGCATCGGGCTGGTCGCAGACCCGACGGCCCGAGGAGTGGCCGCATGAGCACTCTGACCGCACGGCCGCGGTCTGCGGCATCCACGTCTCACCCCGCGGGCGACGCGGCCTGGCTTGACGGCGTGAACCCCGCGACGAAGATCGTTCTCGCACTGGTGCTGTCGATCCCGCTGCTCGCGTCGATCGACCCGGTGAGTGCGCTGGTCGCCGTCGCACTGCAGCTGCTGTGCGTGCCGCTGACCGGGCTGCGGCTGCGTACGGTGCTGCTGCGTCTGCTGCCGATCCTGCTGGTCGCGCCGATCGCGGGAGTCAGCATGCTGCTGTACGCCGACCCGGGCGGCGAGGTCTACGCGACGTTCTGGCATGCGACGATCAGCGATGCCTCGATCGCGCTGGCCGTCGCGGTCGGGGTCCGCGTGTTCGCGCTGGCACTGCCGTCGATCCTGCTGTTCAGCCGTACTGACCCGATCGACCTCGCCGGAGCCCTCGCGCAGATCGTGCACCTGCCGGCCCGCTTCGTGCTCGGCGTGCTGGCGGGCACGCGCACGCTCGGGCTGTTCGTCGACGACTGGCGGCAGATGGAGCTCGCGCGGCGCGCTCGCGGTGTCGGCGACCGCGGGGCGGTGCGCCGCTTCTTCTCGATGGCTTTCGTGCTGCTGGTGTTCGCCGTGCGCCGCGGGACGAAGCTCGCGATGGCGATGGAGGCGCGCGGCTTCGGCGCCGATGCGCACCGCACCTGGGCGCGACGCTCGCAGCTGCACCGACGCGACGCGGTCGCGCTGTGCGGCGGGGTGCTGCTCATCGCGGTCGCGCTGGCGGTCGCGGTCTGGGCGGGCACCTTCCGCTTCGTGTGGTCGTAACGGATCATCGCGTCAGGATCGCGAGGCCGTCGGCCGCGGCATCCATCGCCGTCGCGGCGGTGCGGAGCCGCTTCGCACGTCAGAACCCGAAGGCCGTCAGCGGCGGCATCCCACCCTTCGCCCACTGCGTGAGCACGAACCGCTCGTGTGGCGGCATGGCGTCGGGCAGCGCGGTGAGTGGATACCACTCCAGCGCCGCGCACTTGCGCGGCTCGCACACGTGCGGGATGCCGCGCCACGTCGACACCGTGAAGAAGAACTCCACGCGCTGCTCGCGCGGGGTCGCGCTGCCGTCGGTGCGCAGCAGGGTCGTGAGGAACGCGAGATCGCCGTCGTCGAGGTCGATGCCCAGCTCTTCGCGGGCTTCGCGCTGCGCGGTGGCGGGGCCGGTCTCGCCGAGCTCGACGTGCCCCGCCGCGGCGGCAGCCCAGTGGCCGTCCATGTATCCGGTGTTCTGCCGCAGCTGCAGCAGCACCTCGTCGCCGCGGCGCAGATACACGTAGCTGGCCGGCACGAGTGCGAAGGAATGGGGGGATGCCGCGGTCATGAACTCGCCTCCGCGTGCACGAGAACGCAGCACCGGCCCGTGCACGGCGACAGCTCGGCGCGGCCGGGGTCGTCTCCGGCGCCCACGAGCGTACCGCGCACGAACGACGCGTTGAGCGTGCAGACGAGCTCGGGATGCTGCTGCACGACGGAGTGGAACGGACAGTTGCGCAGCACGATGTCGCCGTCCTCGGCCGTCAGCGGCTCATAGCCGGCGGTCGTCAGGGCCGCGGTGACATCGCCGGACTCCTCGCCCAGTGCCCGACCCTCGCGTTCGGCGGCCTCGGCCAGCGCCGTGCGGAAGGCGCCCGATGCGGGGGCGGCGTCGGCGGCCGAGGCCAGCAGCTGCGCGAGCAGGCTGTAGTTGCGCGGCGGCAGCGACACCGCGACCTCGCGCGAGCCGGGGGCGTAGCGCTTGGCCGGGCGGCCGGCACCGGGGCCGGCGCGTCCGTTGGTGCGCGCGTAGTCGACGTCGACGAGCCCCGCCTCGGCCAGCCTGTCGAGGTGATAGGCGGCCAGGGTGCGGCCGATCCCGATCGCCTGTGCGGCCTCGTCGCGGGTGACGGGCTCGGCCTGTGTGCGCACGAACGCGTACAGCCGACGGCGGACCTCGTCGGCCAGCATCCCGACCCCGTCGAGGTCGTCGCGAGTGGTGTTCATGAGCGGGTCTCCTCTGTAAAACCAGCGTATCTTGACGAAACTCGTCGCGGGTGGCAATCTAAAAATTAGAGGGATTGTCAATAGAAGGGTGCCGGGGATGTCGATCGCGGAGATGTATGCGCAGACGATGGACGACGAGGGCGTCGAGAAGCCCGTGCACGTCGGCACCGGCGGCATCGGTCGCGACATGGCGCGCGCCGAGCTGGCCGCCGCCGACTTCCTGCGGGCGCTCGGGGTCCCGCTCGACTCGCCGCATCTGCGCGCGACGCCCGGCCGGATGGCCCGCGCATGGGCCGAGATGCTCACGCCGCGCGCGTTCGAGCTGACGACGTTCCCGAACGACGAGGGCTACGACGAGCTGGTGCTGGTGCGGGATGCACCGGTGCGGTCGGTCTGCGAGCACCACCTGCTCCCGTTCACCGGGCGCGCCTGCGTGGGCTATCTGCCGGGGGAGCGCATCGTCGGCCTCTCGAAGCTCGCCCGCATCGTCGAGCACTTCGCCTGCCGACCGCAGACGCAGGAGCGCCTGACCAAGCAGATCGCCGACTGGCTGCAGGAGAACCTCGCGCCCCGCGCCGTGGGCGTGGTCGTCGTCGCCGAGCACACGTGCATGACGTTGCGCGGCGCTCAGGCGATCGGTTCGAGCACGGTGACCTCCACGCTGCTCGGGCAGCTGCGCGACGACCCGCGGTCGCGGCAGGAGTTCCTCACGCTCGCGGGGGTGTGAGCGCAAAGCCCGCTCGCCGCTGACGCGCAACCCGTCGCGAGAACACGACCGTGCACGGTTCTGGGCGCCGGCGGCGTGCAGAGGCGTGTTCTCGCGCGGTCAGGTCGCGTTCCACAGGTCGCGGTAGTACGCCAGGCGCTCACGGTCGGGCTCGATGCCGTACGCCGCGATGAGGGCGTCTTCCCATCCCGGACCGTAGTTCCATGCCGTGCTCATCGAGGCCACGGCGATGTCGGCCCAGCGGTCGGCGACGCCGAGTGCACCCAGGTCGACGTGCGCGACGGGAGCCCCGGCGGCGTCCAGCAGGGTGTTGGGGCAGCATGCGTCTCCGTGGCAGACGACGAGCGCATCGATCGGCGGCGGCGTGCGCAGGGCATCGGGAACGTGGATGCCGCGGCCCGCGGCATTCGCGATGCGCGCCGGCACTCCCCAGTCGAACGGGCAGTCCTCCACGCGGAGGGCGTCGTGCAGGGCGCGCAGACCCGCGCCTACCGCCCGCACCGCGGTCGCCGGATCGGCGATCCAGCGCGGATCGACGGCCGAACGTCCGTCGATCGCCGCGGTCACGAGCCACTCCTCGGTGGCGTCGTGTCCCACATCGAGAACGCGCGGCACAGGTGTGTGCGCGCCGGCCCAGACGAGGCGCTCGGCCTCGGCCGCGGCATCCCCCTCCGGATTCCGCGGGCCCCACTTGATGTACCGCCCGTCGTCGGTGCGGAAGGTGAGGCCGCCGGCCTCGTTCGCCCACACCGGGGTGAGGGCAGCGTCGGCGGCGAGAGTCCGCACGCGCGCGGGCACGGCGACGGGCTCGACGGGGATCGACATGGGTCCATCCTGCCGGGCGGCGTCGTCGCGTCGGGACCATGCCGTGTCATTGCGTGGGGCAGCCTGCAGATCAGACCCGGCGATGTCTGCAGACCATACCCTAGATAATCTGCAAACGATACCCTGGGTGAGCTGCAAACCATACCCTAGAGTGCCTGCAAACTGTACCCTGGGGATGTGGGAGCGTCTCGTGGCATCGTGCCGAGAGACCCGAGGCACATCGAGTGGGAGGGCGCACGTGGACACAGGGCCGGCCGTCGGCGTCGAATACCGGGCGCGCCTGATCGATGCATCGGTCGCTGAAGCGCTGGAGACCGCAGGCGCCGTCGTCATCGAGGGTCCGCGTGCGTGCGGCAAGACCATGACAGCCCTCAACGCGGCGCGGTCGTACGTCTTCCTCGATGACCCGGGCGTCGCCCAAATGATCGATGTCGCACCCGAGGCACTGCTCGACGGAGCGCGCCCCAGACTGCTCGACGAGTGGCAGCTTGCGCCGGAGCTCTGGAATCTGACGCGGCGGGCCGTCGACAGGGCGGCGGCGCCGGGCCAGTTCATTCTGACCGGGTCATCCGTGCCCCCGGATGACGCGACACGGCACTCGGGAGCAGGACGATTCCTACGACTGCGCCAGCGCACACTCACCTGGCAGGAACGCGACGGCGCCGTCGTGGGAGGGGTCAGCCTCCGAGGACTTTTCGACCGGCGAGAGGTCGCCGCGACCAGCAGCGACGCGCTCGGGCTCCCCGAGGTGTTGGAGCGCGTGACGGCGTCGGGATTCCCTGCGATGGCAGGCCTTACGGTGGATCGACAGAGAAGGCTCCTGGTCGCGTACCTCGAAGAGGTGTCGCGGACCGACGTACGGACTGTCGGCGACGTTCGACATGATCCCGCGGTCATCCGGCGCCTGATCGCGGCGCTGGCCCGGAACACGGCCGCACCGGTCAGCTATGCAACGCTCGCAGCGGATATGACGGCCGTCGCTCCGGACATCAAGTCGACGACGGTTGCAGCGTATGTTCGCGTCCTCGAGCGATTGTTTCTCGTGGAGCGCCAGCAAGCCTGGACGCCGCGTCTTCGCTCTCGCGCACGCCTGCGATCTAGCGACAAGCTGCACCTGGCGGATCCGGCGCTCGCTGCCGCGGCGCTCGGTGCGGATGCCGAACAGCTTCACCGCGATGTCGAGACCGCAGGGCTCCTCTTCGAGAGCGCCGTCTTCCATGACCTGAGCGTGCTCGTCGACCGGCTGGGAGGCGAGGTCCGACACTATCGGGACTCCAACGGCCTCGAGATGGACGGTGTCCTCCTTCTCCCGGATGGACGTTGGGCGCCGGTCGAAGTGAAGCTCGGCGGCGGGCGGATCGCGGATGCTGCGCGGTCTCTCAATGCGGCATTGGACGTGATCGACACCTCGGCGGTGGGGGCTCCGGCCTTCCGGTTGATCGTCACAGGAACCGGTTCGACGTTCACGCTCGATGACGGCACAGTCACCGTTCCTCTTCATCGGCTCCTGCCGTGACGCGGCGGTTCCGCCTTCGCCCGGCGATCTGGGTCGGTGTCGCGGTGTTCGCGCTCGTCGCAGGAATCGGGGTCGCCGGCGAATGGGATGAGATCAGCGGCGCGGCCGAACCCGCGGCGACGCCCGGCACGACGGGTGTGCCAGGGGCCGCCACGTCCGGAGCGACCGCAGAATCCGAGCCCGCGGCATCCACCACTTCGTCCGTCACTCCGACGGCCCTCCCCACCGCGCCGACCGCGCCGTCCGCGGCACCGGCGGACGGCACGGCGCTCGCGCTGCTCGAGACGCTGCCGGTCAAGGGACGTGCGCCCAAGACCGGCTACGACCGCGATGTGGTGTTCGGCACCGCGTGGAAGGACGTCGACCGCAACGGATGCGACACCCGCAACGACATCCTGCGCCGCGATCTGACCGGAGTGGTCATCAAGGCGAACACGCAGGGCTGCGTCGCGCTCGCCGGAAGCCTCACGAGCCCCTACACGGGTGAGAAGATCTCGTTCGTGCGGGGCGTCGGCACCTCGACCAAGGTGCAGATCGACCACGTCGTCGCCCTCATGGACGCCTGGCAGAGCGGCGCACAGAAGCTCACCCAGACCCGTCGCGAACAGCTGGCCAACGACCCGCTCAACCTGCTCGCCGTCGACGGGCGCTCCAACGCGCAGAAGGGCGCCGGCAATGCCGCGACCTGGCTGCCGGCGAACAAGGGCTACCGCTGCGAGTACGTGGCCCGGCAGATCACGGTCAAGGCGAAGTACGAGCTGTGGGTGACCAGCGCCGAGCGCGTCGCGATGGCGCGCATCCTCTCCACGTGCGCTGATCAGCCGGCGGCGACGGCCGGAACCATCACGCTCATGCCGAACGCGGTCGGCCCGGTGCCGTCCGCGACGAAGGCACCGTCCTCGACCCCGTCGAAGACGCCGGCCGAGAAGAAGCCGACGCCGTCGCCGACGAAGAGCTCCGCGCACAAGGAGACCGCCCTGCCGGTCGTGCACCCGGGAGCGTTCTGCACCCCCGAGGGCGCGCGCGGGGTCACGGTCAAGGGCACGGCCATGCGCTGCACCCTCAAGGGCGGGGACTCACGCGCCCGCTGGCGGTCGGCCGGCTGATCCGGGATGCCGCGGGCCGCAGCATTCGCTCGTCGCGCCCGCTACGCCTCCAGCGCGTCGCGCAGCAGTCCCGCGTGATTGTGGTCGGGGTCGTGCATCGCGTACAGCAGGGTGACGACCTCGTGCCCGGCGATCTCGTCGCGCAGCTTCTCGACCTCGGCCGCATTCGACGCAAGCTCCGCGCGGTAGGCGGCCACGAAGTCGTCGAACGGCATTCCCTCGTGATGAAAGGCCTTGCGCAGCTCGGCGGAGGGCGCGACCTGCTTGGCCCACAGGTCGACGTCGGCCTTCTCCTTCGACAGGCCGCGCGGCCAGAGCCGGTCCACGAGGACGCGGTAGCCGTCGGATGCCGCGGGCTCGTCGTACACGCGCTTGGTGCGGATATCCATGTGCCCAGTCAACACCCGCGCGGGCTACCCTGGGGTGGACCCAGGTCGGCAAGAGCGAGACGCAGTCTCGCGTAAGCTGGCACTGGATGCCGAACCCCGCGCCTTTTCCGAGCCGCTGAAGAGGCCGTTCGAAGGAGAACACATGCAGATCAGCCACGCTGCCGCCCTCGTCACGGGCGGCGCGAGCGGACTGGGCCTGGCCACCGCCCGTGCCCTCGC
Source organism: Microbacterium sp. KR10-403 (assembly GCF_040196215.1). Lineage (NCBI taxonomy): Bacteria > Bacillati > Actinomycetota > Actinomycetes > Micrococcales > Microbacteriaceae > Microbacterium > Microbacterium sp. KR10-403. The sequence goes on along the minus strand of NZ_JBEGDC010000004.1, from coordinate 189,228 downwards.
CGCGCAGGGCGCGAAGGTCACGATCGTCGACCTGCCCACCTCGGCCGGCGCCGAGATCGCCGCCGAGCTGGGGGGAACCTTCGCCGCCGCCGACGTCACGGACCCCGAGCAGGTCGCGAACGCGGTGAAGGTCGCCGCCGATGCGGCTCCGCTGCGCGTCGTCGTGAACTGCGCGGGCATCGCGCCGCCGGCCAAGGTGCTCGACCGCGACGGCAACCCGTCGCCGCTGTCGTCGTTCGCGAAGATCATCCAGGTCAACCTGATCGGCACCTACAACGTGATCTCGCAGGCCGCGGCATCCATCTCCAAGAACGACCCGACCGAGTCGGGCGACCGCGGCGTCATCATCAACACCGCATCGGTCGCCGCCTTCGAGGGGCAGATCGGCCAGCCGGCCTACTCCGCCAGCAAGGGCGGCGTGCACGCGATGACCCTGCCGATCGCGCGCGAGCTGGCGCGCTACGGCATCCGCGTGTGCACCATCGCACCGGGCATCATGGAGACCCCGATGCTCGCAGGTCTCCCGCAGGCCGCGCAGGACTCCCTGGGCGAGCAGGTCCCCTACCCGGCGCGGCTGGGCACTCCCGCCGAGTACGCGAAGCTCGCGCTGTCGATCATCGACAACGGGTACCTCAACGGCGAGACGATCCGCCTCGACGGTGCGATCCGGATGGCGCCGCGATGAACGACGCCGTCCTCCTGCGCATCGAGAACGGGCTCGCCCGCATCACCCTCAACCGGCCCGAGCGCCTCAATGCGTTCGACGCCGACACCGCACACGCGTGGGCCGACGCCACCCGCGAGGCGACGACCCGCGACGATGTGGGGGCGATCGTGGTGGATGCCGCGGGCCGCGCCTTCTGCGCGGGCGGCGATGTGCGCGAGATGGCCGAGAGCATGAGCGCGGGCAGTGCGCTGACCGAGCTGGCCGAGGTCATCAACTCCGGCATCCGGGCCCTCACCGAGTCGGCGATCCCGGTCGTGGCCGCCGCGCAGGGCACGACCGCCGGGGGAGGCCTCGGCATCCTCATGGCGAGTGACTACGCCATCATCGGCGAGAACTCGAAGATCGGCAGCCTCTACGCGAACATCGGCCTGACCCCCGACCTCTCGGTGAGCGCGCAGCTGGCCCGCGCGGTCGGCGAGCGGCGGGCGCTGCAGCTCGTGCTGCAGGACCGCATGCTCTCGGCCGACGAGGCCCTCGACTGGGGACTCGTGGCCGAGGTCGTCGCCCCCGACGCCGTCGGGGAGCGCGCCGACGAGGTCGCGCACTTCTGGCTCGCCGGCGCCCACCGCGCCTACGGGCAGGCGAAGCGCCTCGTGCGCTCGCAGCCGAGCCGCAGCTTCGCCGAGCAGCTCAGCGAAGAGGCCCGCTCGATCGGCGCCTCGTTCGACACCCCCGAAGCACAGGCGCGCATCCACGCGTTCGCGAAGCGCTGACCACGCAAGGAGAGACGACATGACCGACCTCGCCGGAAAGACCATCCTCATGTCGGGCGGCAGCCGCGGCATCGGGCTCGCCATCGCCCTGCGCGCCGCCCGCGACGGTGCGAACATCGCGCTGCTCGCCAAGACCGACACGCCCCACCCGAAGCTCGAGGGCACCGTGCACACGGCCGCGGAGCAGATTCGGGATGCCGGGGGCCGCGCCCTGCCGATCGTCGGCGACGTGCGCAATGACGACGACGTGGCCGGCGCCGTGCTCAAGACGCAGGGCGAGTTCGGCGGCATCGACATCGTGATCAACAACGCCAGCGTGATCGACCTGTCGGGGTCGCTCGAGCTCGCCGCCAAGAAGTACGACCTCATGCAGGACGTCAACGTGCGCGGGACGTTCATGCTCTCGCGTGCTGCGCTGCCCATGCTGCAGGAGGCCGAGAACCCCCACATCCTGTCGCTGTCGCCGCCGCTGAACATCACGCCGCGCTGGCTCGGCGCCCACACCGGCTACACGCTGGCCAAGTTCGGCATGACGATGGCCACGCTCGGCATCGCGGCCGAGTTCGCCGAGCAGGGGATCGCGGCGAACACGCTCTGGCCGCGCACCACGATCGCGACCGCCGCGGTGCAGTACGCGCTGGGCGGCGACCGGATGATGAAGGCCAGCCGCACGCCCGAGGTCTACGCCGACGCGGCCTACGCGGTGCTCACGCAGCCGTCGCGCGGGTACACCGGGCAGACGCTCATCGTCGAAGACGTGCTGGCGGCCGCCGGAATCACCGATCTGTCGGCCTACGCGGCCGTGCCGGGCACGCCCGACAGCGAGCTGTTCCCCGACATCTTCCTGGACTGACGGATCCGTCCGATCCCCGGGCGCGGTGCGCCCGGGGATCGTCGTGCGCCTCTTGACAGCAAATGCTCAGACATCATATTGTCCTGACAAATAGCACGAGGCTGTCGTCGCCGTGAGGCGGACCCTCTGTCGCGCGCGTCCGGCGACGCCTCACCCGAAGCCTTCGGGCGAAGAGAGGAAAACGGATGTCTCATCGATTGCGTCGACGTGGACGCGTCGGAACCGCGTCACTCATGGCGGGCGCCCTCATCGGTGCCCTGTTCCTTCAGGGCGCACCGGCGTTCGCCCATGGCCACGGCCATGGGCACGACGGCGGTGATGCGCAGACGGTGCGCACCACCGGCAACCTGTACGGCACGAAGGCGGTGTACGAGCCGTTCCAGGATGCGAGCACATATGAGAAGGCGCCGCGCAGCTACCACCCGGTGCTGGTGGAGCACGTGAGCCGACACGGCGCACGACTGCTCTCCAGCAAGAAGTACGACGACCTGCTCTGGCAGCTGTGGCAGATCGCCGACGCCGATGACGGGCTGACAGATCTCGGGCGCGAGCTCGGCGCCGATCTGCAGGAGATCATCGCTGTCCATGATGACCTCGGCTACGGCATCCTGAGCACTCTCGGTGCGCAGGAACAGGAGCAGATCGCGGAGCGCACCGTGGCGCGCATGCGGTCGCTGTTCACATCGGCGGTCAGGCAGGACAAGCCGATCAGCATCGTCTCGTCGGGGGTCGACCGAGCGGTCGACAGCGCCGACAGCTTCGTCGACGGCCTGGAGGAGGCCTACCCCGCCCTGGCCGAGATCGCGCAGCCGCAGACCTATGACAAGGACCTGCTCTATTTCCACGACACCGACCCGGAGTACCTCGAGTACGAGGACTCCGACCAGCTGGGCGACGTCAACGACGAACTCGAGCAGCTCCCGGCGATCGAGACCACGGCGAGGGATGTCGTCAGCGGCCTGTTCACACCGGAGTTCATCGCCCGCATCGACGCCGGCGAGTTCGACCTCGTCGACAGCGGCAAGGGCAGCAAGCATCTGAAGACCGTCGTCGATGTGGCCTCCTACATCTACGAGCTCTACGTCATCGCGCCCGGGATGGCGCTCGATGCCGACGTGGACATGACCCCGTACATGAGCGACGAGGATGCCGCGACCTTCGCGTATCTCTCCGACGCGAAGGACTTCTACGAGAAGGGTCCGGCGTTCGCCGGATCGGACGTCACCTACGAGATGTCGCACGTCCTGGTGGACGCGTTCCTCGACTCGATCGAGGCCGCGGCGAACGGTGACGAGGAGTATGCGGCCGAGTTCCGGTTCGCGCACGCGGAGGAGATCATTCCGCTTGCGGCGCTGCTGCGTCTCCCGGGCAGCACCGTGCAGCAGTCCGTGAACGACCTGTTCACCTATGACGACAACCCGTGGCGCGGCGCGCAGGTCGCGCCGATGGCCGCGAACGTGCAGTGGGACGTCTATCAGGGCCCGCATGGTCGCACGATCGTGAAGATGCTCTACAACGAGCAGGAGACGGCGTTCGCGGGAGACTGCCGGCCGATCCACCGCGGCAGCTACTTCTACACCGTCGACGAACTGACCCGGTGCCTGGCTGACGTACGGTAGGAGGACGTCGGTGCAGGGGGGCGCCCAGGGTCACCTGGGCGCCCCTTCTGCGTCGGCGGGTTCGTCTGAACGAACACTGGACATCAGCTCCGAATGTGTTATTGTAAGGACATATGGACATTACGTGCGCAGCGCGGATGTCCGGGTGGCAGCGATGCCGCCGGATCACTGACCGGATGATGAAGGACGACGGCGTCTGCGATGAGTCAAACCCTGACCGCTCCGACACATGAGCACACCGAGCCCGGTGCCACACCCCCGCCCTCGCGGGGCTCGCGCCCTCCGTCGCGGCGGTGGCTGTACAAACTGAAGATCTCCTTCCGCGAGCCGACCACGCTGATCGGCATCGCCGCTCTCGCGCTCTTCCTCTACCTGATCGTCGTGCCGATCGTCACGATGCTCAGCGACGCGGTGCGTGTTCAGTACGGCGACGAATCGCGCGCCGGCAGCGACTTCGGGTCGCTGACCGCCTATTACCTGAAGCGGGTGTTCGCCTCGCCGGTCGCCGCGGACCTCTTCTGGAGGCCCCTCGGGCACACGCTCGGCATCGCCGTCACCGCGATCGTCCTCGCGCTGCTCATCGGCGGGGTGCTCGCCTGGCTGCTCAGCCGCACGAACATCTGGGGCCGCAAGTGGTTCATGACGGCCCTCATTGTGCCGTACATGCTGCCCGCCTGGACCTTCGCGCTCGCCTGGACGAACCTGTTCAAGAACCGCAAGGTGGGCGGACAGGCCGGCTGGCTCGAGACGCTCGGGATCGAGCCGCCCGACTGGATGTCGTACGGGTTCATGCCGATCGCGCTGGTGCTCGCGCTGCACTATTCGCCGTTCGTCATCCTGCTGTTCGGCAACGCACTGCGGCGATTCGACTCGCAGCTGGAGGACTCGGCGCGCATCCTCGGTGCGGGCAAGATCCACGTCGCACGCCGCGTGATCATCCCCCTCATGCTGCCGTCGCTCACCTCCGCGGTGATCCTGATGTTCGCGAAGTGCCTCGGTGAGTTCGGCGTCGCCTACGTCCTGGGCATGCCCGTCCGGTACGACGTGCTCGCGACATCCCTCTATCGCAACATCTCCTCTCGGCAGACCGGCGTCGCCGCCGTCATCGCCGGCGCGATCATCCTGATCGGCATCATCTCGCTCGTCGTCGACGCGTGGATGGTCCGCGAGGGACGCAAGTTCGTCACGATCGGATCGAAGGGATCGATGGACCGCCTCACCCAGCTGGGACGGTGGCGGCTGCCGATGACGCTCGTGCCGGTCGCCGTGTTCGCCTTCAGCGTCGTGCTCCCGCTGCTGACGCTGTTCCTCACCACGGTGATGAAGATCCCCGGGAAGTTCACCTGGGACAACTTCACGCTCGACTACTGGATCGGTCGCGGGCTGAAGACGGTCGCCATGCCCAATGGCGTGCTGTTGACCGGGGACTTCTGGATGGCGGCCTGGAACAGCCTGTGGATGGTCGGCGTGGCCTCGGTCACGGCCGGAATCCTCGGCATGCTCGTCGGATACGTCGTCGTGCGCACGCCGGTCCGCCCGGTGGGCTGGCTGCTGCGGAACGTGACGTTCATGCCGTACCTGGTCCCCGGCATCGCCTTCGCCGTCGCCTACCTGTCGCTGTTCGCGGTGCAGCGCGGCCCGATCCCCGCGCTGTACGGCACGTGGGCGATCCTGGTGCTCGCCTTCATCGCCGAGCAGATGCCGTATGCGTCCCGCGCCGGCATCTCCGCGATGATGCAGCTCGGCAAGGATCCCGAGGAAGCGGCGCAGATCGCCGGTGCCGGCTGGTGGACGCGGATGCGCCGGGTCGTCATCCCGATTCAGAAGAGCTCGTTCTCCAGCGGCATCCTGCTGCCGTTCATCTCGGGTGTGAAGGGCCTGAGCCTCGTCGTCATCCTCGCCGTGCCCGGCACGAACGTACTGACGACCTATTCCGTGCAGCTCGTCGACTACGGCTACGACCAAGCGGCCAACGCCGTGGTCCTGATGGTCGCTGCACTCGCATTCTTCGGAACTGTCCTGGGACAGAAGCTCGCGGGGAGCAACCTCGCAGATGGGATGGGCAAGTAGACATGCCGACGATCAACCTCGAGCGCGTCGAGAAGAACTACGGTGGCGGTGCTGCCAGCGCGGTGCGCGAACTGAACCTGGAGATCGGCGACGCCGAGTTCATGTGCCTGCTCGGGCCGTCCGGGTGCGGCAAGACCACGACCCTGCGCATGATCGCGGGCCTGGAGCACCTCACCGGCGGCAAGATCGTCGTCGGCGAGCGGGCCGTGGATGCGGTGGACGACGGGGTCTTCGTACCGCCGGAGAAGCGGGGGATGGGCCTCGTCTTCCAGAGCTACGCGCTCTGGCCGCACCTGACGATCCGCGACAACGTGGAGTTCGGGCTGCGTCTGCGCAAGGTCGACAAGAAGAGCCGCAATGAGCGCGCCGACGGCGTGATGAAGGCGCTCGGCATCGAGAAGTACAAGGACCGGTACCCCTCGCAGCTCTCCGGCGGGCAGCAGCAGCGCGTGGCGCTCGCGCGCATGCTGGCGGTCAGCCCCGACGTGCTGCTGCTCGACGAGCCGCTCTCGAACCTCGACGCGCGGCTGCGCCTGGAGATGCGCGCCGAGCTCAAGCGCCTCCACGGCGAGTTCGACACGACCATCGTGTTCGTCACGCACGACCAGTGGGAGGCCATGACGCTCGCGACCAAGATCGCGGTCATGAGCGAGGGCGTGCTGCAGCAGGTCGGCAGCCCCGACGAGATCTACAACCGCCCCGCCAACCGGTTCGTCGCGGAGTTCGTCGGCAACTCGCCGATCAACATCGTCGAGCTGGCCAACGACGCGGCCGGCGGTCTGGGCGTGGCGGCGATCTCCTACGTGAGCACGCGACTCGGAAAGCTGAAGGACCTCGGCTCGATCGGCATCCGCCCGGAGGCCGTGCACCTCGTCGGGGAGGACGAGCCGGCGCCGGACGCCGCGTTCTCCTGCCCGGCCGAGGTCACCGGAATCCTCCCCACCGGCGGCAGCTGGATCGTGGAGTTGACCGCCGCCGACCAGAAGCTCTTCATGATCACGAGCGAACCGCCCACCGTCGCGATCGGCGACCGGGCGCGGACGTGGGTCAAGCCCACCGATCTGCATGTGTTCGACACCCAGGGCACGCGCTCCGAGCAGGCCGACGAACAGCTGGCCGAGCTCTGAGTGCGTGCGGCCATCGTCCCGACATCGAGATTTCCGAAGGAGAGAGAAGATGACTGACAAGAAGACCCGACGCACGCGGACGACGCTGTTCGCCGTCGTGGGACTGGCCGTGAGCGGTCTCATGCTCGCAGCCTGTGCGCCGTCATCGGCCCCCGCCGATGCCGCCGTCGACCCCGGAACGCTCGGCATCTCCGACGCCGACTACTCCCTGGACGCCCTCATCGCGGCGGCGAAGAAGGAGGAGCCGCTCACGGTCTACGACTCGACCGGCAAGATCACCGACATCGCCGAGGCCTTCACGAAGAAGTACGGCATCAAGACGACCGGCGTGAAGATGAAGGCGGGCGAGCAGCTGGATGTCATCTCCCGCGAGGCGCAGTCCAAGAACGTGCGCGGCGACGTGTACCTGAACACCGACGTGTCGGCGATCGAAGCGGAGCTCGTTCCGCAGGGGTACGTCGTCAGCTGGTTCCCTCCCGACCTCACTGACCAGGTCCCGGCCGAGTATCAGTCGCCCGCGGTCGTCACGCAGGAGGCGAATGTCTGGGCCTACAACACGGAGCTCAGCGACTCCTGCCCGATCGACAACATCTGGGACCTCACGGACGCGAAGTGGAAGGGACATCTCTCCTTCCAGGATCCGCTGCTGAAGTCCGACTACATGTACTGGTTCAACCAGTGGGCGACGCACGCTGACGACAAGGTCGCGCAGGCGTATCAGGACAAGTACGGCGAGCCGCTGAAGACCGACGAGGACAGCGCCACCGCCGAGTGGGTCAAGCGCCTCGCTCAGAACGAGCCGCTGGTGACGAAGTCCGATGACGATGCGGCGACCACCGCGGGCGCGCCCGGTCAGAGCGAGCAGTTCCTCGCCTTCATCAGCACCGCGAAGTTCCGTGACAACGACGACGCAGGGCTCAAGCTCGGACTCTGCAAGGACATCGATCCGTTCTCGGGGCGGGCCTATCAGAAGGCGGCCGTGATCGCGTCGGGCACGGACAGCCCGAACGCGGCCAAGCTCTTCGTGCACTACGTGTTCACCGCCGAGGGCATCGCCCCGCAGACCGAGGACGGCAAGTTCTCGACCAACAGCACCGTGCCCGCGGCGCCCGACGAGCCGAGCGGTGTCGGCGACATCTGGGATCAGATCTACCAGTTCGACGCGTCCACCGCGAAGGACGACTACGAGGCGCTTCCGGACTGGCAGGACTTCTGGCAGGTGAACTCGTGAACGACGTCCTCGAAGACACCCTGATCGCCGAGTCCGTCGCGCTGCGCGGGACGGCCGTGGCCGCCGCCCGCAGCGTCGCAGATCAGTTGAGGCGGGCATTCCGCACCGACATGCACCTCGACTTCAAACGTGACATGCACGACATCGTCACCGTCCACGACAAGGCGGCCGAGACGGCGATCGTCGCCCGCATCCTCGACGAGGTGCCCGACTCGGCCATCGTGGGCGAAGAAGGGGGCGTGCGTGGCGAGGGCCGGGTCACCTGGTACATCGACCCCATCGACGGCACGTCGAACTTCGCGCGCGGCATCGCGCTGTGGTGCGTGTCGATCGCCGCGGCGATCGACGGACGGGTGATCGCGGGCGTGGTGTACGACCCGGTCGCGGAGAACCTGTTCTCGGCGGATCTGACCGGTGCCTGGCGGAATGACGACCCGCTGAACGCCCACGCTTCGCCCGTCGAGGCCGGCGCGACGATCGTGTCGAGCTTTCCCGCGGCCATCGACGTGAAGATGTTCGGCGATGACGCGCTGCAGGCGCACCGGCTGCTGCTGGAGAACTTCCAGGCGGTGCGCAACCTCGGCAGCGGTGCGCTCAACCTCGCGCACGTCGCGGCGGGATGGGCGGACGCCACCATGGGGTTCGCGACGAGTCCGTGGGACGTGGCGGCCGGCATCCTGATCCTGCATCAGGCGGGCGGGCGGTATCGCGGCTACGTGCACGGCGCGGAGTATGAGCCACTGCAGCACGCGGAGGACTACTTCGCCGTCGGGCGCAGCGCCGACTACCCCACCCTCGAATCGGTCATCGCGACGCTGTCGCGCACCCGCGGGGCCAGCTGAGATGTCGTCCGGAACACTGGCGGCGCCCCGGGGGCTTCTGCTCGACTTCGGTGGCGTCATCGTCCAATCCGAGCGGGCGGTGGACTGGGAGCGCGACCTGGGCGCCCACGTGCACGCGCTTCTCGCGCAGCGCCTCGGCGGCCACGCGGTGCCGAGCCGCCGCCGCGTCGTCGGCGACATCGCCGCGGGCGTCACCGGGGCCGGCAAGTGGCGCGATGCCATGTCCCGGCCCTTCGCGCCGACCGAGCTCGGATGGGAGATGTTCTGGGGCGACTTCGTCGCCGCCGACTGGCCCGCCCCCGCTCGCGAGGTGGTGGTCGGGCATGCACGCGAGCTGTGCCACCGGCTGACTCTCGCGAAGTCGCACCGCAGAGTCCGGCCCGGCATCCCCGAGCTGCTCGCAGCCGCATGGGACCGCGGCATCCCGGTCGCTGTCGTCAGCAACGCGCTCAGCGGGCAGGTGCATCGCGAGTTCCTCGAACAGGAGCGGCTCACGACGTTCGTCGCGGCGCAGATCTACAGCGACGAGGTGGGCATCCGCAAACCGAACCCGCGGATGATCGAGCTCGGCGCCGAGTCGATCGACGTCGCCGTGGCCGAATGCTGGTACGTCGGCGACAACTTCGACCGCGACACCGTGTGCGGCCGGCGTGCCGGCGTGGGCGCGAACATCATCATCGAAGCGCGCAGCACCTACGACCTTCCTTATGACCTCGATGAGCGGCCGGATGCCGTGGTGCCCGATGGCCACGCGCTTGCGGCGCTCTTCACCGACTCACTGAGCCGCCTCGGCTCGCCGCACCACTGAACCGGAGAGAACACATGCCTCGCACCCCCGACTTTTCCGACGAGCTCTGCCTGCCGCGCGCGCTGCTGCTCGACTTCGGCGGCGTCGTCGTCGAGACCGAGAACAACGCCGATTGGCAGGCGGTCTTCGCCCGCGATCTGGTGGCGCAGATGCACGCCGACGGTCTCGACCTGCTCGATGTGCCCGCCGTCGAGCGGGATCTGCGCGCCGGCGCGAAGGCGGACTCGCGGTGGAAGGACGCCATGTCGCGTCCGTTCGCCCCCGCCGAGCTGCGCTACGACCAGTTCTGGGGCGATTTCGTCGCGGCGGACTGGCCGGAGCCGGCTCGCCGCTGGGTGCTCGACCGTGCCCGCGAGCTGTGCCGCCAGATGGGCGAGACGAAGCAGACGCGCCGCACGCGCATCGGCATGATCGAGCTGCTCGATGCGGCCGACGCCGCCGGCGTGCCGGTGGCGATCGTCAGCAACACGCTGATGGGCGTGGTCCACCGCGACTACCTCGACGCGCACGAGCTGACCGAGCGCTTCGCCGCTCAGATCTACAGCGACGAGGTCGGTGTACGCAAGCCGAACCCCGCGATGATCGAGTTGGGCGCCCGCGCCGTCGACGTGCCCGTCTCGGACTGCTGGTACGTCGGCGACAACTTCGACCGCGACGCGCTCTGCGGCGCCCGTGCGCACGTCGGCGGCAACATCATCATGGAGGCCCGCGACACGTACGAACAGCCGTACGACCTCGCCGTCCGCCCGCACGCCATCGTCGCCGACCCCGTCGAGCTGCGCACGCTGTTCCTCGACGCGCTGGGCACCTCGATCGACGCACAGACCCAATCCACCCCCGTGTAGCACCCTCACAGACAAGGAAGTCCCTGATGATACGCACCATGACGCGGCGGACGATCGTCCCCGCACTGAGCATGGCAGCAGCCTTCGCACTCGGCATCTCTCTCGTCGGCTGTGCACCCTCGTCGGCACCGCAGAGCGAAGGGAGCGGTGACGTCGAGCTCGGCATCCCCGATGACGGGTTCACGCTCGACGCACTCATCGCCGCAGCGAAGGAGGAGGACGGGATCACCGTCTACGACTCCACCGGCAAGATCGTCGACATGGCCGAGGCCTTTGCGAAGAAGTACGGCGTGAAGGCCACGGGTGTGAAGGTCGAGGCCGACGCGCAGGCCGACATGGTGATCCGAGAGGGTCAGTCCGGCAACGTCCAGGGCGACGTGATCCTCCTCAGCGACGCCGCCGAGGCGACGGGCGAGCTCATCCCGCGCGGCTATGTGACCAGCTGGATGCCGCCGGACAAGACGGACGTCGTCCCCGAGGACATGCAGGACCCCCTGGTGGTCAACTTCAGCGCGAACGTGTGGGCCTACAACACCGAGGCGTACGACAGCTGCCCGGTCGACAACATGTGGGCGCTCACGACCGACGACTGGAAGGGCAAGGTGTCGCTGCAGGACCCGCTGCTGAAGCCGCAGGACACCGACTTCTGGAACCAGCTGGCCACCCATGCCGACGACGAGGTCGCCGCCGCCTACAAGGAGTACTTCGGCGAGGACCTGAAGACCGACGAGGACAGCGCGACCGCCGAATGGGTGAAACGGCTCGCGCAGAACGACCCGCTGATGAACAAGAGCTCTGACAACATCGCCGAGTCGATCGGAGCGCCCGGTCAGGCGGACCCGTTCTTCGGGGACATCGCCACGTCGAAGTTCCGCGAGAACGAAGACAGCGGATACAAGCTCGGCCTGTGCGACACGATGTCGCCCTGGCCCGGGCGGATGTATCCGAAGGTCGCGCTGATCGCGACGAAGACGAAGAGCCCGAACACCGCCAAGCTGTTCGTCGACTACCTCCTCACCGAGGAAGGCATCGCGCCGCAGACCGACGATGGCAAGCCGTCGGTGCTGAAGGGCGTGGATCTGCCGGCCGACGAGCCCAGCGGCGTCTCCGCCGTGCTGGACGACCTCTACGTCACCGACACGTCGACCGCCGACAAGGACCTCGATTCGCGTCAGTACTGGCAGGACCTCTGGCAGGTCAACTATTCGGGCTGACCCGACGAACGGACCACCCTGTGCGGGGCCGCCGAGAGGCGGCCCCGCACCCATGAGAGAGGACAGATGATGACCACAGACACGACGGAGTCCCGGAAGCTGAAGGATGCCGCGGCCGCCGCCGCACGAGCGCGCCGTGACCCGCTCCGTGCGGTGTTCCGCGGCGAGATGGCACTCGGCTTCAAGCGGGACGCGCGCGACATCGTCACCGAGCACGACAAGGCGACGGAACGCGCACTGATCGCGGATCTGACCGCGGTCGTCCCCGACTCGGCATTCCTCGGCGAGGAGGGCGGCGCCGTCGGTGACGGCCGTGTCCGCTGGTACATCGACCCCATCGACGGCACGAGCAATTTCGCCGCGGGGGTCGCCTTCTGGTGCGTGTCCATCGCGGCCGAGATCGACGGCCGCATCGTCGCCGGTGTCGTCTACGACCCGATCGGCGACATCCTGTTCTCGGCCGACCTCGACGGCGCCTATCTCGACGGTGCGCCGCTGCGCTCGCGCGGTGCCCGGAGCGAGGCCGAGGCGACGCTGATCACCGGCTACCCCAACGCACGCGACATCGCCGAGCACGGTGACGTCGCACTCGAGCGGTTCGGGGCGCTCGTGCAGGCATGCCGCACTCTTCGCCGCCCCGGCAGCGCCGCGATGAGCGTGTGCCATGTGGCGGCCGGGTGGGTCGACGTCGCCGCTGGGTTCAGCGTGAACCCCTGGGACGTCTCGGCTGCCGGATTCATCCTCACGCAGGCCGGAGGCACCTACCGCGCGATGGGCGGACCCGCGGGTGCCCCGTTCCATCTCCACCCCGGTTACGTCGCGACCGTCGAGGGGCTGTCATGCCCGACTCTCGATGCCGTCGCAGCGGCGATCGCGGGATGAATCGTCGAAGGGGCGGGCGGCGAAGCCGCCCGCCCCGTTCTCAGTACTCGTCCTCGTTGTCATCGTCGTTCACCCACCAGCGGGCGCGCTTGACCTTGGGATCGAGCGTCATGCGCGACACCGCTCGCTCCAGCGGGCCGGCGTCTTCGAGCGCCGACTGCAGTGAGGCCTGCAGCGAGACGGTGCTGTTGTTCTTCTTGTGCGACGCGGAGACCGCGAGCAATCGATACTCGGGGCGGTTCAGCGTCTGCAGCAGCAGCGCGCGCACGCGCGGTTCGGACTTCTCCGTGGTGACGACCTCGAACACGTACTCGGTCTCGTCGGGTGTGTTCGACAGCGCGCGCCGGTTGCGCCTGCTCACCGACTTGCCGAGCCAGCGCAGGAGCACGTTCGCGGCGATGATGACGACCGTGCCGATCGTGGCGACGAAGTACATGCCCATGCCGGCCAGGCATCCGAGCGCGGCCGAGCACCACAGCGTCGCCGCGGTGTTCAGCCCCCGGATGTTGAGACCCTCGCGCAGGATCACCCCGGCCCCGAGGAATCCGATGCCGGAGACGACCTGTGCCGCGACGCGCGTGGGGTCGGCGCTGCTGCCCTCTCCGAACGCGTATGCGCCCATGACGACGAACAGCCCTGCGCCCGTCGAGACGAGCGCGTTGGTGCGCAGTCCGGCGAGTCCGGCGCGCCATTGCCGCTCGAGGCCGACGGCAGAGCCGACGATGAGGGCGAAGATGACGCGAAAGGCCAGCTCCACGGTCCCTGGCTGCGAATTGACGGTCAGGAGATCGGAAAGGTCCGTATGTAGTGACATGTAATCCCTCCGTCTTCCGCGGATCTTTCCGGCGGATATCGGCGTTTGGTTGAAAGTATGTCAGTATGTTAGAACATATTCAGGTGGATCACCACCCAGAAGGGAAGATGCACAGTGGCTGCAGCAGACAAGGTGCACCCGCTCGACGTTGTGACGATGGGGCGGGTCGGCGTCGATCTGTACCCGACGCGATCCGACGTGGGGCTCGAAGACGTCGACACCTTCACGAAGTCCGTCGGCGGCAGCGCGACCAACGTCGCGATCGCGGCGGCCGCGCACGGGCACAGTTCCGGCGTGATCACCCGGGTCGGGGATGATCCGTTCGGGCGCTACATCATCCGCGAGCTCGGCCGGCTGGGCGTCGACGCGAGCCAGGTGAAGGCGCTCGCCGGTGAGCAGACGCCGCTGACCTTCTGCGAGATCTACCCGCCCGACGACTTCCCCCTCTACTTCTACCGGCGCCCGAAGGCGCCGGATCTGCAGATCGAGGCGCACGAGCTCGACGCGGAGACGATCCGCGCGGCGCGGGTGTTCTGGGCGACGGTGACCGGGCTCAGCGAAGAGCCGAGCCGCGCCGCGCATCACGAGGCGTGGGCCATCCGCGGGCGCGCCCCCCTGACGGTCCTCGACCTGGACTACCGCCCGATGTTCTGGGCGAGCCGCGACGAGGCGTCAGCCGCCGTCGCCGCCGCACTGCCGCAGGTGACCGTCGCGATCGGCAATGCCGAGGAGTGCGAGGTCGCCGTGGGGGAGACCGACCCGTACCGTGCCGCGGACGCGCTTCTCGAGCGCGGAGTGGAGCTCGCGGTCGTCAAGCGCGGCCCGATCGGCGTGCTCGGGCGCACCGCCGACGAGACCGTCGAGGTCCCCGCGCACCCCGTCGACGTCGTCAACGGCCTCGGTGCCGGCGACGGCTTCGGCGGAGCCCTGTGTCATGCCCTGCTGGAGGGGTGGTCCCTCCAGCGCAGTCTTCGCTTCGCCAATGCGGCAGGAGCGATCGTGGCCGGCCGCCGCGAGTGCTCGACGGCGATGCCGAGCACCGCCGAGGTGGAGGCGATCATGTCGGGAGGAACCCATGGATGACAACTTCGAGCACATCCGCCGTGTGCGGCTGCACCACCCTGAGCGGATCGGTGAGCTCGCGCGCGTACGGGTGACCCGGCCGGTCGCCCGCGACGACGGGCGCCTGCTGCTCATCGCGGCGGATCATCCGGCTCGCGGCGCGTTGCGGGTGGGCGCGGATGCCACGGCCATGGGCGACCGGTACGACCTGCTCGAGCGGCTCGCGGTGGCACTGGCGTGCCCCGGGGTCGACGGCCTGCTCGCCACGCCGGACATCGTCGAGGACCTGCTCATCATGGGCGCCCTCGATGACAAGGTCGTCGCGGGGTCGATGAACCGGGCGGGACTCCCCGGAGCGGTCTTCGAGCTGGACGACCGCGTGACCGCGTATACGCCCGGCGCGCTCTCGCGCGACCGCCTCGACTTCGGCAAAGTGCTTCTGCGGATCGACATGGAGGACGCGGCCACCGCGTCCACGCTCGAGACGGTGGGGCGCCTCGTCAGCGAGTCCGCCGCGCTGCAGCTGCCGATCATGATCGAGCCCTTCCTGAGCAGGCGCGAGAACGGCCGTGTCGTCAACGTGCTGACCGCCGACGCGATGGTCCAGGCGGTCTCGATCGCCGCCGGCCTGGGCGACAGTTCCGCGTACACGTGGCTGAAGCTCCCCGTCGTGCCCGACATGGAGAAGGTCATGGCGGCCACGACACTGCCCGTCCTGTTGCTGGGCGGCGACCCCGACGGCGGGGTGGATGACATCTACCGCGCGTGGGAGGACTCCCTCGCCCTCCCCGGTGTGCGCGGTGTGGTCGCCGGGCGCCGGCTGCTGTACCCCGAGGACGGACGCGTGGCGGATGCCGTGGCCACAGCCGCCGGCATCGTCCACTCCACCGCGCACGTCGTGGCTCGCTGAGTCGCCGACGTCTCAGCGCGATCCCGAGAAGAAGGAGAAGACCGCATGGTCAATGACAGCCCGATCATTCCGCATTGGATCGACGGTGCACGCACCGTCGGGTCCGGAGCACGCACCGCCCCGGTGTTCGACCCGGCCGTCGGTCGTCCGCACGCCGCCGTCGTACTGGCCGACGACGCCGACATCGAGGCGGCGATCTCGAGCGCTCGAGGAGCCGCCGACGCCTGGGGTGATCTGTCCGTCGCCCGACGCCAGCGTGTTCTCTTCGCGTTCCGCGAGCTGCTCAATGCGCGCAAGGGAGAGCTGGCGCAGATCATCACGCAGGAGCACGGCAAGGTCGTGTCCGATGCGCTGGGCGAGATCGCGCGCGGTCTCGAGGTCGTGGAGTTCGCCACCGGCTTCGCACACCTGACCAAGGGGGAGTACTCCGACAACGTCTCCACCGGCGTCGACGCGTTCACGTTCCGGCAGCCGCTGGGTGTCGTCGGCATCATCTCCCCGTTCAACTTCCCGGCCATGGTGCCGCTGTGGTTCGCGCCCATCGCGCTTGCCGCGGGCAATGCGGTGATCCTCAAGCCCAGCGAGAAGGACCCCAGCGCGGCGGTGTGGATCGCCGAGCTGCTGCAGGAGGCGGGCCTCCCCGACGGCGTGTTCACTGTGCTGCACGGCGACAAGCAGGCCGTCGACGGCCTGCTCGACAGCCCCGATGTCGCTGCGATCTCGTTCGTGGGGTCGACCCCCATCGCGAAATACGTGTACGAGCGGGGCTCTGCCCAGGGCAAGCGGGTGCAGGCGTTCGGCGGGGCGAAGAACCACATGATCGTCCTCGGCGATGCCGACCTCGACACCGCCGCCGACGCCGCCGTGAGTGCCGCGTACGGGTCGGCGGGTGAACGATGCATGGCGGTCAGCGTCGTCCTCGCCGTCGACGAGATCGCCGACGAGCTCGTCCGGCGCATCGACGAGCGCGCGGCGACCCTGCGCGTGGGTGACGGCCGACGCGAGTGCGACATGGGGCCGTTGGTGACGGCTCAGCACAGGGAGAAGGTCGCCTCGTACATCGACGTGGCCGCGCAGGACGGCGCCACCATCGTGCGTGACGGCCGGGACGTCGTCGCCGACGGCCACGACGACGGCTTCTGGCTCGGGCCCACGCTGATCGACCGGGTCCCGACATCCTCGACCGTCTATTCGGATGAGATCTTCGGCCCTGTGCTCTCCGTGGTGCGTGTGCGCGATCTCGCAGAGGGCATCGCGCTGATCAACACGTCCAGCTATGGGAACGGCACCGCCCTGTTCACGGCGGACGGCGGTGCGGCGCGCCGATTCCAGCGTGAGGCGCACGTGGGCATGATCGGGGTCAACGTGCCGATCCCCGTGCCCGTCGCCTTCCATTCGTTCGGTGGATGGAAGGACTCCCTGTTCGGCGACACGAAGGCGTACGGCCCGCAGTCGTTCCAGTTCTACACGCGCGAGAAGGCCGTCACGCTGCGCTGGCCCGAGCACATGAGTGCGGGGCTGAGCATGGAGTTCCCCGGCAACGACTGAGGCTACTTCTCCACGAGGGTCGTCTCGAACGAGTACATGTCGGGGAGGTACGAATGGTTGCCGAACTCGATCGCGTTTCCGGAGTCGTCGTACAGGGTCCGCGACATCGTGAGCACGGGGGAGCCGACCGGGCGGTGGAAGAGGGTCCCCTCTTCTGCCGTCGCCGCGCGGGCGCCGATGCGCTGTTTCGCGACACGCATCGTCGTCCCGCGCGTGCGGAGCAGCTGGTAGAGGCCGTGGTCCTTCAGCAGCGACACGTCGAGGTCGCTGAACTGCGGGCTGAGGTAGTTCTCGAGCAGCGCGAAGGGTGTCTCGTCCGCGTAGCGCAGTCGCTTGATGCGCAGCACGGGCGTGGCCACGGAGATGCCGAGCGCCTCGACGACCTCGTCGGGCGCGGGGGCGATCTCATGGAGCAGCAGCATCGTGCTCGGATGCATGTTGGAACGTTTGAGGTCGTCGAAGAGGCTCGTGAGCTCGACCTTGCGGTTGACGCGACCATGGACGACCTGGGTGCCGACGCCGCGCCGGCGCACGAGCAGGCCCGAGTCGACGAGCTCTTGGATCGCCCGGCGGACGGTGGGGCGGGAGAGGCCCAGCTCCTCGGCGAGCTTGACCTCGTTCTCAAGCTTGGACCCCGGTGGCAGATCGCCGCGCTCGATGGCGGCTTCGATGCGCCGCGCGAGCTGGAAGTACAGAGGCACGGGACCCGTACGATCCAGGTCGAGGAACAACTGCGAGATCTTGTCCATGGGACCCCCGAATCGCGGTGGCGTTTTTCTTGATGATAGGACAAATGACCACGTTGTGTCATATTGTCGGAATGTTCTAACATAAGTGTATCGCCCGATGACGGGCACGAGGAGCGATGGAGGTCCGCATGCGACTGGGAGTGATCGGCACCGGCAGGATCGGGAGCCAGCATGCCGCTGTGCTCGCCGCACGGGACGACGTGGACGACGTGATCGTCTGCGACGTCGACGGGGTGCGGGCGCAGGAGGTGGCCGGGCGCATCGGTGGCTCGGCGGCGGAAGGCACGGAGCGGCTCTTCGCCCAGCATCCGGACGGGGTGCTCATCGCCGCTCCGACATCGCAGCATGCCGCACTCATCCGTGAAGCCGTGGATGCCGGCGTGCCGGTCTTCTGCGAGAAGCCGGTCGCGCAGTCGCTCGCCGACACGCTCGCGACCGTCGAAGCCGTCGAGGCATCCGGAGTGCCGGTGCAGATCGGGTTCCAGCGTCGCTTCGACACCGGGTGCCGCAACGTGCGCGACGCGATCATCGGCGGCGACATCGGTGAGCTGCGGCGCATGCACCTGCTCACCTGCGACCCTGCGCCGCCGCCCGCCGAGTACGTCCCGCACAGCGGGGGCATCTTCCGCGACTGCCACATCCACGACTTCGACATCCTGCGTTTCGTCACCGGTCGTGAGGTCGCATCGGTCACCGCGCTGGGCGCCAACCGCGGCGCCGACTTCTTCGCGGCCGCCGACGACGTCGACGAGTCGGTCGTCCTGCTCACGCTCGACGACGGGACGCTCGTGACGATGCAGGGGTCGCGCTACAACGGCGCCGGGTACGACGTGCGACTCGAGGCCGCGGGTACGGCCGGAACGGTCATGGCCGGGCTCTCCGGCAAGACGCCCGTGCGCAGCGCCGAGCCCGGTGTCGTGTTCCCCGACGACGCGCCGTGGGAAGGATTCCTGGAGCGGTTCGCCGACGCGTACGTCGCAGAACTGGTCGCGTTCCTCGACGTCGTGCGCTCGGGCGCGCCCGTGGTCTGCACTCCGCGTGACGCTCTCGAAGCGCTCTACACCGCCGAGGCCGCGGATCTCTCGCGCAGAGAGGGGCGCACCGTGCGCGTCGCCGAGGTGCGCGCGGCAGGGGTGCCGGCATGACGGGTTCGCGCATCGCCGGTGCCCCGATCAGCTGGGGCGTGTGCGAGGTTCCCGGATGGGGGCATCAGCTGCCCGTCGCGCGGGTGCTCGGCGACATGCGCGACATCGGCCTCGCCGGCACCGAGTTCGGTCCCGACGGCTTTCTCCCCGACGACCCCGAGTCCCGCCGCGAGATGCTCGCCGACTATGGCCTGTCGGCTGTCGGCGGGTTCATCCCGATCGTGCTGCACGACCCTGCCCTGGATCCTGTCGCCGACATCGAGAGCCGCATCCCGGCCTTCCTGCGGGCGGGAGCGGAGCGCGTCGTCCTGGCGGCGGCGACCGGCGCGGATGGCTATGACTCGCGGCCGGTGCTCGACGACGACGGGTGGGCGACGCTGCTGCGCAACCTCGACCGCGTCGCGCGGGCCGCGCAGGCGCACAGCCTCGCCGTGTCGCTGCACCCGCATGTGGGGACGATGGTCGAGACCGCCGACGATGTCGACCGCGTGATCGCGCGGAGCGGCATCCCCCTCTGCCTGGACACCGGTCACATGACCATCGGGGGCGTCGACGTCGCCGCGTTCGTCGAGGCGCATGCCGACCGTGTGGGCCACGTGCATGTGAAGGATGTGGATGCCGCGCTGGCGGCCCGCGTGCGCGAGGGCGGGGTCGCGTACACCGACGCGGTGCGCCAGGGGCTGTACACGTCCATCGGCGCGGGTGACATCGACTTCGGCCGGATCGTGCGAGCCCTCGAAGACGCCGGGTATGCGGGCATGTACGTGCTCGAGCGCGACGTGATCCTCGACGCGGCGCCGCAGCCCGGTGAGGGACCGGCGGCCGACGTCGCGGCCGGTGCGGACTACCTCTCCGGCCTCATCTCATCGGTGACGGTGTGAACGAGCTCATCCGTGCGCAGAGCGGAGCGACGGTCGTCGATGTCGCCCCGGACGGCGGCGACTGGCGGTACACGGGTCTCACGGTGCGGCGCTTCGCCGCCGGTGAGAGCGCGGCGCTGCCCACATCGGGGCGCGAGACGCTCGTCGTCCCGCTCGCCGGGGGCGCACGGGTCGAGGTGGACGGCGACGTGCACACGCTGCGCGGACGCGATGCGGTGTGGGAGCAGACCGACGTCCTCTACGTTCCCGCGGGCGCGACGGCCGCGGTGACGTGCGGACTCGACGCGCGGATCGCGTTCTGCTGGGCGCCGACCGAGGTGCGGCATCCCGTGCAGCACATCACTCCCGACGAGGTCGCCGTCGAGCTGCGCGGGGCCGGGGTGTGCTCCCGTGAGGTGCGCAACTTCGGCACGCCTGCGCATCTGGAAGCCGAGCGGCTCATCGTCTGCGAGGTCCTCACCCCGGGTGGCGACTGGTCGAGCTACCCGCCGCACAAGCACGACCGGGCGGGGACAGACGAGTCCGAGCTCGAGGAGATCTATCACTACGAGGTGGCCGCGTCGCCGTCCGGCAGCCCCGGGTTCGCGCTGCAGCGCGTGTACGCATCGGATGAGCGCGAGATCGACGTGGCGCGCGAGGTGCGCGACGGCGACACCGTGCTGATCCCGTACGGATACCACGGCCCGACGGTCGCGGCCCCCGGACACGACCTCTACTACCTGAACGTCATGGCGGGCCCGGGCAGCGGCCCGGACCGCCGATGGCTCATCACGGACGATCCCGCGCACGCGTGGATCCGACAGACCTGGCCGGAGCTCGACATCGATCCCCGGCTCCCGTTCCGGAGGTGACATGACCACCGTCAGACTCACGGTCGCGCAGGCGACCATCCGCTTCCTCGCGCAGCAGTACACCCGACGTGACGGAGACGAGCAGCGACTCGTCGACGGGTTCCTCGGCATCTTCGGCCACGGCAACGTCGCGGGGATCGGCCAGGCGCTGCTCGAGGCCGAGCTGCACGATCCCGGAGAGATGCCGTATCTCCTCGCGCGCAACGAGCAGGGCGCGGTCAACGCGGCGGTCGCGTTCGCCAAGGACCGCGATCGGCTCTCGACGATGGCGGTGACGACCTCGGTCGGCCCCGGCGCGATGAACATGATCACGGGGGCGGCGCTGGCGACGACCAACCGCATCCCGGTGCTCCTGCTGCCCGCGGATGTGTTCGCCAACCGCCGCCCCGACCCGGTGCTCCAGCAGCTCGAACGCCCGCAGAGCGGCGACGTGAGCGTCAACGACGCCTTCCGGTCGGTGTCGGTGTTCTTCGACCGGGTGTGGCGGCCGGAGCAGCTTCCGGCCGCGCTGCTGGGCGCCATGCGCGCGCTGACGGATCCGACGCAGTCGGGCGCCGTCGTGGTCGCGTTCCCCGAAGACGTGCAGGCCGAGGCATACGACTGGCCGGAGGAGCTCTTCCGCCGCCGGATCTGGACGATCCCGCGCACGCCCGCCGACGCCTCGTCGGTCGCCGAGGCCGCGGAGTGGATCGCGCAGGCGCGCCGCCCCGTCATCGTCGCGGGCGGAGGTGTGCACTACTCGCACGCCGCCGATGCGCTCGCGTCGTTCGCGGAGAGGCTGGGCATCCCCGTCGGCCAGACGCACGCGGGAAAGGGCGTGCTGCCCCACGGGCACCCGATGGACATCGGCGGCATCGGCTCGACCGGCACCACGGCCGCGACGGAGCTCGCCGCCGAGGCCGATCTGGTCATCGGCATCGGCACCCGGTACTCCGACTTCACGACCGCGTCCATGAGTCTGTTCGCCGACCCGGGCGTGCGGTTCGTCAACGTCAACGTCACGCCGATCGACGCGCCGAAGCTCTCCGGTCTGCCGGTGCTGGGCGATGCGCGGGCGGTCCTCGCCCAGCTCGACGAGGCGACCGCGCATCTGTCGGCGGACGCCGACCACGTCGCCCGCGTCGCCGCGCTCCGCGCGGAGTGGGACCGGCAGCGTCAGGCCGCGGTCTCGCAGGGCTGGGCGGCTCACAGCGAGCTGGGGCTGCCGAGTCAGGCCGAGCTCATCGGGGTGCTCAACGACGAGATGGCACCCGACGACGTGATCGTGAACGCCGCCGGCAGCGCGCCGGGCGATCTGCACCGGCTGTGGCAGCCGCGCTCCCGCCGGCAGTACCACGTGGAGTACGCGTTCTCGACGATGGGCTACGAGATCGCCGGTGCTCTGGGCGTGGCGCTGTCGGACGACACCCGGCAGGTCGTCGCGCTCGTCGGCGACGGGTCGTACCTGATGCTTTCGCAGGAGCTCGTCACCGCCGTTGCCGAGCGCCGCAAGATGGTCGTCGTGCTCGTGGACAATCGCGGGTTCGCCTCCATCGGAAACCTCTCGGAGTCGGTGGGTTCGCAGCGGTTCGGCACGAGGTACCGGTATCGGGATGCCGCATCCGGCCGTCTCGACGGTGACGCGCTGCCCGTCGACTTCGCGGCGAACCTCCGCAGCCTCGGGGTGGAGGTCTTCGAGGCCGGCTCGACCGAGGAGTTCCGCTCGGCGCTGCGGCGGGCGCTGGATGCGCCCGACTGCGCGGCGGTGTACGTGCGCACCGATCCGCTCGCGCCTGCCGTGCCGGGCGGAGCCTGGTGGGACGTGCCGGTCGCCGAGGTGTCGGGCATCGAGACCACACGACGCGCCCGCGACGAGTATGAGCGGGACCGGCGCGCGCAGCGGTGGCATCTGTGACGGTGTATTTCGCCGTCGCGGGCGACATCCACGGGCGTTGGGCGGGCCTGGCCGACGACGTCCGGGTGGCCGAGCGATTCCTGCCCGACGGCGCCGAGCTGGCGGCGGTGTTCCAGGTGGGGGATGCCGAGCCCACCGCCGATGAGGACCAGCTGGCCGAAGTGCACATCAAGCCCGAGCGGCGGCGCCTCAGCGACTTCGCCGATGTGGTCGCCGGCCGCATCCGCTTCCCGGCGCCGGTGTACTTCATCGGCGGAAACCATGAGCCCTGGCGGACCCTGGACGAGAACGGCGGCGTCGTGGTCGGCGGCCCGCGCCTGGCGCCGGACGTGTGGTTCCTCGGACGCGCCGGCCACGTGCACGTCGCGGGGCTCGATGTCGCCTTCCTCTCCGGCATCCGCCCGCCGGACGGCCGCCCGCTCTACACCTGGGAGCGCGCGCGGAGCACCGACACGCGCGTGCACGGGTACTACAGCGTCGAGGAAGTCTTCACCGTGTGCTCGGCGGGCAAGGCCGACATCGTACTCACCCACGACTGGCCGTCGGGGAGCGGCTACGTGCACAAGACCGCGCACGTCGGCGATCCGCTGGTGCGACGGGCGCTCGAACTCGTGGGACCCAGCGCGAGCTTCCACGGCCACTATCACCGCAGTGAGCGGTTCCGCACCCTGGGCGTCGATGTCTTCGCCCGAGGATGCTTCGACCAGGGCGTCCCCGAGGCGGTCGCCGTGTACGCGTTCGACGAGCAGACGCGGCGCGTGAGCCCGCTCTCCCACGTCGCGGCCTGACCCGTCTTCTCCTCGTTCTCGCGAGGTCGCACGGTATCTCGCGAGGTCGCACGGTATCTCGCGAGGTCGCGTGACATCGAGATGGTGCAGAGAAGTGGATGCCGCAGGCCGATGCCCGCGGCATCCCGGCTCCGGCGCGCTAGCGTTGCCTGGTGCCCCTGTCTGAGCTGAGTGTCCTCGCGTGGGTCGCCCTCGCGGTCGGCGCGGCGGTCATCGGCCTCTCCAAGGCCGCGCTGCCGGGCGCGGCGACGCTTGCGGTCGCGCTGTTCGCCGCGGTGCTGCCGGCGCGGCAGTCGACCGGCACGATCCTGCTGCTGCTCATCGTCGGCGACGTGTTCGCGCTGCTGATCTATCGCCGCCACGCCGACCTGCGCACGCTGCTGCGGCTGGCGCCCGCGGTCGTCGTCGGGCTCGTCGGCGGGGCGGTCTTCCTGGCGTTCGCGTCCGACGCCTGGGTGCGTCGGATGATCGCCGTGATCCTGCTGGCGGTCGTGGCGGTGACGCTGTTCCGTCGATGGCGCGCACGCCCCGGTGAACACGGCCCGCGCGCACACCGGGTCGCGGCCGCCGTCTACGGCTCCCTCGGCGGATTCACGACGATGGTGGCGAACGCCGCCGGACCCGTGATGTCGATGTACTTCCTCGCGGGGCGCTTCCCGGTGAAGGCCTTTCTCGGCACGACGGCCTGGTTCTTCGCGATCGTGAACGTGGCGAAGCTGCCGTTCTCGATCAGCCTCGGCCTGATCACGCCGCAGGGACTGCTGATCGATCTCTTCCTGGCACCGGTGGTCGTGGCAGCGGCCGTGCTCGGCCGCTGGATCTCCGGGCGCATCAGCCAGCACCTGTTCGAGCGGATCGTGATCGCGCTCACCGTCGTCGGCGCCGTGTACCTGCTCTTCTGACCGGCGGGAGGGGTGGATGCCGCGGCATCCACCCCACCCATCAGCCGATGTCAGCCCTGCCGTGCTCCGCGCCGCTTGTTGACGACGTCGAAGGCGACGGCGGCCAGCAGCACGAGTCCCTTGATGAACTCCTGCCACTCGGTGCCGACGCCCATGATCGTCATGCCGTTGTTGAGCACGCCGATGATGAGACCACCGACGATGGCCCCGCCGATGGTGCCGATGCCGCCGCTGACGGCGGCCCCGCCGATGAAGACGGCGGCGATGGCATCCAACTCGAATCCGTTGCCGGCGCTCGGGCCGGCGAGGTTCAGCTGCGCGGTGAAGACGATGCCGGCCAGAGCCGACAGAACGCCGATGTTCACGAACAGAAGGAAGCTCACCCGGTCGGTCTTCACGCCGCTCAGCTGCGCCGCGCGCTTGTTCCCGCCCAGCGCATACACGTGGCGGCCGAACACGCTGTTGGCCATGACGGCCGAGTAGACGACGACCAGCACGCCGAGGATGATGAGCACGACCGGAGTACCGCGATAGCTGGCGAGCAACCAGGCGATGCCCAGGATCAGCACCGCCATGAAAGCGGTCTTCAGCGTGAACCAGCCCAGGGGCTCGAGCGCGAGTCCGTTCTTGGCGCGCGAGCGGCGTGAGCGCACGCTCATCCCCACGAGGGCGACGACCGCACCGACGCCCAGGATCATGGTGAGCGGCTCGAGGAACGACGTACCGCCGCCGAGGTCCGGGAGGAAACCCGACCCGATGGCACGGAAGCCGTCGTCGAACGGTGAGATCTGCGTGTTGTGCAGCAGGATCTGGGCGAGGCCGCGGAACAGCAGCATGCCGCCCAGCGTCACGATGAACGACTCGATGTGGAAGTACGCGATCCAGAAGCCCTGCCACGCGCCGATCACCGCCCCGGCGATCAGACACAGGACGACGGTGGTCCCCCAGTCCAACCCGAGCTTGTTGTTCAGCACGCCGGCGAGGGCGCCGATCACCGCCACGACCGACCCCACGGAGAGGTCGATGTGACCCGCGATGATCACCATCACCATGCCGATGGCGAGGATCAGGATGTAGCTGTTCTGGACGATGAGGTTCGAGACGTTCCGCGGGCTCAGCGTGATGCCCTGCGTCACGATCTGGAAGAACAGCACGATGACGATGAGTGCGATGAACAGGCCGATCTGGCGCAGCTGACCGCTCATGTAGGAGACAGTGCTGGCGATCAGCCCTCCCTTCTCCGGGCGGGCCTCCGTCTGTGTCGAGCTCATAGGTGGTCCTCTTCTCGGATCTTGGTCATGCTCTGCATGAGACGTTCGGGCGATGCCTCGCTGCGCGTGACCTCAGCGGTGATGACACCCTCCGACAGGGTGTAGATGCGGTCGCACAGGCCGAGCAGCTCGGGCAACTCGGAGGAGATGACGATGACGCCCTTCCCCTCATCGGCGAGGCGATTGATGATCGTGTAGATCTCGTATTTGGCACCCACGTCGATGCCGCGGGTGGGTTCATCGAGGATGAGTACGTCGGGGTCCGCGAACATCCACTTCGACAGCACCACCTTCTGCTGGTTGCCGCCCGACAGCTTGCCGACGATCGAGGAGACGGAGGGCGCCTTGATGTTCATGTCGCGGCGATACTGTTCGGCGACGACGTGTTCGCGGTTGCCGTCGACCCAGCCGAGACGGTTGCTCAGCGAGCTCAGACCCGCCGCGGACACGTTGCGGGCGATGTCGTCGATGAGGTTGAGACCGTAGGTCTTGCGGTCTTCGGTCGCGTAGGCCAGGCCGGCGCGTATGGCGGCGGGCACGCTGCGCGTGTTGACCGGCTCACCGCGTTTGTACACCGTGCCCGAGATGTCGACGCCCCAGCTGTGACCGAACACGCTCATCGCCAGCTCTGTGCGCCCGGCGCCCATGAGCCCGGCGATGCCGACGATCTCACCCGCACGCACGGTGAGGTCGGCATGGTCGACGACGACACGTGCGCGGTCCGAGGGGTGGTGGACCGTCCAGTCCTCAATGCGCAGCAGCTCTTCGCCGATGTGCGGCGTGTGCTCGGGGAATCGGTGTGTCAGGTCGCGGCCGACCATTCCCTTGATGATGCGGTCCTCGTTCACCTCGGGGCTGGCGGCGTCGAGTGTCTCGATCGTCTGACCGTCACGGATGATCGTGACGGTGTCGGCCACCTTCTTGATCTCGTTGAGCTTGTGGGAGATCAGGATGCTTGTCACGCCCTGCTGCTTCAGCTCGAGCATGAGATCGAGCAGACGGTCGGAGTCGTCGTCGTTGAGCGCGGCGGTGGGCTCATCGAGGATGAGGAGTGTCACATCCTTTGAGAGCGCTTTCGCGATTTCGACGAGCTGCTGTTTGCCGACACCGAGCTCGTTTGCCTTCGTCGCGGGGTTGTCATGGAGCCCGACGCGCTCCAAGTAGGTGCGTGCGAGCGTCTCGGTCGCGCCCCAGTCGATCCACCCGGCACGACCACGCTCATTCCCGATGAAGATGTTCTCGGCGATGCTCAGGTAGGGGCTCAGGGCGAGCTCCTGGTGGATGATGACGATGCCGGCCTTCTCGGAGTCGGTGATGCCTCCGAACTGACAGATCTCTCCTTCGAAGACGATGTCGCCCTCATACGTGCCGTGCGGATACACGCCGCTGAGGACGTTCATGAGCGTCGACTTGCCGGCGCCGTTCTCGCCGCAGATGGCGTGGATCTCGCCGCGGCGCACGGTGAGGTTCACGTCGGAGAGTGCTTTGACCCCGGGGAATTCCTTGGTGATCGCTCGCATCTCGAGGATGGCGTCCTCGGCCATGGTGTCTCCTTCGAACGGGGTCGGGCGTCGCGCGGGCGCCCGACCCGGCGGGTGCTACTTGAGGTCGCCCTCGGTGTAGTAGCCGCTGTCGATGAGTTCCTTCTGGTAGTTGGCCTTGGTGACGACCACCGGCGGCAGGAGATAGGTGGGGACGACCTTCTTGCCGTTGTCGTAGCTCTTCGTGTCGTTGACCTCGGGCTTCTTGTCCTGCAGCAGCGCTTCGGTCATCGCGACGGCCTGCTTCGCGAGGTTCCGAGTGTCCTTGAAGATCGTCGAGTACTGCGAGCCCGCGATGATCTGCTTCACGCTGGCGACCTCGGCGTCCTGTCCGGTGATGATCGGCCAGGTGTCGCTGCCGACCTTGTAGCCGCCGCTCTCGAGCGCCGCGATGATGCCGTCCGAGAGGCCGTCATAGGGCGAGAGCACTCCGTCGAGCTTCGTCGCGCCGGTCGAGTAGCTCTTGGCGAGAAGGTCGTCCATGCGCTTCTTGGCGGTCGCCGGGTCCCAGCCCTGGATCGCGGTCTGGTTGAAGTCGGTCTGGCCGCTGGTCACCACGAGCGTGCCGTCGTCGATCAGCGGCTGCAGAACGCTCATCGCGCCCTTGTAGAAGAACGTCGCGTTGTTGTCGTCGGGGCTGCCGGCGAACAGCTCGACATGCCACGGCCCCTTCTGACCGGTCTTCGCGCCACTGTCATCGAGGTACCCGAGCCCCGTCAGCAGGGAGTTCGCTTGCAGAACGCCGACCTTGAAGTTGTCGAAGGTGGCGTAATAGTCGACGTTCTCGTCGCCGGTGAGCAGTCGGTCGTACGAGATGACCTTGACGCCTGCGGCCTTCGCGTCGTCAAGCTGCTGACCGAGTGCGCCGCCGTCGATGGACGCGATCACGAGCACCTTCGCGCCCTTGGTGATCATGGCTTCGATCTGCTGCGCCTGGGTCGGGATGTCGTTGTTCGCGTACTCCAGGTCGGTCTTGTAGCCGGCCTCCTTGAGGTACTTCACGACGTTGTCGCCATCCTGGATCCAGCGTTGGTCGACCTTCGTCGGCATCGCGATGCCGACCAGGGCGCCCTTGTTGGCGTCGGCGCCGTTGTCGGCGTTGCCCGAGCCGCCGCGCCCGCCGGAGCAGGCAGCGAGGCTGAAGACGAGGCCGGCCGCGACAGCGACGGCGGCGATCTTTGTGGTGCGGAACGACATGGTTCCTGCCTTCCTCTTGATGGTTGTCAGACGTTGAGGCTGAGGGGGAGCGGATGCCGCGGGGCGGAGAATGCGCGGCGACGCGACGTGACGGCCGCGCTCATGGCACGGCATGAGTGAGGGTGCGGAGTCGGCGGAGTGTCTGTGTTCACGGGGAACTTCTTTGTTCGCGGATGCTTCTACGGATCCTCGGCAGCGAGGGAATGTTACCGGTAACAGGACCGGGAGTCAGACTAGGCACACCCAACCGGAGGAGTCAAGCGTTCGCGTGCGACGGGTTGTCTGCCGGAGGGGATCCGTCGATCAGGCCGCGGTCACGACGACGGATCCCGCGCCGCGTTGAGGAGCGATCCGGAGCCCGGGCGAGGCGAGCGCCCTCGCCTCAGGCGAGGAGAACGGCCCGGGCGAGGGCGCGATCGGGCAGAAAGGCCCTCGGATCGGCAGATCCCCTCGCCCCGGCGAGGGGAGACGGATGCCGCGGCTCAGACCTCGTAGTCGGCGCGGACCACGTCCCAGAGCTGGGCGCTACACGCGGTGACGGCGGCGCGCCAGTCGGTGATCGCGTCGTCCTGCGCGCGGTCGGAGACCGCCTTGAGCACGCGGATCGGCACACCCAACCGCTCGGCGACCCACGCGTACGCGTAGGTCTCCATGTCGACGAGGCGCGCGCCGAGCGCCTGGATCGAGGCCACCGCCACGGCGTCGTCGACGAAGTGGTCTCCGGTGGCGATCGTCATCGCTGCTCGCCGGATCACGTCCGCCGGCAGCGTGACCCGCGCCGGCAAGGACACGTGCTGCCCGACGACGCCGTCGATGTCGCTGACGTCGTGCTGGATGGCCGCGTCGATGTCGTACACCTCGGGGGCGAGCTCGTCGTCGATCGCGCCGGCCGTGCCCACGACGAGCACCTCGTCGTAATGCGTCGCATCGAGCGCACGGGTCAGCGCGTAGGTCGCCTGCAGCTTGCCGGGCCCCGTCACCAGCCGGTCGAAACCGGGGATCTCGGCGGGGAAGGCGACCAGTTCGGCGTCCAGCGCCGCGACGAGGAGTCTCACCGATCCATTCTCTCAGGCGCCGACCCCCAGCATCCGCGCATCCGGGTCGCGTACCCTGGAGGGCATGACCACACCGCGCGCGCAGGTGCGGCCGCGCACCGAAGGGTGGACGCAGAAGAAGGATGCCGACGGCCGGCCCCTGCTGCAGTTCGCCAGCCCCCGCCGCGGCAAGCCCCCGGCACACTTCGCCGATCTCACCCCCGAACAGCGTGTCGAGAAGATGAGCGAGCTCGGGCTGCCGGCCTTCCGCGCCAAGCAGCTCGAGAAGCACTTCTTCACCCACTACACGCACGACCCCGCCGAGATGACCGACCTCCCGGCCGAGGGGCGCGAAGAGCTCGTGCACACGCTGCTGCCGCCGCTTCTCACCGAGGTGCGGCGCCTGTCGACCGATCGTGGTGACACGATCAAGTTCCTCTGGAAGCTGCACGACGGCGCGCTCGTCGAGTCGGTGCTCATGCGCTACCCGGGCCGCATCACGCTGTGCGTGTCGAGCCAGGCCGGCTGCGGCATGAACTGCCCGTTCTGCGCCACCGGCCAGGCGGGGCTGACCCGCAACATGTCGGCCGCCGAGATCGTCGCGCAGGTCGTGCACGCGAACCGTGTGATCGCCGAGGGCCAGCTGGGCGACCCGCGCCACGTCGGCCACGAGGGCGAGCGTGTCACCAACATCGTCTTCATGGGCATGGGTGAGCCGATGGCCAACTACGCCCGCGTCATGCACGCCGTGCGCGTGATGGTCGACAAGAAGCACGGTCTGGGCATGAGTGCCCGCGGCATCACGATCTCCACGGTCGGTCTCGTGCCCGCGATCCGCAAGCTGACGAACGAAGAGATCCCCGTCACCTTCGCCCTGTCGCTGCACGCGCCCGACGACGAGCTGCGCGACGAGATGATCCCGGTGAACTCGCGGTGGAAGGTCGACGAGGCGCTGGATGCCGCGTACGAGTACTTCGCGAAGACCGGGCGCCGCGTGTCGATCGAGTACGCCCTGATCAAGGACATGAACGACCACGGCTGGCGCGCCGACCTGCTCGCCGAGAAGCTCAACGCCCGTGGCCGCGGCTGGGTGCACGTGAACCCGATCCCGCTGAACCCGACCCCGGGATCGGTGTGGACGGCGTCCGACAAGCCGGTGCAGGACGAGTTCGTGCGCCGCCTCGAAGCGCACGGCATTCCGACCACGATCCGCGACACCCGCGGCAAGGACATCGACGGCGCCTGCGGGCAGCTCGTGGCCACCGAGGCCGACCAGGAGGCCGCCGCGGCGACCCCCGTCGAAGCGTGACGCCGGGCGGGCGGTCATAAGCGGTTCCAAGGAACCGTCCACCCGACGTCCAGGACGCCCCGCATACCCTGGCACGATGTCTTATTCCGCCCACAGGCCGGGCCGCTTCGGCTCCGACGGCCGCATCGTCCTCGATGAGGCCGAGCAGGAGGAGACCGAGCCGCTGTACCTGAGCGACGTCCGCGCCGCGACCGCCGACCCGCTCGAGCAGGCCCTGGAGCCGTGGGGCGCCCCGTCGATCGACGAGCAGCGTGAGTACGGCGCCGATGCGACGACCGCGGTCCTGACCGAACCGGTGCCCGCACCCGCGCCGCACCCGGCGCCCGCGCCGCAGGCCGAGCCTGTGCCTGCGTCGGACCCTGCGCCGCACACCGCACCCGTGCCTGACCCCGAGCCCGCGCACGAGGCGCCGGCCGTGGCATCCACCCCCGCTGTCCTCGCCCCGCGCCGGCGTCGCCTGCCGTGGACGCGCCGCCTGGCCGTGCTCGGCGGCGCCGACCTCGAGGTGCTCGAAGAGGTGCCGATCGAGACGTCGCGCTTCGTGCAGATGTTCTTCGTGCTCGTCGGCACCGCGCTCGTGTCGGCCCTGTCGATGTTCTTCGCACTCATCACCGGGGTCGGCGTGCTCGTCTGGGTCGCGATCCCCGTCGCGATCGTGTGGGCGCTCATCATCTTCAACCTCGACCGGTTCCTCACCTCGACGATGAAGGCGTCGACGAGCGTCCTCAAGCTCATCTGGCTCGCCCTGCCGCGTGTGGTGATGGCCGCGATCATCGGCATCGTGGTCGCCGAGCCGCTCGTGCTGCAGGTGTTCCACAACGACATCGCCCGCGAGGTCACCTCCACGAACGTCACGAACGCCGTCTCGGATCAGCAGGCCGTCTCGAACGGGCCCGAGAAGAAGGCGCTGGATGCCGCGAGCACGCGCGTCAGCCAGCTCGAAGACCAGGCGGCCAGCGGCATCGTGGCGGGCACGTCGACCACCTCAGCGGCCGCGGCGGCCGCGCAGCAGTCGGTCGACGACCTCACCAAGAAGCTCGACGCGCAGCAGAAGGTCATCGACCAGGCGCGGGCGCTGTACCAGTGCGAGCTGACCGGCGAGGGCAAGGGCAGCGTGGCCGGCTGCACCGGTGTCAGCGGCGACGGCGCCAGCGCGGACGCGGCCAAGAAGCAGCTGGCCTCGGCACAGGACTCGTACGACGCCCTGGCCGCCAAGCTGAAGGACGCGAACGCCACGCTCGCCGCGGCCGACGCCTCGAGCACCCAGGCCGCCGACGCCTCGGCGGCGCAGAACAAGAAGCAGGCGCAGGATGAGCTTCCCGCCGCCCGCGAGCAGTACCAGCAGGCGCTGCAGGCCTACAACGATCGTGCGGCCTCGGTGGCCGGCGGCAACGCCGGGGCCGAGGGGCTGCTCAGCCAGATCAGCGCCCTCGACCGGCTCTCGCAGAAGGAGCCCACGCTCGCCTGGGCGCACTGGCTCATCGCCGCGCTCTTCTTCATGATCGAGCTGCTGCCCGTGCTCGTGAAGGTGCTCACCAGCTACGGCGATCCCTCGCTCTACGAGAAGGCCGAGACCATGCGCCGCCAGGTCGCGCTCGACCGCACGAGCCGGCGCACGTGGGACGAGCGGGCCGAGATCGCGAGCGGGGGCGCCGCCTGACCCGAGTAGCGTAGGGCCATGGTCGAACATCGCTATCTCGGCAACAGCGGACTCAAGGTCTCGGAGATCACCTACGGCAACTGGGTGACGCACGCGTCGCAGATCGACGACTCGGGCGCCATCGCCACCGTGCATGCGGCGCTCGACGCCGGCATCACGACCTTCGACACCGCCGACACCTACGCGAACACGGCCGCCGAAGTCGTGCTGGGCAAGGCGCTGGCGGGCCAGCGGCGCGCGTCGCTGGAGATCTTCACGAAGGTCTACTTCCCGACCGGTCCGAAGGGGCCGAACGACAGCGGACTGAGCCGCAAGCACATCTTCGAGAGCATCGACGGCTCGCTGCAGCGACTGGGCACCGACTACGTCGATCTCTACCAGGCGCACCGCTTCGACTACGAGACCCCGCTCGAAGAGACGATGCAGGCGTTCGCCGACCTCGTGCGCGCCGGCAAGGCGCTGTACATCGGCGTGAGCGAGTGGACCGCCGAGCAGCTGCGTGAGGGCGCGGCGCTCGCGAGAGAGCTGCACGTGCCGTTCATCTCGAACCAGCCGCAGTATTCGATGCTGTGGCGCGTGATCGAAGACCGGGTCGTGCCGACCAGTGAAGAGCTCGGCATCTCGCAGATCGTCTGGTCGCCGATGGCGCAGGGCGTGCTGTCGGGCAAGTACCTGCCCGGGCAGCCGGTGCCCGCCGGATCGCGCGCGACCGATGAGAAGAGCGGCGCGCACTTCATCCAGCGCTTCCTGCGCGACGACGTGCTCACCGCCGTGCAGAGGCTCGAGCCCATCGCGGGCGACTGCGGGCTGACCATGCCGCAGCTGGCCATCGCCTGGGTGCTGCAGAACAAGAACGTCGCGGCGGCGCTGGTGGGGGCATCCCGCCCCGAACAGATCGCGTCGAACGTCGCCGCGTCGGGCGTGACGCTCGATGCCGATGTCATGGCGGCCATCGACGCCGCGCTCGGCGACGTGGTCGAGCGCGACCCGCAGAACACCTACGAGGTCTCGCCGAAGTCGCGCCCGGCCTGATGATCCGCAGCGCGGGGCTCCTCCTGCACCGCCGCACCGCCGGCGGGCTCGAGGTGCTCATCGCGCACATGGGCGGCCCGTTCTGGGCACGCAAGGACGAAGGCGCGTGGTCGATTCCCAAGGGTGAGTTCGACCCCGAGACCGAATCGGCGATGGCTGCCGCGGTCCGGGAATTCCGCGAAGAACTGGGCGTCGACCCGCCTGCGGGCCCCTACGACGAACTCGGGACCTGGGCGTACGCGTCGGGCAAGCGGGTGACGGTGTTCGCCGTCGACGGCGCGGAGTTCGCGGCATCCCGTTTCGCCTTCGGGACGTTCGAGATGGAATGGCCGCCGCGCTCGGGGAGGCGGCAGGAGTTCCCCGAGGTCGACCGGGCCGAATGGATGACGGTGGATGCCGCGCGCCCGCGCCTGGTGAAGGGGCAGCGGCCCGCGCTCGACGCGCTGGAGAGTTTCTTGTAGCGGAGTGTCGGGGCTCCGTGGCAAGCTGGTAGATCCGCGCGTTCGCGCGATCCTGTTCTGGAGTCCTCCGTGCTCGGCAAAATCCTCTTCCGATATCTCACGACGTACCGCTGGCTGCTGTTGGGCGTCCTCGTCTTCCAGTTCGCATCGGCGATGGCGCAGCTGTATCTGCCTCGACTGAACGCCGACATCATCGACAAGGGTGTCGCCACCGGTGACACCGGGTTCATCTGGACTCATGGCGCGTTCATGCTGGTGATCTCGCTCGGCCAGATCGTGGCATCCATCATCGCCACCTTCTTCGCCGCGCGTGCCGCGATGGCGGCCGGTCGCGACATCCGCCGCGATGTGTACGACCGGGTCAGCTCGTTCTCCGAGCGCGAGATCTCGACGTTCGGGGCGGGCTCGCTCATCACCCGCAACACCAACGACGTGCAGCAGGTGCAGATGCTCGCGATGATGGGCGCGACCATGCTCGTCACCGCGCCGCTGCTGGCGATCGGCGGCGTCATCATGGCGCTGCGTCAGGATGTGGGGCTGAGCTGGCTGATCGCCGTGTCGGTGCCGATCCTGCTCGTGCTCGCGGTGCTGGTGATCAGCCGGATGGTGCCGCTGTTCCGCAGCTACCAGGCGAAGCTCGACGCGGTGAACCGCATCATGCGCGAGCAGCTGACCGGCGTGCGCGTCGTACGCGCCTTCGTGCGCGAGCGCATCGAGGAAGAGCGCTTCCGCGGCGCGAACACCGACATCATGGTGGTCGGCCGCAAGGTCGGCTCGCTGTTCGTGCTGCTGTTCCCGCTCGCGATGCTCGTGCTCAACCTCACCGTGGTGGGCGTGATCTGGTTCGGCGGGCTCGCCGTGCATGACCGCGGCCTGCCCATCGGCACGCTGTTCGCGTTCATGCAGTACATCGGCCAGATCCTCATGGGTGTGCTGATGGCCAGTTTCATGACGATCATGATCCCGCGCGCGGCGGTGTCGGCCGAGCGCATCGGCGAGGTGCTCGACACCGACAGCTCGCTCGAGCGTCCCGAGAGCCCGGTCGCCGACTTCACGGCGCCCGGCACCGTCGAGTTCGATGACGTCACGTTCGCGTACCCGGGCGCCGACGAGCCCGTGCTGCAGAACGTCTCGTTCCGTGCCGAGCCGGGCGAGACCGTCGCGATCGTGGGATCGACAGGAGCGGGCAAGACCACGCTGGTCTCGCTCATCCCGCGGCTGTTCGACGTGACCGGCGGCGCCGTGCGCGTGGCGGGCGTCGACGTGCGCGAGGCCGACCTCGACGCGATGTGGCAGGGCATCGGCCTGGTGCCGCAGCGCCCGTTCCTGTTCACCGGGACCATCGCCTCGAACCTGCGCTTCGGTCGTGAAGACGCCACCGACGCGGAGCTCTGGGAGGCGCTCGAGATCGCGCAGGCCCGCGACTTCGTCGCGGAGAAGGAGGGCGGGCTCTCGGCACGCATCGCCCAGGGCGGCACGAACGTGTCGGGCGGGCAGCGCCAGCGGCTCGCCATCGCGCGCGCCATCGTGCACGACCCCGACGTGCTCGTGTTCGACGACTCGTTCTCGGCGCTCGACCTGTCGACCGACGCCGCGCTGCGCAAGGCGCTGTGGCAGCGGATGCCGCGAGTGACCAAGATCGTCGTGGCACAGCGCGTGTCGACCATCACCGACGCCGACCGCATCGTGGTGCTCGAAGCCGGGCGCATGGTGGGCGTCGGCACGCACGACGAACTGCTTCAGACCTGCACGACCTACAAAGAGATCGTCGACTCGCAGCTGGGGGTGCAGGCATGAGCGCGCCCGACCTGCCCACCGAGGAGGAACGCCTCGAAGAGGAGCTCGCCGAACAGGCCCGGCAGAACTCCGGCGACTGGGACAGCGTCGCCCCCGGCAAGGCCGCGAACTTCCGAGTGAGCTTCTTCCGCATGATCGCGCTGCTGAAGCCCCACTGGATCGGCTTCTCGCTGGTGTCGCTCGCGGGCGCCGTCGGTGTCGTGCTCGCGGTGATCGCGCCGAAGGTGCTGGGCGAAGCGACGAACATCATCTTCGAGGGCGTCGTCTCCGCCGCGCTCGGCGGTCAGTTCCCGGCATCCGCCACGCAGGATCAGGTCGTCGAGGCGCTGCGGGCGGCCGGCCAGGGCGAGATCGCGAACATGGTCGCGGCGATGTCGAACTTCCAGGTCGGGGCGGGCATCGACTTCGACCGGCTGCGGGGCGTCATCATCGCGGTGATGGTGATCTACGTGGCATCGGCACTGCTGAGCTGGGTGCAGGGCTATGTCATCAACGTGATCATGGTGCGCACGATGTGGCAGCTGCGTGAAGACGTCGAGGCCAAGCTGAACCGGCTGCCGCTCTCGTACTTCGACAAGGTCCAGCGCGGCGAGCTCATCTCGCGCGTCACCAACGACATCGACAACATCACGCAGACCATGCAGCAGTCGCTGTCGGGCGCGCTCACGAGCGTGCTGACGGTGGTCGGCGTGCTCGTCATGATGTTCTCGATCTCGTGGCAGCTGGCTCTCGTCGCGCTCGTCGCCCTGCCGCTGATGGCGGTGATCTTCGGCATCATCGGGCCGAAGTCGCAGAAGGCGTTCAAGACGCAGTGGCGCAAGGTCGGGCGCCTGAACGCGCGGGTCGAGGAGTCGTTCTCAGGCCACGCGCTCGTGCAGGTGTTCGGGCGCGACGCCGCGTCGCGCGCGCAGTTCGCCGAAGAGAACGAAGAGCTCTTCCAGGCCTCGTTCAAGGCGCAGTTCCTGTCGGGCATCATCATGCCCGGCATGACGTTCATCGGCAGCCTCAGTTACGTCGGCATCGCGGTGCTCGGCGGGCTGATGGTCGCCTCGGGCAACCTGCGCCTCGGCGACGTGCAGGCGTTCATCCAGTACTCGCAGCAGTTCACGCAGCCGCTGTCCGAGCTCGGCGGCATGGCCGCGGTCGTGCAGTCGGGCACGGCGTCCGCCGAGCGCGTGTTCGACCTGCTCGACGCCGATGAGCAGCAGCCCGACGCGCCCGACGCGCCGGCGTACGTGCCCGGTCGCGGGGTGATCGAGTTCGAGCACGTGAAGTTCTCGTACGACCCCGAGCAGCCGTTGATCAGCGACCTGTCGTTCCGCGTCGAACCGGGACAGACGGTCGCGATCGTCGGGCCCACGGGTGCCGGCAAGACGACGCTGGTGAATCTGCTCATGCGGTTCTACGAACTCGACGGCGGGCGGATCCTGCTCGACGGGCAGGACGTGGCATCCCTCACCCGTGACGATGTGCGCACCCGCACCGGCATGGTCCTGCAGGACCCGTGGCTGTTCGCCGGCACGATCCGGGAGAACATCCGGTACGGTCGGCAGTCGGCGACGGATGACGAGATCGTGGATGCCGCGACCGCGACGCGTGTCGACACGTTCGTGCACTCGCTGCCGGACGGCTACGACACCGTGCTCGACGAGGACGCCTCGAACGTCTCGGCGGGCGAGAAGCAGCTGATCACGATCGCGCGCGCGTTCGTCGCGCAGCCGTCGGTGCTGATCCTCGACGAGGCGACGAGTTCCGTCGACACACGCACCGAGCTGCTGCTGCAGCACGCGATGGCCGCGCTGCGCGCCGGGCGCACCTCGTTCGTGATC
This sequence comes from Microbacterium sp. KR10-403, assembly GCF_040196215.1. Lineage (NCBI taxonomy): Bacteria > Bacillati > Actinomycetota > Actinomycetes > Micrococcales > Microbacteriaceae > Microbacterium > Microbacterium sp. KR10-403. Next base: position 151,622 of record NZ_JBEGDC010000004.1, on the reverse strand, counting down.
GCGCACCGCCTGTCGACGATCCGAGACGCGGACCTCATCCTCGTCATGGAGCACGGCGACATCGTCGAGAAGGGCACGCACGACGAGCTCATCGCTCGGGAGGGCGCCTACTGGCGCCTGTATCGCGCGCAGTTCGAGCAGGCCGCCGCCGACATCGACCTCGAGGAGGCGCTGGAGGCCGAGACGAGCGCGGTCCCGGTCATCGCGCCCGACGCCGGAGCCTGACCGGGGTGCCGCGTGCCAGGCTCAGAGCAGCGCGCGGCGCCGGCCCTCGTTGACGGCCTCGGTGCGGGTGGTGGCGCCCAGCTTCCGGTACAGCGAGCGCTGGTGTGTCTTCACTGTGTTCACGGTGATGAACAGCTGCTGAGCGATCTCGGTGCGTGACCGGCCGCGAGCCAGCTCTGCGAGCACGTCGAGCTCGCGGGTGGTGAGCGCGCGTCGGCGCAGCGTGTCCACGGTCTCCGGCGCGGTCCGTGGCGCCGGCCATCCCGGGATGTCGTTCGCCGCGCGCGCCGCGAACGACGGCGCGAAGCGGGTCAGCATCGCGTGCGTGAGGACATCGGGTCGGGGGAGGATGTCGGAGAGGATGGCATCGGCGTCGTCGTGCGCGCCGCTCACATCGTGGGCGACAGCCAGTACCATCCGCCGGAAGTTGTCGGCGCGAGGCAGTCCCGCGGTCTGGTCGGCGACCCCGTGCAGAAGCCGTATCGCCGGGGGTGCCGATCCGCGGACCAGCGCCTGGCCGGCCGCGAGGGTGGCTGTCTCCCACAGCCGCGGGTCGGCCGTCGCGAGCAGTCGCTCCGACTCCGAGCTCGCTCCCGCGAGCAGCGCGTGCAGCCCGAGGGTGTGGGCGACCACACTGCCGCCCAGGCCGGTGCCGCCGACGCCCGCTGGGTTCAGCGCGCGGAACTGGCTCGCCCGATCGTGCATCTCGCGCAGGCGGCCGGTGATCATCCCGATGTGCTGCGTCGCGACCACGTGATACGGCCAGAGCTCCTGCATCCGCGGGATGGGGATCCGCAGGAGCGCGGTGAAGGCGGCATCCGGATCGGTCTCGGCGGTGCTCAGCGCTTCGACCAGCGATTCATCCGTGTCGAGCCCCGGCTCGGCCCAGCTGGCCGTGCGAGGCACCTGACGGGACAGATCGAGATGCATCCACGCGAGGGCGCCATCGCCGTAGAGGGCATGGATCATGGCGATGCGCAGGTGCGCATCGCGGTGGAAGAACGCCAGCGCGGGCGGAATCGGAAAGAGCAGTGACTTCTCGAGCAGCATGAGCGCGTCGTGCAGGCGCCCCGCGAGCATGGCCGTGATCCCCGCTTGAAGGACGATGCTGGCACCCGTGCCCCGGGTGGGGTCGAGCAGCGGCGCGACCGGGGCTCGTACCAGTGGATCCTCGCTCATGAGCGCATACGCCTGCACGGGATCACCCGACATGCGCAGATGGAGCGCTCGGATGAAGGTGCGCGCCCGGCGGATCCCCGGCGCGGCGCCGGCATCCGTCCCATCCGGAAGATCGGCGCGCGCCGGCCCTGCCAGGAAGGCGCGCAGGATGTACCCGCCGAGGTCGGTGGCCCGCGCGGAGCCGTCGTCGGCGGTGTCGACGATCACCTGGAGGTCGGCGGGAAGGATGCCGAACCACAGCTCGAGCGGATACGTGGAGACCAGTGCGGAGATCCGCGGGCGATCGTCCGCCGCGACGGCACGCCGCAACAACGCGACCGGATCGGTCCCTTCCGTCCCACGCACAGCTTCGCCCCCCCGGGTGTCGTGAATAGGGCGTGATGACCGGCGCCGCGGCGAAAGCCCGTGCAGCGGTGGTCCGTCCCCCGTCCCACGATAGCGAGGACGACCGTTCCCGGCGGCGCACTGACACCGGGTGAGGGGTGAGGGCGGGGGGTGAAATCCACCGCTTTGAGCGGAATCGCCCCCGGCACGACTGCTTGGATCTCGATGGCGCCGCCTGCGGATCGAACGCGGGGGGAGCGGCGCGTGCCCGGGCGCGTCATGAGCGCGCTTCTCTGCGCGCGCCCGGATCTGCAACGCGCTGACAGGGGAGGCATCGCCGCGATGATCGGACGGGGACCACGACGGGGACACGAGGCACGCCCTAGGAGCGCCGTACGCCGGGTGATGGCGCTGGTCGGCGTCGCGGCGGTCACCGCCGCGACGTTCCTGGCGCTCCCGACGGCGGCCGAGGCGGCCGGCCAGAACACGGCGATCGTCGTGGGCGACATCACGATCGCCCCGGCGGACACCCAGGCGACGGTCGGCGACACTCTGACGGTGTCGGGGTCGTGGGATGCGTCGGACGCCGATCCGCACGAGGGCGACACCTTCACGATCGGCCTGCCCGACGAACTCGCGTTCCCCGCGAGCGTGCCGTTCAACCTCTCCGGCCCGAACGGTGCGGGTGACACCGTCACCTGGGCGACATGTCTGACCGATGCCGGCACCGGCCTGGCCACATGCACGCTGACCGCCGAGGTCGAGGACTTCCCCGAGCTGGTCAAGGGTGCTTTCGAGTTCGACGTGACGGCGATCGTGGCGACCGACGAGAAGGACGTCGTCTTCGATCTCAACGGCACCGACGTCGAGGTCCCGCTGCCCGGCGGGGGCGGGATCGACGACGGGCTCGAGCCGCCGTCGCCGTGGGACAAGAGCGGGGCCATGAACTCCGACCACTGGTCGATCGGATGGACCATCAACCTGCCCGGCGACCGTCTCGTCGGCAACGACGCCCTCAACATCGCAGAGACCCTCAGTGACGATCACCGGCTCTGCGACCCCTCCGGCCTGAAGGTCGTCGCGATCCGCGGCGGTTCGTCGAGCACCGTGTCCGACGTGGCGACGATCGTCGCCGGCGCCGACGATCAGCACTTCACGATCCACATCACCGAGCCCGCCGGTGGCTGGGACGATAAGACGACGTACCGCGTCACGTACAACACGTGCACACCGGACGGGCAGATCGACCCGGTCGGGACCGAGTACACCAACGAGGCGACGATCGACGTCTGGGGCGAGAGCTCGGGGGTCATCGGCGTCACGCAGGACTGGGACTACCACGGCAAGATCTCCAAGAGCGGTTCGGTGCTCGGCGGCGCGGACCGCAACGGCAAGATCGCCTGGACGGTCACCGTCGACGGCGACAACCTCGCCGGGAAGACCGGCATCCCGTTCACCGAGAGGCTGTCAGGCGCGCATGCGCTGTGCAGCGACACGATCAGCGGCATCCGGATCTACGAGCAGTACGGGCCCAGCGGCTCGAAGCGCACGGAGATCACCGACAAGGTCGACGTCGCGACCGTGTCGTCGAGCGCTCAGGCGTTCAGCACGACGCTCTCGCCGAAGGACGGCTTCGCCTTCCGCGCCCACCCCTACATCTACCTGATCACGTACGCGACCTGCGCGACGACCGACGGACTCCCCGAGGGCGGCGAGACGTTCGGCAACTCGGCGAGCGTCGCCGGCGGCGAGACCTCCAGTGATGCGAAGGTGCCCGGGCGCACGGACGCGAAGACCGGATCGATCAACGGCAGCGCCGTGACCCTCGACGGCGTGGAGTACCTGCCGCAGACGACGGTCGGCTGGAAGATCACGGTTCCCGGCCAGGACCTCGTCGACGTCGACTCCGACCTGACCGTCACCGACACGCTCAGCCAGTCCCTGGCCGTGTGCGAGGGATCGGGCGGCAGCGCGGCATCCCGTCTCGGACTGAAGGTCCAGGCGGTCGACCAGATCTCCGGCGGCGGCCTCGCCACCGTCGACCTCACGGACTCCGTCACGACGGCCCAGAACGGCAACGACCTGACGTTCGTGATCCCGCAGCCGACGCTGACCCAGCCCGACGGCTCCACGGCCACCGGCTTCAGCCGCGAATACCAGTACGTCATCAGCTACACGACGTGCACCGCGAGCGGCGGCATGGATGCGCCCGGCACCGTGTACAGCAACAACGCGGTCGTCAACGGCAAGACCTACACGTCGAGCTCCCGGCAGAACAACAGCGGCAGCGGCACCGGGCAGGGCGTGTCACGCGGCTCCGTCGCGGTGGTCAAGCACCTTGCCGACACCGCGGGCGCCGATCTCGTGCCGGCCGACACGACCTTCACGGTGCACGCCAAGGAGATCGATCCCGACGGCACCGTCCAGAAGGAGTACGACCTGAACGTCCCGCTGGACGGCTCACCGATCAGCGGCCCGAACGCGCGTGGCAAGGGATGGAAGATCCAGCTCTCCGAGCCGACGATGCCGAAGGTTCCGGGCGTCGTGTTCGGCGACCCGGTGTTCACGGCTTCCGACGGTGTCGTCGTCGGCGACGGCGGCAAGACCGCGACCGCCACGATCACTCCCGCGACGAACATCGATGTGACGCTCACGAACACGGCCCAGCTGGGTTCGCTGCGGGTCGTCAAGGCGATCGACGGGCCGGCGGCCGCCCGTGTGCCCTCCGGTACAGAGTTCCCGGTCACCGCGCACATCGACACGAGTGGCCTGTCCGGCGTGCCCGCGCAGCCCGACCGGTCGTTCACGATCACCGACGGCACGCCTGCCGTGCTCGACGATCTGCCTGTGGGCGCGGTCGTGACCCTCACCGAGGGCACCCCGCCGGCCGTCGACGGCGTCACGTGGGGCGCCGTCGCGATCACGGGCGACGGAGTGGAGGATGCCGGGGACGGCAGCGCCACCGTCACGGTGACCGGCGCGCAGACCGACGTCTCGTTGACGACCGTCACCAACACCGCGCAGTGGACCCCGGCCACGTTCTCGCTGCACAAGGACGTGACCGGTCCCGGTGCCGACCTCGTTCCCGACGACACGCGGTTCACGGTGCACGTCAAGGAGATCGACCCCGACGGCGCGACCAAGGCGGAGTACGACCTGTCGGTCCATGCCGGCGACAACGCGTCCGTCACCGCCCGCGCGGCGTCCGGCCCCGGCTGGACTCTCGAGCTGTCCGAGCCGACGTTCCCCGACGTGCCCGGAACGACATTCGGCGACCCCGCCTTCACTGCCGCTGACGGCGTCACCGTGAACGGGGACGGCACGGTCGCCACGGCGACCCTGACGCCCGGCGCGAACACCGCCGTGGCGCTGACGAACACGGCACAGCTGGGTGCCGTGACCGTGACGAAGCAGGTCGACGGTCCGGCCTCCGCACTTGTCGGCGCGCAGCAGACCTACCTGGTCACGGCGCACATCGACGTCAGCGGCATCGACGGCGACATCCCCGCGCAGCCCGACCGCACGTTGACCGTCACCGCGGGCGACCCGTACACGATCGACGACCTGCCGATCGGTGCCGCGGTGACGTTCACCGAGGCGCTGCCGGTGGACGACGACGTGCTCACCTGGTCGCAGCCGACGTTCTCGCCGGCGACGATCACGCTGTCCGCCGACGACGCGACCGAGGCCGCCGTCGAGACCGTCACCAACCATGTCACCCGCACGGTCGGAACGTTCTCGCTGTCGAAGACGGTCACCGGTGCCGAAGCCGCGAACGCCGCGGTGCCGGCCGAGGTCACGGTGACCGCGACCTGGGATGAAGAGGGCGCTCCCGGGCAGAAGACGCTGACGCTGCCCACCGACGGCACACCGGTGCCGTTCGGCGAGGACCTGCTCGTGGGCACGAAGGTGACGCTGACCGAGACGGTGCCGTCCGACGGCTCCGGCATCGCGTGGGGCGCCCCCGTGTGGTCGGGCACCGGTGTCGCCGTGGACGGCGCGAGCGCGATCGTGACGGTGGGACGGGATGCCGATGCCGCCGTGTCGGTGGAGAACCACGCGGCCACGTCGACCGCCGGCATCAGTCTCCTCAAGGGCGTGGCCGGTGAGGCGGCAGGCGACGTTCCCGCCGACGCCCGGTTCCCGGTGACGGCAAGCTGGTTCGATGCCGAGGGCGTGCTCCACACCAAAGAACTGCTCATCGGCAGCCAGGAGCCCACGTCACTCGGTGAGGACCTGCCGTACGGCACCGTCGTGAGCCTCGTCGAGCACGACGCCCCCACCGCCGACACGGTGGTGTGGGGACACACGGTGGTACTCGGCGACGATGTCACCGACAACGGCGACGGCACCGCGACCGTGACGGTCTCGGACCAGCAGGGCGCCTCGACGCTCGTGACGGTCGTGAACGAGGCGACGTGGGCGCCCGGCACCCTGTCGGTGGCCAAGCAGGTGACCGGCATCGCCGGCGACGACCCGCGGGTGCCCGACGATGTGACCGTGACGGCGAACTGGATCGATGCCGACGGCGCCGATCAGTCCGCAGACCTCACCGTGCCGACCGATGGCACGGTCGTCTCGCTCGGGCGACAGCTCCCCTACGGCACGCAGGTGACGCTCACCGAGCAGAAGCCGGCCGCCGACGCGGCGTTCACATGGGATACGCCGACGTGGGCGGGCGACGTCGCGGCGCAGGCCGACGGGTCGGCGGTCGTGACGATCGGCGCGGCGACGACCTCGGCGGCGACGCTGACGAACCACGCGTCGCCCGTGCGGGCATCGGTAGCACTCACGAAGAAGCTCTCGGGCCCGGCAGCGGGCGATGTTCCCGCCGGCACGACCTTCCCGGTGACACTGTCCTGGACGGATCTCGAAGGCGCCGACCAGCAGCGTGACGTCACGCTCTCGGCCGGCGAGCAGACCGTGATCGCCGATCTGCCGGTGGGCACGACGATCCAAGTGAGCGAGGGCGAGACCGATCTGCCCGACAACGTCGCGTGGACCGGCGCGGCCTGGACGAGTGCTGATGACGCGGTGACGCTGACGGCCGACGGCGATGCCGCCGATCTCACGCTGGCGGCGGACGGCACGCACGCCGTGACCCTCACGAACGCGTACGTCGACCCGCCCGTCCTGCCGGTGACCGGCCTCGACGGTGCGCGGACGCTCGCGCTCGGTGCGCTCGGTGTCGCCCTCCTGATCGGCGGGGCGGTGCTGCTCGCCGTCCGGCGGCGTCGCACGGCGAAGTGATGTGAAGTGATGTGCTTGAGGGGCCGGGAGCACGTGTTCCCGGCCCCTCGTGTCACGCTGCGCGTACGCTCCGAGACCGGTCAGCGACCCGCGGAGCGCTCGATCTCCCACTCGTCGATGAGCCGCGGCATCCGCTTCGCGAGAAACCGCAGGAACCCGGCGATGTCGGCCGCGCGCTGCTGCGCGGCGGGGTCGGCATCCAACTCACCCGCCATCTCGTCGAGCGTCGCCGCTGCCCGCGTGTAGACCGGGTCGTTGTCGACGACCGAGCGGTAGAAGGCGTCCTCGAGAAGCACGTAGCGCTCGCGGCGCTCGCCGGGCACCGTACGCCGCTGGATGAAATGCAGCTGCTGCAGGTACCGCACAGCCCCCGACACCGCAGCCGCGCTCACGCCGAGTCGCTCGCACAGCTCGCCGGCGGTGTATCCGTCTTCGGGCGCGGCGATCAGCGCCATCATGACCCGCGCGGGCATGCGCGGCATGCCGGCCGCGGTCATGACGGCAGCGCCGCGTTCGGCGGCCTCGATCGCGCGGTGCTCGGTCATCGTCTTCGAATCTATCCGTTCGTCGCCAGCTCGCGCCGCCGCATGAGGGTGAGGGATGCCACGGCCCCCACCGCGACCACCAGCACCAGCCACCACAGCCCGCGCACATCGACGTCGCCGCCCGAGACCACGGGCGTCGCGCCGAACGGCGAAATGTTCGTCGTCCACTCGGGCATGCCGAACAGCGGTCCGAACAGGCCGAGCATCGTGGCGATCAGCAGCAGCGCCCACGCCAGACCGATCGTCGCGCGCGGCACCAGCACGAACACGAGCCCCGTGATGACCGTGAACACGGATGCCGCGACCGCCTGCCCTGCGCCGTCCACGAGCACGGTGCGCGCGATGTCTGAGCCGCCGCCCGACGAGGCCATCCCGATGAAGGCGAACACCACCGCGGCAGCGGCGACGATGAGCACGGCGCAGGTCGCGACGATGAGGTAGTCGGCCAGCCACATCACGCGACGCGTCGGCGTGCCCAGGATCGGCTCGGCCGTGCCGTGGGCCTCTTCCTGCCGGGCGCGTGCGACGGTCTGGACCGCGCAGCATCCCGCCACGATCCCGAGCATCGTGAAGAACACCGTCACCATCGCCTCGTCGAGGGTGCCGGACTGCGAGATCTTCTTCAGGATGTCGGCCACCGCCGGGTTCTCGGTCGACACCTGGTCGATCACGCCGCCGAGGCTGGTGGCGAGGATGCCGGTGAGGGCGCCGCCCACGGCCCAGCCGATGAGCGAGCCGCTCGACAGTCGCCAGACGAGTGCGTGGGTCGAGGCCAGGGCGGGGCGCGCATGCACGCGCCCCATGCGCGGCGCGATGAAGCTCGCGCCCATGTCACGCGCCGACTGCAGCACGGCCGCGACGACTGCGAGACCGATGCCGACCACGAGCGCCAGTGCGACCGGCCACCAGATGTCCTCGTCGAAGGGGCGGGCCTGCTCGGCCCAGCCGAACGGTGAGATCCATGCCGGCCATGCGCTCGTGACGTGCGTGAGGTCGTCGCTGGGCGTGCCGGCCGCATTGCCGATGCCGCGCAGCAGGAACGTCGCCACGAGCACCCAGACGGTCAGTGAGTTCGCCCCGCGCGAGGTGCGCATCAGCTGCGCCGCGATCAGGCCGATCCCCAGGAAGACGATCCCGGTCGCGCCGGCGGCGGCTCCCGCGAGCGTCGAGCCCGCGGCATCCAACCCCACCGACAGTAGGGCGAGTGTCGTCAGCACTGCGAGGACCACGTTGGCGAGGACGCCGTGGACGATCGTTGCGACGGTCGGCAGCGTGCGCGAGGCGGGGGTCGCCGACAGCAGCTCGCTGCGGCCGGCCTCTTCGTCGGCGCGCGTGTGACGTATGGCGAGGAACAGCGACATGAGGGCGGCGAGGATCGCGAGCCAGGGGAGCACCTCGAACGCAAGGAAGGCTCCTTCACCCGGACCCGATGGAAGCCCGCGGAACATGAGGATCACGGGGTTCGCGAGGGCGGCGGCGAGGATGTTCTGCCGGTCTTCGAGCGTGCCGTACGACTGGGTGACGCCGGAGTAGCCGGCGACCGCCATCAGCACGGTGCCGAGGATCCACAGCAGAAGCTGCAGCCAGTCGCGTCGGAACCGCTGACGCAGAAGCGTGCCGATCATCGCTTGTTCGCCTCGATCTTCTCCAGGTCGTCGCCGTAGTGCCGCAGGAACAGCTCTTCGAGCGACGGCGGCGCGATGCGCAGCCCCGCGACCCTGCGGCGGGCGAGCTCGGGCAGCACGGCGTCGACGTCGTCGCTGTCGACGGTGAAGGTCGCCCGCCCCGACGCGAACGCGGCGTCGTGCGCGGCGGCGATGCCCTCGAGGGCGGCGAGGCCTTCCGCTTCGAACGAGATCTCCGAGCGGGTCAGGTGCCGCAGCTCGTCGAGCGTGCCCGACTCGACGATGCGCCCCGCGCGGATGATCGAGACGCGGTCGCAGAGCAGCTCGACCTCGGAGAGGATGTGGCTCGAGAGCAGCACGGTGGCTCCGGCATCCCGCACCCGGGTGATCTCGTCGCGGAAGGCGACCTCCATGAGGGGGTCGAGGCCACTGGTCGGTTCGTCGAGGATGTACAGGTCGGCGGGCACCGCGAACGCGGCGATGAGCGCGATCTTCTGCCGGTTGCCCTTCGAGTAGCTGCGGCCCTTCGGGCGCGGGTCGAAGTCGAAGACCTCGGCGAGGCGGTCGCGCTCGGCGCGGTAGGCGCGGTCGCGGCGCGAGGCGCCGCGCAAGCGGGCGAGCAGGTCGATGGCTTCGCCGCCGGAGAGGTTCGGCCAGACGCTCACGTCGCCGGGCACATAGGCGGTGCGCTTGTGGACGGCGACGGCGTCGTTCCACGGGTCGAGTCCGAAGACGGATGCCGCGCCTCTCGTCTTGCGCGCGAGCCCGAGCAGAATGCGGATCGTCGTGGTCTTGCCGGCGCCGTTCGGGCCGAGGAAGCCGTGCACCTGCCCCGACTCGACGCTCAGGTCGAGGCCGTCGAGGGCGTGGACGCGGCGGTAGTGCTTGTGCAGCGACTCTGTGTGGATGACGGTGCTCATGGGCGACGAGTGTACGCGTTGTTCATGAATTTGTGAACAGTACGAATGGATCTGCGTGTCGCCCCCGTTCAGAACTCAGCATGTCTGCGCGCTTCAGGCCACGAAACAGCCGTATTCGTCGCTCGCCGGCACCGATCGGATGAGTTCTGAACGGGCGATCGGCGGTTCCGAGGCCTCAGAGCCGTTCGATGATGGTGGCGTTGGCCATGCCGCCGCCTTCGCACATGGTCTGCAGGCCGTATCTGCCGCCGGTGGCTTCGAGGGAGGAGAGCAGGGTGCCCATCAGGCGCGCACCGGTGGCGCCGAGCGGGTGGCCGAGGGCGATGGCGCCGCCCCAGGGGTTGAGCCGGGCGGGGTCGGCGCCGATCTCGTGGGCCCAGGCGAGAGGGACGGGGGCGAAGGCCTCGTTGACCTCGTAGGCGTCGATGTCGTCGATGGAAAGCCCGGCCTTCTCGAGGATCTTCTTCGTGGCGGGGATGGGGCCGGTGAGCATGTAGAGGGGGTCGTCGCCGACCACGGCGAAGGTGTGGAACCGGGCGCGCGGGGTCAGGCCGAGTTCGGTGGCCTTCTGTTCGCTCATGATCAGCAGGGCGGAGGCCCCGTCGGTCAGGGGCGAGGAGTTGCCGGGGGTGATGTTCCAGCCGATCTGCGGGAATCGTGCGGTGGCCTCATCGGTGCGGAAGGATGCCGGAAGTCCGGCGAGCTTCTCGGTGGTGGTGCCCGCGCGCACGGTCTCATCGACCGCGACCTCGCCGTTCTCGGTGGGCACGGGGATCAGCTCCCGGTCGAACCGGTGGGCTTCCCATGCGGCGGCCGCGCGGCGGTGCGATTCTGCGGAGAACGTGTCGAGCGTGTCGCGGTCGAAGCCCCATTTCGCGGCGATGAGCTCGGCGGACACGCCCTGGTTGACCAGCCCGTCGGGGTAGCGCTCGCGCATCTTCGGGGAGGTGGGTGATCCGCCGGTGGAGGAGGAGCCCAGCGGGACCCGGCTCATGGATTCGACGCCTCCGGCGATGACGATGTCGTAGGCGCCGGCGATCACGCCCTGTGCGGCGAAGTGCGCGGCCTGCTGGCTGGACCCGCATTGCCGGTCGATGGTGGTGGCTGGCACGGTCTCGTCGAACCCGGCCGCGAGCACGGCGTTACGGGCGAGGTTGACCGACTGGTCGCCGATCTGGCTGACGCATCCCATCAGCACGTCATCGATCTGTGCCGACTCCAACCCGTTGCGCTCCAGCAGCGAGGAGAGCACCAGCGCCCCCAGATCCACCGGATGCACCCCCGAGAGCGCGCCCCCGGGCTTGCCCCGACCCGACGGGGTGCGAACAGCGTCGACAATGACAGCGGTAGCCATGACCTCACTCTAGATCGACCGGCGAGAGCCGGACGAATGTATACGCTAGACGACCCGGTCTGCGTCTCAGGTCGCATTCTGTGGTGATTGTGCATACACTAGCTCCGGAGTCACCGAAGAAGGGGGAGCGTATGCGCGCCAGCGACCGTGCCTACGGCATCCTTCTCGACGAGATCCAGTCGGGCGTGCTCGCACCGGGTGCCGTGCTCGGCGAGGTCGAGCAGGCCGCCCGGCTCGGCGTCAGCCGCACACCGCTCCGCGAGGCCATCGGGCGTCTCGCCGCCGACGGCCTGGTCGTGCAGCAGTCGCCGCGCGTGACCGTGGTCAGCGAGATCGATGCCGGTGACATCCGCGAGATCTTCGAGATGCGCCGCGCGCTGGAAGAGACGGCGGCTCGCCTGGCGGCGCAGCGGGCGGATGCCGCGATCTTCGCGTCGCTGGCAGACGGCTTCGCCGCCGTCCGCATCGGCGAGACCGATGCGCCCGACGCCTACCACGAGCTGTTCGCCCGGTTCGATGCGGCGCTCGATGCGGCCGTCGCCAACGATTATCTGACCTCCGCGCTGCGCACGATCCGCACGCACCTCGTGCGGGTGCGGCGCATGGCGCGCGAGAACCCCGAGCGCCTCGCCTCGGCCGTCGCCGAGCACAAGCTCATCTCCCAGGCGATCGCGGCCGGCGACGAAGAGCTCGCCGCGCACGCGACCCACATCCATCTGCACAACGCCCTGGAGAGCATCCTCGCCTCCGTGGCCTCGGAACAAGGAGCAGCATGACCGTCACGCACCACGTTCGCGTCTACAAGAGCGAAGAGGAGCTGCCCCGTGACCAGCAGCTCGCGTACAAGATCGCCGAGGTCGCCGCCGACCCCATCCCGGTCGACGACGACGTCGTCGACATGATCATCAACCGTGTGATCGACAACGCGGCCGTGGCCGCGGCATCCCTCACCCGGCGGCCCGTCAGCGCGGCACGTCAGCAGGCCCTCGACCACGCCGTGTCGGTCTCGGGCGACGGCTCGACCGTGTTCGGCTGCGCGCTCGACCGCCGCACGAGCCCGGAGTGGGCGGCGTGGGCGAACGGCGTGGCCGTGCGCGAGCTCGACTACCACGACACGTTCCTGGCCGCCGAGTACTCGCACCCGGGCGACAACATCCCGCCGATCCTCGCGGTCGCGCAGCACGCGACCAAGGACGGCGCGGCGCTCGTGCGCGGCATCGCCACGGGATACGAGATCCAGATCGACCTCACCCGCGCGATCAGCCTGCACAAGCACAAGATCGACCACGTCGCGCATCTCGGCCCGTCGGCCGCCGCCGGCATCGGCACGCTGCTCGACCTGCCCGTCGAGACGATCTACCAGGCCGTCGGACAGGCGCTGCACACGACCACCGCCACGCGCCAGTCGCGCAAGGGCGAGATCTCCAGCTGGAAGGCGCACGCGCCGGCATTCGCAGGGAAGATGGCGGTCGAGGCCGTCGACCGCGCGATGCGCGGCGAGACCAGCCCCAGCCCGATCTACGAGGGCGAAGACGGCGTGATCGCCTGGCTGCTGGACGGGCCGGATGCCGCGTACGACGTGCCGCTGCCGGGCTCGGGCGAGTCCAAGCGGGCCATCCTCGACTCGTTCACCAAAGAGCACTCGGCCGAGTACCAGGCGCAGGCCTGGATCGACCTGGCGCGCAAGCTGCACAACGAGCACCCCGCCGAGGCGTTCGCGCCCGACAACATCGCCTCGATCGTGCTGCACACCAGCCACCACACCCACTACGTGATCGGCTCGGGCGCCAACGACCCGCAGAAGTACGACCCGCACGCCTCGCGCGAGACGCTCGACCACTCGATCCCGTACATCTTCACGGTCGCCCTGCAGGACGGGGCATGGCACCACGTCGACTCGTATGCGCCCGAGCGTGCGCAGCGAGATGACACGGTCGCGCTGTGGAAGAAGGTCACCACCGCCGAAGACGAGGAGTGGACGCGCCGCTACCACTCCGAGGATCCGAACGAGAAGGCGTTCGGCGGCCGCGTCGAGATCACCTTCGCCGACGGCGGAAGGATCGTCGAGGAGATCGCCGTCGCCGACGCGCACCCGCTGGGCGCCCGCCCGTTCGCGCGCGAGGACTACGTCCGCAAGTTCCGCATGCTGGCCGAGCCCGTGCTCGAGCCCGAAGAGATCGAGCGGTTCCTCGAACTCGCGCAGCGCCTGCCCGAGCTGAGCGCCGAAGAGGTGCAGCAGCTCACGATCGTGGCCAAGCCGGGCGTGCTCGCGACGGCTCCGGCGCCGAAGGGGCTGTTCTGATGCGCGCCGATCGCTCACAGACTTCGGAAGATCACGCCAAGTTCGGAGGATTCGGCGGAAAACGTCCGAAGTTCGCGCGATCCTCCGAACCCTGGATGGCGTCCGCGCCGCGTGGCGGGGCGTCGATGCGAGAAGAGAGCGTGTTCTGATGCTGTACGCAAAGACCCCGGCCGCCGAGAAGCGGCGCCTGTTCCGCGAGCGGCTCGCGAGCGGCGAGCTGCTGCGGTTCCCCGGCGCCTTCAACCCGCTGTCGGCCCGGCTCATCGAGCAGAAGGGCTTCGAGGGCGTCTACATCTCGGGAGCCGTGCTCTCCGCCGACCTCGGCCTGCCCGACATCGGCCTGACGACGCTCACCGAGGTCGCCGGCCGCGGCGAGCAGATCGCCCGCATGACCGAGCTGCCCGCGATCATCGACGCCGACACCGGCTTCGGCGAGCCGATGAACGTCGCCCGCACGATCCAGACGCTCGAAGACGCGGGCCTTGCCGGCACGCACATCGAAGACCAGATCAACCCCAAGCGCTGCGGCCACCTCGACGGCAAGCAGGTGGTCGATCAGGACACCGCGGTCAAGCGCATCCGCGCCGCCGCCGATGCCCGCCGCGACCCGAACTTCCTGATCATGGCGCGCACCGACATCCGGGCGGTGGACGGGCTGGATGCCGCGAAGGACAGGGCGAAGGCGCTGGTGGATGCCGGTGCGGACGCGATCTTCCCGGAGGCGATGCGCACCCTCGACGAGTTCGCCGCGATGCGGGATGCCGTCGACGTGCCGATCCTCGCGAACATGACCGAGTTCGGCAAGAGCGACCTCTTCAGCGTCGAGCAGCTGCGCAGCGTCGGGGTGAACATCGTGATCTGGCCGGTCTCGCTGCTGCGGATCGCCATGGGTGCGGCATCCCGCGCTCTCGACACCCTGATCGACGAGGGCCATCTCACGAGCAGGCTCGGGGAGATGCAGCACCGCGCCGACCTCTACGATCTGGTGGACTACGAGTCGTACAACCACTTCGACACCGGCGTCTTCAACTTCCAGATCGCCCGATAGGAGAACCATGACCGACATCGAGATCAAGAAGGGCCTTGCCGGGGTCACCGTCGACTACACCGCGATCAGCAAGGTCAGCCCCGACACCAATTCGCTGCTGTACCGCGGGTACCCGGTGCAGGAGCTCGCCGCGACGCAGCCGTTCGAGGCGGTCGCCTATCTGCTGTGGCACGGGGAGCTGCCCACCGAGTCGCAGCTCGCGCAGCTGCGCGCGACCGAGCGCGCGCATCGTGCCCTCGCCGACGATGTGAAGGCGGCCATCGACCTGCTGCCGACGGGCGCCCACCCCATGGACGAGGTGCGCACCGCCGTCTCGGTCATCGGCGCCGCCGACCTCGCGGGCATCGGCAACGTGCTCGACGCCGTCGGCACCCCCGAAGAGAACCTGGACCGCAGCATCCGCCTGTTCGCGGCTCTTCCGGCGATCGTCGCGTACGGCCAGCGCCGGCGTCGCGGGCAGGAGGCCGTGGCTCCGCGCGACGACCTCGACTACGGCGCGAACTTCCTGTGGATGACGTTCGGCGAGGAGGCCGACCCGGTCGTCGTCGACGCGTTCAACCGCTCGATGATCCTGTACGCCGAGCACTCCTTCAACGCGTCGACGTTCACGGCCCGGGTCATCACCTCGACCCTGTCGGACGTGTACTCGGCCGTGACCGGTGCGATCGGGGCGCTCAAGGGCCCGCTGCACGGCGGGGCCAACGAGGCGGTGCTGCACATCTTCGATGAGATCGGCTCGGCGTCGAAGGTGAAGGAATGGCTGGATGACGCGCTCGCGCGCAAGCGCAAGATCATGGGCTTCGGGCACCGGGTGTACAAGCGCGGCGACTCGCGCGTGCCGACGATGAAGGCGGCGCTCGACAGCCTCGTCGCGCACTACGACCGGCCCGACGTGCTCGCGCTCTACGACGCGCTCGAGAGCGAGTTCGTGGGCCGCAAGGGCATCTATCCGAACCTCGACTACCCGTCGGGCCCGGCGTACAACCTCATCGGCTTCGACACGCTCACCTTCACGCCGCTGTTCGTCGCGTCGCGGGTCACCGGCTGGACGGCGCACATCATGGAGCAGCAGGCCTCCAACGCGCTGATCCGGCCGCTGTCGGCGTACAACGGCTCGGACGAGCGGCACATTGAGGGATACGTGCCGGATGCCGCGGCCACCGCGGCCGCGGACCGCCCCGAGGAGGCCGCGGGCTGACACACCTGGCGCTCGCCCCTGATCGCTGAGAGTGCAGCGGGTGGACGAAAGGTAGGGGCGTTCCCTACTCCTCGTCCACCCGCTGCACTCTCACCGTTTGGGGGGGCGGGGGAGGCAGCGCGGACGGCCGTGAGTTCGTGGCATCCCGACCCGTCATGTTCAGCAGTCAGCAACTGCAGGCCCGCGGCGCCTCGTCCTGCAGAAACAGACTGCCGAACATGAGGGTGCGCGCGGAGTTCACGCCGTCGGCTGTTCGGCAGTCGCCAACGGCAAGGGGGCGGCAGTTCGGCTTGCAGAAATCGACTGCTGAACCCGGGGCACGGTGCCGAGGTGGGTGCGAGTGCACCGGGTGCAAGCGGTTGCGGAGAGGGGATGCCACGGCCCGCGGCATCCCGCCGCACACCCGCCTTCTCGGTGAAACGTTGATGCAAGCGCTTGCAATCCGCTGAGTGTCCGCACTAGAGTCGGCCGAGACGACGGGCACGTGGCCGTGCCCCCACCCCCAGGAGTCCCCCGTGTCGAAGATGTCGCAGCAGACCCCCGCGCGCGCCTGGCGTGCGCTCGCCCTCACCGCCGTCGCCGCGGTCGCCCTGTCGGGCGGCCTGGTCGCGACGGCTCCCGCGCCGGCGACGGCGGCCGACCGCACCGTGACCCTCGTCGGGGACCTGCAGAGCGAACTCGGCTGCAGCGCCGACTGGACCCCCGACTGCACGCAGACCGCCTTGACGGCGACGGATGCCGCGGGCCAGTATTCCGCGACGTTCACCGTGCCCGCGGGCAGCTGGAACTACAAGGTCGCGATCGACGGGTCGTGGGACGAGTCGTACGGACTGAACGGGGGCGACGACAACATCCCGCTGACCATCGCCGGTGACACGACGATGACGTTCACCTACGATGACACGACGCACCGCATCGGCCTCACCGTCGACGACGGGGCGCTGCGCGCCGGGTACACCTCGGTCGACGATGATCTGGTCGCAGCCCCCGCCCGACAGGCCGGCGCCGACCAGCAGTTCTACTTCGTGATGACCGACCGCTTCGCGAACGGCGACACCTCCAATGACACCGGCGGGCTCACCGGCGACCGGCTGACCACCGGCTACGACCCCACCGACAAGGGCTTCTACAACGGCGGCGACCTGAAGGGCCTGCGCGACAAGCTCGACTACATCCAGGGTCTGGGCACGACGGCGATCTGGCTGACCCCGAGCTTCAAGAACAAGCCGGTGCAGGGCACCGGCGACGACGCGAGCGCCGGCTACCACGGGTATTGGGTCACCGACTTCACCCAGATCGACCCGCACCTCGGCACGAACGCCGAGCTCAAGGACCTCATCGCCGACGCCCATGACCGCGGCATCAAGGTCTACTTCGACATCATCACCAACCACACCGCCGACGTGATCTCATACGCCGAAGACCAGTACAGCTACATCGACAAGGCCACCTCGCCCTACACCGATTCCGACGGCAACGCCTTCGACCCCGACGACTACGCGGGCACCGACGACTTCCCGACGATGGATGCCGCGACCTCGTTCCCCTACACGCCGGTCGTCGACGACGCCGAGAAGGACGTCAAGGTGCCCTCCTGGCTCAACGACGTCACGCTCTACCACAACCGCGGCGACTCGACCTACACCGGCGAGTCCACGACCTACGGCGACTTCAGCGGTCTCGACGACCTGATGACCGAGAACCCGAAGGTCGTGAACGGCTTCGTCGACGTGTACGACAGCTGGATCGACCTGGGCATCGACGGCTTCCGCATCGACACCGCCAAGCACGTCAACTTCGAGTTCTGGCAGAAGTTCACGACCAAGGTGCTCGACTACGCGCACGCGAACGGCAAGCCCGACTTCTTCATGTTCGGCGAGGTGTACGACGCCGACCCGGCCAAGCTGTCGCCGTATGTGCGCAAGAGCGACATGAACTCGGTGCTCGACTTCACGTTCCAGTCGTCAGCGGTCAGTTACGCGTCGGGCAACTCGGCGAAGGGGCTGCGCAGCCTGTTCGCCGGCGACGATATGTACACGACCTCGACCACCTCGGCGACGGCGCTGCCGACCTTCCTTGGCAACCATGACATGGGCCGCGTCGGCTACTTCCTGCAGAACACCGACGATGCCGCGCAGCGCGACGAGCTCGCGCACGACCTGATGTTCTTCAGCCGCGGCCAGCCGGTCGTCTACTACGGCGATGAGCAGGGCTTCGCGGGCTCGGGCGGCGACAAGGACGCGCGCCAGTCCCTCTTCGCCAGCCAGGTCACCGACTACCAGGACCAGAAGCTCATCACCGGCGAGACGCTCGGCGACACGGACCACTACGGCACCGATGCGCCGCTGTATGAGCACATCGCCGAGCTGTCGACGCTGCGCGCGGCCAATCCCGCGCTGCAGGACGGCGCGCAGATCGAGCGGTACGCCGCCGACGGCGCCGGCGTGTACGCGTTCTCGCGCGTCGACCCCGACGACAAGGTCGAGTACCTCGTCGCCCTCAACAACGCCGACTCCGCGCAGACCGTCGACCTCACGACGCTGACCGCGAGCGCCGACTACGCCCCGCTGTACGGCGCGACCGGCACTCTGAAGACCGACGCGTCGGCCGCGGCATCCGTCACCGTCCCGGCCCTGTCGGCCGTCGTCTACAAGGCCGACCGCACCGTGTCGGCGCCGGCCGAGGCGTCGCCCCTCACGATCAGCGCGCCGGAGGCGGGCGCGGGAGTGAGCGGATCCACCGCGATCTCGGCCACGGTCGACGACTCGTGGCGCCAGACGAGCTTCGCGTGGCGCGTCGTCGGCTCCGACACCTGGCACGCGCTGGGCACCGCCGAAGACACCGACCCGCGCGTCTTCCAGGACGTCGCAGGGATCGATGCGGGCACCCTCGTCGAGTATCGGGCGGTGTCGGTGGATGCCGCCGGGCAGAAGTCCGCGGCATCCACCTTCGCCTCCGTCGGCAATGCGGTGACGCTCGCCGCGGGCGACGACACCCCGCAGACCGACTACGACTCCGTGACCATCGCCGGCGACCTGAACACCGAGATGGGCTGCAGCGCCGACTGGCAGCCCGACTGCCTGTCTGCCCAGCTGAAGCGCGGCGCGGACGGCGTGTGGACCGGCACCTTCGATCTGCCCGCCGGAGACTACGAGTACAAGGTCGCCATCGACGGCGCCTGGACCGTGAACTTCGGGGCGAACGGACAGAAGGACGGCGCCAACATCGCCATCACCCACAAGGACGGCCCCGTCACCTTCTATTTCGATCCGCGCACCGGTATCGCCCAGTCCACGGACGAAGGGCCCATCGTGACCCTGCCCGGCTCGTACCAGAGCGAGGTCGGCTGCGCGGCCGACTGGTCACCCGACTGCCTGGTCACGCTCATGGCCGACGGCGACAAGGACGGCGTGTACGAGTACTCGACCGCGGATATTCCCACCGGGGCATATGAGGTGAAGGTCGCCCACGGACTGGGATGGGACGAGAACTACGGCGCGGACGGCGTCGCCGGGGGCGCGAACATCTCGTTCAGTGCGACCACGGGCAAGACGGTCACGTTCCGCTACACGCTGGCCACCCACGTGCTCGAGGTCGAGGTGGCCGACCCGCCGCTGGCGGGCACCGGCGAGCAGCGCGCGCAGTGGATCGATCAGAACACGATCGCCTGGCCGGCCGACCTCGGCGGCGACGCCAAGAGCTCGACGTGGCAGCTGTATGCGTCGCCCGACGCCTCCCTGGCGGTCGCCGACGGCGAGGTCACCGGGGGAGCGGACCCGGTCACGCTCACGGTCGTCGACGGAGGGCTGACCGACGCGCAGAAGAAGACGTTCCCGGCGCTGGCGGGCTACGTCGCGCTGCACGTCGACGACACGGATCGGGATGCCGCGGCCGCCCTGCTGAAGGGGCAGCTCATGGTCGCGCAGCGTGATGCGGACGGCGCGCTCACCGGCTTCACCGGGGTGCAGATCGCGGGTGTGCTCGACGACCTGTACGCCGACGCGGTGGCCGACGTCGACCTGGGCGTGACGTTCACGCACAACAAGCCGACGTTCCGGCTGTGGGCGCCGACCGCGCAGAAGGCGACGCTGCTGACGTGGAACGCCGGCAAGGGCAGCGGCGACCCGCAGCGCCACGAGGCGACGTGGGATGCGGCATCCGGCGTCTGGACCGTCGACACCCGCAACGCCTCGCTCTCGGGCGACGAGTATCTGTGGGAGGTCGTGGTCTACGCACCCACCACCGGAAAGATCGAGACCAACCAGGTGACCGACCCGTATTCGGTCGCCCTGACCGAGAACTCGGTGCACTCGATGGCCGTCGACATCGATGCGAAGAAGTGGCGTCCGACGCAGTGGGAGCGCACGCCGTCCCCGACGGTGGAGAAGGCCGTCGACCACTCGATCTACGAGCTGCACATCCGCGACTTCTCGATCAGCGACGAGACCGTGCCCGAGAAGCTGCGCGGCACCTACGAGGCGTTCACGCGCGACAGCGCGGGCACCACGCAGCTGCGCCAGCTGGCCGATGCCGGCATCACGACCGTGCACCTGCTGCCGTCGTTCGACATCGCGTCGATCAACGAGGACAAGAGCGCGCAGGAAGAGCCCGACTGCGACCTGGCCTCGTATGCCCCCGACAGCGACGAGCAGCAGGCGTGTGTCGCCGCGGTCGCCGACGCCGACGGGTACAACTGGGGCTACGACCCGTACCACTACAACGTGCCCGAGGGCTCGTACGCGGTCGACGCGAACGGCGGGGAGCGCGTCAGCGAATTCCGCGACATGGTCGGCGCCCTGCACAAGATGGGCCTGCAGGTTGTGCTCGACGAGGTGTTCAACCACACCGCGGCCTCGGGGGAGGACCCGAAGTCGGTGCTCGACCAGGTCGTGCCCGGCTACTACCAGCGGCTGAACGCGGCCGGCGGCGTCGAGACCTCGACGTGCTGCCAGAACGTGGCCACCGAGCACGAGGTGGCGCAGAAGCTCATGGTCGACTCGGTGGTGCTCTGGGCCAAGGAGTACAAGGTCGACGGCTTCCGGTTCGACCTCATGGGGCACGCGTCGAAGGCGAACATGCTGGCGATCCGTGCGGCGCTGGACAAGCTCACCCTGAAGAAGGACGGCGTCGACGGCAAGAGCATCTACCTGTACGGCGAGGGCTGGAACTTCGGCGAGGTCGCCGACAACGCCCTGTTCGAGCAGGCGACACAGGGGCAGCTGGGCGGCACCGGCATCGGCACCTTCAACGACCGGTTGCGGGATGCCGTGCACGGCGGTAGCCCGGTGGATTCGGGGTCGACCTACCAGCAGGGCTTCGGCACCGGCCTTGCGACCGACCCCAACGGCGACGCCGTGAACGGCGACGAGGACCAGCAGCTCGCCACCCTCGCGCACGACACCGACCTCGTCAAGCTCGGGCTCGCGGGCAACCTGCGCGAGTACTCGTTCCTGACCTCCGACGGCACCGCCAAGAAGGGCTCCGAGATCGACTACAACGGGCAGCCGGCGGGTTACGCCGACGAGCCCGACGAGGTGATCAACTACGTCGACGCGCACGACAACCAGACGCTGTACGACCTGTCGGTGTTCAAGCTGCCGAAGGACACGTCGATGGCCGACCGGGTGCGCATGAACACGGTGCAGCTGGCGACCGCCACGCTGTCGCAGTCGCCGTCGTTCTGGCAGGCCGGCACCGAGCTGCTGCGCTCGAAGTCGCTCGACGCCAACAGCTACAACTCCGGCGACTGGTTCAACCGCATCGATTGGACCGGACAGGAGTCGACCTTCGGCTCGGGCCTGCCCATGGCGGCGGACAACACGGACAAGTGGACCGACATGTCGCCGCTGCTGGCCGACGCGTCGCTGAAGCCCACGGCCACCGACATGGCGCAGGCCGAGAGCGGCGCCCTCGACCTGCTGCGCCTGCGCAGCGACGTCGATCTGCTGCGGCTGGGCTCGGCCGACCTCATCGAGCAGAAGGTGTCGTTCCCCGACGGTGGCACGAAGGCCACTCCCGGGGTCATCGTGATGCTCATCGACGACCTCGTCGGTCAAGACGTCGACCCCGACCTGCAGGGTGCGCTGGTCGTGTTCAACGCGTCGCCGGATGCCACGACCCAGACCATCGACAGCCTCGCCGGGCGCTCGTTCCAGCTCGCGCCCGCGCAGGCGAAGGGGTTCGACCCGGTCGTGAAGAAGACGACGTGGGATGCCGCAACCGGCGCCGTCACCGTGCCGGGGCGCACGGTCGCTGTGCTCGTGCAGAAGCAGCTCAAGCCCGTCGCGACGAGCGTGACGGCCGGCCCGCTCCTGCACCTGTCGGCGAAGGGCAAGACGGTCGCGGTCAGCGGCTCCGTGCACGCGGCGGGTCGCGGCATCCCGACCGGCACCGTCACCGTGACCGACGCCGGCAAGACCGTGGGCACCGCGCAGCTGACGGCCGACGACCACGGCCGGTTCCGCATCGATGTGAAGGGGCTGAGCCGGGGCGCGCACAGTCTGCGGGTCTCGTTCACCGGCAACGAGCCGTACCGGTCGTCGCGGGCGCCGATCCCGCTGCTGGTCATCGTCTGGTAGCCGCAGAATGCGTGGGCGCCCGCGCATTTAGTAGGACGTCCATGTAAAATGGAGGCGATGCCGGGGTGCGGCATCCCCTCGCGGTCACACGATGACGTTGCGCGGGGGCGATCGACAGGGGCTGCCATGAGCATGACGACGACCGAAGAACGCCGCGCGATCCTCGAGGCGGTGCACGAGTTCGCCGAGACCGAACTCGCGCCGCACGCGCAGGAGTGGGATCAGAACAAGCACTTCCCGCGCGACGTCATCCAGCGCGCGGGCGATCTGGGCCTCGGCGGCGTCTACGTGCGCGACGACGTCGGCGGCACCGGCCTCGGCCGCACCGAGGCGGTCGCGATCTTCGAGGAGCTCGCGAAGGGCGACCCGGTCATCTCGGCGTACATCAGCATCCACAACATGGTCGGCTGGATGATCGACCGCTTCGGCAGCGAGGAGCAGCGCCATGCGTGGCTGCCGCCCTTGACGGCGATGAGCGCGCTCGGCGGCTACTGCCTCACCGAGCCGGGAGCGGGGTCGGATGCCGCGGCGCTGACGACCTCGGCGATCCGCCAGGGCGACGAGTACGTGATCACGGGCGTGAAGCAGTTCATCTCGGGCGGCGGCGAGGCCGACGTCTACGTCGTCATGGCCCGCACCGGCGAGCCGGGCGCGCGCGGGGTCACCGCGTTCATCGTTCCCGATGGGCTGCCCGGGCTCAGCTTCGGCGCGAACGAGAAGAAGATGGGCTGGAACGCCCAACCCACCCGCCAGGTGATCTTCGACGAGGTGCGGGTTCCCGCCACGGCCGTGCTCGGTGAGGTCGGCAAGGGCTTCAAGATCGCCATGCAGGCGCTCAACGGCGGGCGCCTGAACATCGCCGCGTGCTCCATCGGCGGGGCCCAGTGGGCGATGGACCGCGCCATCCGCTATGTGCACGAGCGCTTCACGTTCGGCGAACCGCTCGCCGAACGGCAGGCCGTCATGTTCGCCCTGGCCGACATGGCGACCAAGCTGCGGGCCTCACGGGCTCTGGTGCGCGATGCCGCGGCCGCCCTCGACGCGGGCGAGCCCGACGTCGCGCTGCAGTGCGCGATGGCCAAGCGCTTCGCGACCGACGCCGGCTTCGAGGTCGCCAACCAGGCCCTGCAGCTGCACGGCGGCTACGGCTACCTGCAGGACTACGGCATCGAGAAGGTCGTGCGCGACCTGCGCGTGCACCAGATCCTCGAGGGCACGAACGAGATCATGCGCGTCATCATCGGGCGCGAGGTGCTGGGCGGCTGAGCCGGTTCACCGGGGTGGGATCAGCTGTAGCCGCCGCGTGGCGCCGGGTCGAGTTGCGGCCCCGTGGGTTCCACGAACCGCACGCTGATCGAGCCGGACACCGACGTGTCGGTCAACGCATACGACACGACCACGCGGTCGCGGTTGACCTTGCCCCCGTCGGGGGTGATCACCAGTCTGGTCGGCCGAAGCCGCTGCAGGAAGTCGTCCTTCTCATCCGCGTCCCGGTCGTTGTTGCGCATCCAGGCGGTGAACATCTGATCGGCAGCCGTTCCGGCACGCATGATCCCCGCGGCGATGGTCGTGCGAGCAAGGTTGTCGACGAACTCCAGGTTGCCGAGCACGTTGTCGACGTCGTCGATCGTCGTGTCCCCGAAGAAATCCGTGTTCTCCATCCGGCCCGGGTAATCGATCTCGAGGCGCACAGACAGGGGTGATCCGTCGTAGGTGATCGTGGCGTCCATCATGCCGCCGCCGGGCCCACCGTCCAGGTTGACGGTACCGAGGTACTTGCTCTCCATGGGTGGCCTCACGAATCCAGCTCAGACATCTCGGCCTCTTCCGCAATCAGTGTGCTGACGGTCTTCTTGGCCTCGGCGTCGGTGTTGAAGTAGTCATCGACGGTCGCTTCGAACAGCTTCTTTCCCCGTTCGTACTCCGCATCCGTGAGCGTCAGGCACCTGGCAGTGAGCGCGTACAGCTCGCTTGCGGCGGCATGTGTGCCGTCCGAACTCCGGCCGACGCCATAGTTTCGTGGTGTCGGGTTGGAGTACGGGGCACTGCCGAGGGATGCTGATGCGCTGCCGAGCGCCGAGCTGATGCGCTGCATGCTGTTGGACACGATCTGAGCGTCTTCCTCCTGCATCTTGATCGATCCGTCGTCGCCGGCGTAGGTGCCCAGGGAAAACGCGTCCAGATCGAACTCGGCCGGATCCCCGTTGATCGTGTTGACCGCGTCCACCATCATCTTGTTGAGGGCGTCCTCCTGGTCGACCAGGGCTTTGTTCAGCGCTCCCAGGGCCGTGTCCAGGGAGTCGAGGATGTCCAGATAGCTGCTGCCGGAGACCGCTGCGTTCGCTGCGATGCCGGCCATCACCCCGGTCGCGACCGTGGACAGTCCCATGAGCGCCGCAACTGCCGGCGCCGCAGAGCCCGCCGTCGCCACGGTCGCGATCGCGCCGGCGACGGCGCCGACCACGGTGAGGGTGAGGGTGCCGGATGCCGCCGCCGCTGTCCCCGCCTGGGTCGCCCAGGCATCACGCGCCTGCTCCAGGATCTTCGCCACATCATCACGTGCGGCCGGCCACATCTTCTGCTCGGCCGCGTAGTTCATCTCGAGGATCGCGCACGCCGCACCCAGCCCATAGGAGATGTTGGAGAACTGCGCGTGATACTTGTCGAGGAACGGCGCTTTGAACTTGCCGCTCATCTGGGTGATGACGACCTTGCTCACCGTCTCGTTCGACGTGACGATCTCGCCGTTGTTCTGAACGGAGGCGCCGGTGCCCGACGCTCCGAAGATCGCGGCGGTGGAGCTCACGGACTGCTGTGGTGTGGCGCAGGCCGACCCATCGGGGAGATCGAGCCAGGCGGATACCCGCGAATCGATGACCGCACGGATGTCATCGAACTGCGCAGCGCATGACGAGCTCATGCCGGACCTCCCCCGCCATTGCCGTTCTCATCCGGCCGATGATAGAAGTTGAGCATCCATCCCCACTTCGAGTAGATCTTGTCGTTGCCCCAGTTCGGGTAGAAGCTCTGACCCGCCATCCAGCAGTCGATCGCAGCGCGCTTCATCTGTCCGATCGTCGTAGAGATATCGTCGTACCCGGTCATGGTGCCTCTCTCGTGTCGCTCGTGTCGCTCGTGTCGCTCGCGTCGATGCCGCTGCCGGGTGATCCGACCTGTGTCGGTGGTGTACGCCCGACTCGCGCATCATCAAAGGGGAATAGTACCGTCCTGCAGGGTACGGGCGTCGATAGACTCCCGGAGACCACCCCGTCACGAGACGGTTGCCGACCAGCACGGAGTGTGAGATGACCATTCAACAGCGACAGCCGGAACGCGGTGCGACTCGTCGACCTCACCGGGCGGCACTCTGGGTGTGGGTCGTCGCGCTGCTCGTCGGCGTCGCGCTGATCCCGTTCCTGCCGGGCTTTCCGAGCCCCGCATTCACGATTGCGCTGGTCGTCGGTGTGGTGGCGGCCCTCATCGCCGCCGTGATCGATATCCGCAGTCGGCGCAGGGGAGCCTCGCCCCGGCTGATCGGCTGGGGACGGGGTCTGGCCATCTTCGCCCTGATCATCGACCTCGTGCTGGTGATCACGCTCATCCTCGGTGTGCTGACGCGCCCGCACCTGACACTGGTCGAGTTGCGTGCGACCGGCGGGCCGGTCTTCACCGTCTCATTCAGCGACGATGTGCAGCAGCACGTCGACGAAGAGTGGCACGACAGCGGGTTCGCACGGTTCAACACGGCGAAGTCGTCGACGGAGATCACGGTGAAGACGCCGGACGACCAGACTCCGCAGACGGTGACCTGCGAGATCGAATGGAATGGCGAGGTGGTGGCCCACGAGACGTCGACCAGTGGAACCGTCACCTGCCGGTACCCCGCAGGGTGAAAGCGCTTCGCGACGGCAGCGGGCTTCGCAGCGGCCGACGAACGGCCGAGACCGTGCGCGTCATCATCGGGCGCGCAGTGCTGGACGGGTGAGGCGAGCGGTCACTTCGCGGCGGCCGCGGCCGCGCGTTGCCGTCGCCGCCGGATCCGGAACGGGATCATGAAGTACAGCGCGAGGGCGAGGTAGCCGAACACGGCGACCATCGGCCAGAACAGGCCGACCACGATCAGCACGGGGTAGGCGATGAGCCCCTGCGGCAGCCGCTGCGAATTGGCGGCGACTTCCTTGTCGTCATCGGCACCGTGGGTGAGCAGTCCCGCGCGCTTCGCGTAGACCCAGAGGCACACGACGATCAGCGCGAGCACGAGGAAGGCGATCCCGTAGATGGTCACCGCCACCCGCTCGGCGTCCTGGACCTGGATGTACTGCGACAGGAACCGCGTCGGGAACGGCGTGAACGCCACGAACAGCAGCAGGACGAGGTTCAGCCGCATGTAGGTCGAGTCGACCTTGGTCAGGTGCTCGCTGATCGAGTTGTGTGCGAGCCAGATCGCGCCGATCGTCGCGAAGCTGACCACGTACGCGACGTACTCCGGCCACTGTTCGAGGAACGCAGCGAGCAGATCACGGTCACCCTCGGCGCTGGGGATCACGATGTCGAGCACGAGCAGCGTGATGGCGAAGGCGAACACCCCGTCGCTGAACGCCTCCATGCGTGTCTTGTCGTAGCGGCGCGGCGTGCGCGCGGGGCGCGCGGTCGCGGCATCCAACTCAGTGTCCATCGGGCTCCCTCTCGCACTGCGGTCCCTTCGATCCTGGCACCGCGGGCATGACACGATGGGGAGCATGACCGAGTACGCCACGATTCTCACCGAGACGCGAGGACGCGTCGGGTGGATCACCCTCAATCGCCCCGAAGCACTCAACGCCCTGAACTCGCAGGTCTGCGCCGACGTCGTCGCCGCCGCGACCGCGTTCGACCGCGACCCCGGCATCGGGGCCATCGTCGTGAGCGGCTCCGAGCGGGCGTTCGCCGCCGGCGCCGACATCAAAGAGATGGAGTCGAAGACCTCGCTCGACATGCTCATGGGCGACCACTTCGGCGGCTGGGCCGACTTCGCCGCCGTCCGCACGCCCGTGATCGCCGCGGTCAGCGGCTACGCACTGGGCGGCGGCTGCGAGCTGGCCATGATGTGCGACATCATCTTCGCCGCCGACACCGCGAAGTTCGGGCAGCCAGAGATCAACCTCGGGGTCATCCCCGGCATGGGCGGCACGCAGCGGCTCATCCGCGCGATCGGATACTACAAGGCCGCCGAGCTTGTGCTCACGGGGCGACTGATGGACGCCGACGAGGCCGAGCGCGCGGGGCTCGTGTCGCGCGTCGTGCCGGTCGCCGACCTGCTCGACGAGGCGGGCAAGGCGGCCGAGACAATCGCGTCGAAGTCGCTGCCGAGCGTGTTCGCCGCGAAGGCGGCGCTGGATGCCGCGATGGAGACCACGCTCGCCGAGGGCCTGCGCTTCGAGAAGCAGGCGTTCGCCGGGCTCTTCGACACGCAGGATCAGAAGGAGGGCATGGCGGCCTTCCGCGAGAAGCGCGCACCGGAGTTCGAGAACCGCTGAGGCGTTCTCTGCGCCCCACCCCCCTACGTCGAGACCGGGGATTCTCGTCGAGACCCTGGGCGTCGCCCTGTGTTTCGGCGAGAAGCCCCGGTTTCGTGCCTCGCGGGGTGGGCGACGCCTTCGAATCCAGGCACCTGAGCGTGCCCCGCGGGACGAAGGGCTGAATGCCACGGGCGCAGGGCCCGAGTGCTTCGGGTATCGCCGAGAGTCGTCTGGGGCTGACGCGATACGTCCGGGATGGGGGCGACGCGTTCGAAAAGTGTAGTGAACTTCCGGTTCACACAGCCCCCTCAGCTCTGTGAACCGGAAGTTCAATACGACTGGAAGACGTGTCGGTCCGCGGGGCGGTGCCTCGGCCCGCGGGGTGCCGCCTGGTCGGCCCGCGGGGTGCCGCCTGGGTCCGCCGGGTAGTGCGTCGTCCCGCCGACCACGACTTTGGCTCCGTGCCATTGCCCGGGGCCTATGGCTGAGCGCGCTCGGCGGCGAGCGCCGCAGCCTCGGCCCGCTGCGCGCGGATCACGGCCACGCTCGCGACCGCCATCGCGAGCGCGCCGGCGATGCCCGCGACGACGAACGTCGCCCGCGGCCCGAGCAGGGCGTTGCTCACACCGCCGAGACCCAGAGCGATCAGCGACGCCGTGCGCGCCAGGCCGTTCAGCGCCGCATAGACGCGACCGCGCTGCGCGTCGGGCGTGCGCGAGGTCAGCAGGGCGCCGAACGTCGCATTGCCGGTGCCGAAGGCGGCGATCATCGCGGTCAGCATCACCGCGTAGATCCAGAAGCTCTGCGCCGCACCGGCGGCGATCATGACGAGGGCGGCCGATCCGAAGCCGATCGTCGCTGCCCGGGCGCGGGCGGTGTTGCTGTGGATGCGCCCGGCGATCGCCGCGCCGATGAGCCCGCCGGCGCCCGCGAAGAACTCACTGAGTCCGTACTGCCAGTTGCTCGCGCCCAGCGCGTCGCGCACGAGGAAGACCTCGACGGGATTGATCCCCTCCACGAGCACGACGAACACGAGGATCGCGATGAACAGCGGCACGATGATGCGGTCGCGCATCACGATCCGCAGGCCGGCCGTCCACGTCGCCTTCGGCTCGTCCGCGGCACCCGCGGCCGTCGGCGCATCGACGGACATGTGCCGTCGGGTGCGGATGATGAGGGCCCCTGCCGCGAGCAGCACGTAGGTCGCGGCATCCGCCCAGAATCCCCACGCCACGTCGTCGAGGGTCACCAGCAGGCCACCGAGACCCGCGCCGATGGGCGAGGCGATCGCGGCGAGACCCTGCTGCCACGAGATGGCCTGACCGATGCGGTCTTCGCCGACGATGCGGGGGACCAGCGCGCTCCAGGTCGGCTGTTCGAACGACTGCGCCAGCGAGATCACGACGCCGGTGACGAAGATCATCGCCGTGTCGTGGGCGAAGCCCAGGGCGACGACGGCGGTCGCCTGGACGAGGGATGCCACGACCAGCACGACGCGGGAGTCCATCGTGTCGACGACCCGTCCCGACAGACCCATGGTTGCGATGGCGGGGATGACGAGCGCCGCGAGGAACGCGGCGACGCCGAGGGCGCCCACCCCGCCGTTGTGCAGCAGGAGGATCGCGGCGATCGACGTCACCGAGGTGCCTGCGGTGCTCAGTGCCCGGGCGCTGAGCGCGATACGGGCGTCGCGGATCGCCCACACCGAGTTCTGAAAGGACCGCTTCACAAGTATGAAGGATATGTTTCATAAACGCAGAGCGCAACTAGACTGTCGCTATGGCGGGCAAGAAGGCTGAGCCGATCGAGGTCAAGGACCTCGCTCAGATGCGTGCGCTGGTGCATCCGGCGCGCTGGACGGTCTTGCAGGCCCTCTATGACGGGGACCCGCTGACGGCCACCCAAGCCGCCGAGCTCACCGGCCTGACGCCCTCCGCCATGAGCTACCACCTGAAGCAGCTGGCGAAGATGGGGCTCATCGAACGCGCACCGAAGGCCGACGACGGCCGGGAACGGCCCTGGGTGCCACGCGGCAGCGGGCTGCGCATGTCGGCGCAACCCGACGAGTTCGTCGGCGGCATCATGATGCGCCACCTGATGACCGCGCTCACCAAGGTCGTCGGCGCTCCGCCGCCGAAGGACCCTGAGGAGCGTCCCTGGCCGGCAGGCTACTCACAGATGCGCATGCGCATCTCGAAGGAGCGCCGCAAGGAGATGCTCGAGCGACTGCAGGCGATTCTGGACGAGTATGACGAGGTCGAAGACCCCGATGCGCCCGAGATCGACTTCTTCTTGATCCACGGCCCGCGTGTCGAGCCGGGGGAGGGGCAGGATGCCGCGGCCCCCGCATCGCCCGACGAAGGCGGGGCATCCGCGCGCCGCAGCGCGTAGCGCGGGGGAATCAGCCGAGCCGCCGCCGGTAGGCCAGCATCGCGAACACATACGCGACGATCAGGATGCCGCAGCACCACGCCAGTGCGATCCAGATGTCGCCCGACACGGGGCGCTGGGCCAACAGGTCGCGGATCGTGTTCACGATCGGCGTGACCGGCTGGTACTCGGCGAACCACTTCACCGGTCCCGGCATCGTGTCGGTCGGCACGAACGCCGAGCTGATGAACGGCAGGAAGATCAGCGGATACGAGAACGCGCTGGCCCCGTCGACGGTCTTCGCCGACAGCCCCGCGAGCACAGCGATCCAGGTGAGCACGAGCGTGTACAGCACCAGGATGCCGGCCACGGCCAGCCAGACGCCCACGCCCGCTCCGCTGCGGAAGCCCATGAGCACGCCGACCGCGACCACGAGCACGAGCGAGACGGCGTTGGCGGCGAGCGAGGTGAGCACGTGCGCCCACAGTGCCGCCGACCGGGCGATCGGCATCGACTGGAAGCGCTCGAAGATGCCGCCCCGCAGATCCAGGAACAGCCGGTACGACGTGTAGGCGACACCGGAGCCGATCGTGATGAGCAGGATGCCGGGCAGCATGTAATCGACGGGCGCGGCGTCTCCGGTCCGCATCGCGCCGCCGAAGACGAACACGAACAGCAGCATGATCGCGATCGGCATCACCGCGGTGGTGATGATGGTGTCGAGGCTCCGGGTGACGTGCCGCAGCGAGCGGCCGGTCAGTGTGACGGTGTCGGTCAGGATGCCGGTGGTCACGATCCCTTCTCCCTCGAGGTCGAGCCGACCAAGGCAAGGAAGACCTCTTCGAGCGTCGGCTGCTTCTCGACGAACTCGACCTTCGCCGGAGGCAGGAGTGCCTTGAGCTCGTCGAGCGTGCCGTTCTGGATGATCCGGCCCTCGTGCAGAATCGCGATGCGGTCGGCCAGCTGCTCGGCTTCGTCGAGATACTGCGTGGTCAGCAGCACCGTGGTGCCGCCGGCAGCGAGGCCTCGGATCGCGTCCCACACCTCGTTGCGCGCCTGCGGGTCGAGCCCGGTCGTCGGCTCGTCGAGGAACACGACCGGGGGATCGCCGATCAGGCTCATCGCTATGTCGAGGCGGCGTCGCATGCCGCCGGAGTACGTGCCGGCACGGCGGTCGCCCGCCTCGGTCAGCGAAAAGCGCGCGAGCAGTCGATCGGCGACGGGGCCGGGGTGGGTGACGTGGCGCAGGCGGGCGACGAGCACGAGGTTCTCGCGCCCGGTGAGCACTTCGTCGACCGCGGCGAACTGCCCGGTCAGACTGATCGCCTGCCGCACCGCGGCCGGGTCAGTGGCGACGTCGACGTCTGCGATGCGGGCGGTTCCGGTATCCATTCTCGACAGTGTCGACAGGATGCGGATCAGCGTGGTCTTGCCGGCGCCGTTGGAGCCGAGCAGCGCGAAGATCGTGCCGGGCGCGACGTCGAAGTCGACGCCGCGCAGCACCGCGAGGTCGCCGAACGACTTCTCGACGCCCGCGACGGCGATGGCGGGTGCGGTCATGATCCGCCCTCTTCGGACTCGGCCTTCGTGATCGTGTCGGTCAGGCGTGTGCGTTCCTTGGAGATCCACTCGTCCTCGGAGAAATTGGCCAGGAACGCGTCGGCGAACTCGACCGGGTCGTCACCGACGATCGTGCGGATCGGTGTGGCGTCGGCCGCGGCCTGCTCGAACAGGTCGGCCAGGTCTTCGAGCATCTTCACGAGGGTCGCGCCGCGGGTGATGGCGCCCTTGTACATGAGGTAGCGCTCGACACCCTCGATCGCGGTGCGGTACGGGGCGGGCAGCGCCTTGGTCCGGGCTTTGTACTCCTTCCACCGGCGCTTCTCGCCGAAGTCGCCGACCATCTTCTCGATGAAGTTCGTCATCGCTCTTCTCCTTCGTGCAGGTGCGCGAGTCTGTCGGTGAGGAAGCCCCACGATGTCCAGAAGCCGCGCAGCTGTTCATATCCTCGGGTGTTGAGGGAGTACACCTTGCGGGGCGGGCCCTTTTCGGAGGGCACCTTCTCGACGTCGACCATTCCGCGCTGCTCGATGCGCACGAGGAGCGCATAGACAGTGCCCTCGGCGATATCGGTGAAGCCCTGCTCACGCAGCCACGCCGTGATCTCGTAGCCGTACGCCGGGCGGCGGGCGAGGATCGCCAGGACGATGCCCTCGAGCACCCCCTTGAGCATCTCGGTCTCCTGCTTGCCCACGGCGCCCTCTCTCAGTACTCAGTGTTGCTGATTACCGGTACACGGTAACACTGAGTAGTGAACGGCGGCAAGGCGACCCTCGCCCACACGCGAGATCATCATTGTGCACGCTTTTGGGCAGCAGAACCGTGCACGAGGGTGATCTCGCGGAGAGACGGCGGGAGGACGGTGCCTCCGTCAGAGGGGCTCGGCCACCGGACGCGGGTCGTCGAAGTCGCCGGCGTTGCGGCGCATGCGCGCGACGAGCCCGACCAGCTGTTCGACGTCGGTGCGCTCGAGCCCCGGCTGCTCGAACACCTCGGCGTTCAGTGCTGCCGTGGCGCGCTCGGCGAGCTCGCGACCCGACGCGGTGAGTGCGATGAGCGTCGCCCGGCCGTCGTCGGGATGCGGCTCGCGCCGCACGTGACCGGATGCCTCCAGGCGATCGACGGTGTTCGTCACGCTGGTGGGGTGCACCTGAAGCCTCAACGAGGCCGAGGCCATCGGCATCCTCCCGCTCCTCGTGAAGCTCAGGAGGGTGAGCAGCTCGTAGCGCGCGAAGGTGAGCTTGAAGGGCTTGAGCGTCGCGTCGACGCGGGCCAGCAGCAGCTGCTGCGCGCGCATGATCGAGGTGACCAGGGTCATGCCGGGGGCGGCGTCCGTCCACCCGTGGTCGAGCCACTGGCGCTTCGCCTCGGCGATCGGATCGACCGGCAGTCTCTTCACGCGGGCCACGGGCAACCTCCTGGATCAACGGTAGCGGGTGGCGCGGCGTCGGAGAGAATGGGCGGATGCAGGAGCGAGAAGAGCCATCGCCGATCGCGGCCGCGCTGCGCGCGATCGCGGATGGCGCGCAGATGGATGCTGCTGCTGTGGCCGGCGTCGCCGCCGGTGACGCGGAGGTGGCGGATGCGCTGCTCGACCTCTCGGCCCGGGCTGCGTCGCTGCGGCGGCGCGGCGCCGAGCTTCGCGCACTCGTCTCCTCCACGCGCGAACTCCTGGGCACGCACGACACCGCGGTTCTGCTGCAGCGGATCGTGGAGCGCGCTCACGAGCTGCTCGACGCCGATGTGGCATACCTCTCGGTGTACGAGCCGTCCACGGATGAGCTGTACGTGCGTGCGCAGACAGGAACGATCTCGCCTCGCTTCGCAGGGATGGTGGTGCCGGCGGGCGTCGGCTTGGCAAGCCACATCGTCCGCACCCGACGCCCGCAGAGCGTCGATGACTACCGGGAGATGACCGGCCTGCCGCACGATTCGACGATCGACCAGATCGTGTCGGAGGACCAGTTGCGCGCGCTCGTGGGTGCGCCGCTCGTCGTGGACGGCCAGGTGCTCGGGGTGCTGTTCGCTGCCAGCCGCACCCCGCACTCGTTCCGGGCGGAAGAGATCGCGCTGCTGAGCGCATTCGCAGGCCACGCTGCCCTGGTGCTGCACGTGGCGCGGCTGCTCGCGTCGGCGACCGAGGCCTCGGCAGAGGCGACCTGGCGTCAGCAGCAGGCAGAATGGGCGGCAGCGCTGCACGCGGAGCTCACCGAGCTGGTCGTACGGGGACATCCCGCCGGCGACATCGTCGCCGCGCTGGCGGGAGCGCTGGGGCGAGAGGTGGCCCTGATCGCGCAGGACGAGGCGATCGCGGGGCCGCAGAGCCTGGTGGATGCCGCCGTGCCGTTGCGGGATGCCGCGGCAGAGGCCACCGCGTCCGGTCGCGGGATCGTGCTCGACGGCGGCGCCGTGGAGATGGTCGCCCCGGTTCCGTCTGGAGCAGGCCGGCCCGCCCTGCTCGTCGTGGGGCGGGGCACAGTCCCGATGACGGATGTGGAGCAGCGGACCGTCGAGCGCTCCGCGCTGACCGCCGCGCTGGTCCTTCTGCGTCGCGATGTCGTGGATGACGCCGAAGAACGCGTACGCGGAGAGCTCGCTGCCGACCTCCTGGAGACCGAGAGCAGTCGTCGGTCGGCGCTCCGACGTGCCACAGCGCGTGGTCTGCAGATCGATGGCCCCTGGTGTGCCGTCGTGGTGCCCTCGGCTGTCGGAGATCGTGCCCGTGTCGTCAGCGCTCTGCGCGCGGTCGGGGATCGTCTCGTGACGAAGGTTCCCGACGGCGTCGTTGCGTTCGTGCCCGGCGCGGATGTGGCGGCGATCGGCCGTGGCACGACTCTCGCCGACGTCGCGCCGCTGGTCGTGGTGCGCGCGCATCGAGATCTTGAGCAGGCTGCGGCCGATGCCCGGCATACGCGCCGCGTGGCGGAGCTCGCGCGCGGGTTGGGAGCGTCGGGCATCCTGGATGCGAAGCTGCTTGCGCCATACGCACTGCTCACCGACGGCGACCCGGGGGCGCTGCTCGAATTCGTCGAGGAGATGCTCGCACCGGTTCTCGCCTGGGACGGCCCGGGTGGAACGACCCTCTTCGACACCCTCGTGGCGCTGCAGGACGAGCACTGGGCTGCGAGCGCGACAGCGCGGAGGCTGCATGTTCATCCGAACACTCTCAAGCAGCGACGCTCGCGGCTTCGAGCGCTGCTGGGGGCGGCGATCGACGACCCTGAGGCGCGATTCCGCCTGGAACTCGCCGTGCGCGTCGAGCGGGCCCGTCGCCTTCTCGGCCATGCCGCCCGGTAAGCATTCCGGACACTCGGACCCCGCCCATTGTGGCTGATCTGGACCTGTCTACCTCGGGGCCGGGTTGCTTGGCTGAGAGGGCTGCGGCGAAGACGCCCGCAGGAAAGGAAGCATCGTGGCCACCACCTCTCGACTCAGCGGTCTGCGGAACAGTACGGTCGATGACCGCAGGGCAGCCGTCATCCAGGCGATCGGCCTGGAATCCGACGCGCTCCGTGCGCTCGAGGGCGATGGCCTGTCGATGGACCAAGCGGACCGCATGGTCGAGAACGTGATCGGGCAGCTCGGCGTGCCGGTCGGCGTGGCGACGAACTTCATCGTGAACGGCCGTGAGGTGCTCATCCCGATGGCGACAGAGGAGCCGTCGGTGATCGCTGCAGCATCCAATGTCGCGCGGATGGCGCGCCCGACCGGCGGCATCGTCGCCACAGCCGCGGAGCCGCTCATGCAGGCTCAGGTGCAGCTGCTCGATGTCGCGGATCCGTTCGGCGCGAAGGCGCGCATCCTCGAAGCGCGGCAAGAGATCCTCGATCTCGCCGATGCGCAGGATCCCCGGCTCGTCGAGGTCGGCGGGGGCGCGCGGGACCTTCTGGTGCGTGTGATCGATGGGGCGCCCGCGCCGCACCTGGTCGCGCATCTGGTGGTCGACGTCGGCGATGCCATGGGTGCCAACGCCGTCAACACGATGGCGGAGGCCATCGCGCCGCGCCTGGCCGAGATCACCGGGGGGCGATCTCTGCTGCGCATTCTCACCAACCTCGCCGATCGTCGGGTGGTACGGGCGCGCGTCGTCATCGATCCTGAGCAGATCGGCGGCCCCGCGATCGTCGATGACATCATCGAAGGCGCCCGCCTCGCCGTCGACGACCCGTACCGGGCGGCGACGCACAACAAGGGCATCATGAACGGCGTCACCGCCGTGGTCCTGGCGACGGGCAACGACACGCGGGCCGTCGAGGCCGGCGCGCATTCATACGCCGCACGGGACGGGCAGTACCGATCGCTGAGCCGTTTCGAGAAGGACGCTGACGGACGGCTTGTCGCGACCCTCGAGATGCCGATGGCTGTGGGGCTCGTCGGTGGAGCGACGAAGTCGCACCCCGCCGCTCGCGCCGGCGTCGCGATGACCGAGGTCACGAGAGCCGCCGAACTGGGCGAGCTCATCGCAGCCGTCGGTCTCGCGCAGAACGTCGCGGCGGTCCGCGCACTCGCGGCGGAGGGGATCCAGCGCGGGCACATGGGGCTTCACGCGCGCAACGTGGCGGTCGCCGCCGGAGCCTCCGGTGCCGAGATCGATGAGGTCGCCGCCGAGCTGGTGCGTCGGCGTGCGGTGCGGGCGGACGTCGCCGAGCAGATCCTCGTCGAGCGGAGAAGCGCGCGGTGAGTCGCGACGACGCCCTCCCCGTGCGCGTCGCCGACAGCGCGCTGCCCGCGGAGGTGGAGATCTGGGATGTCGCTCCGCGCGACGGCCTGCAGGCCGAGGCGATGCGGCTCGACGTCGAGCAGAAGGTCGAACTGATCGAACGACTCGTGCGCGCCGGCTTCCCTGTCGTCGAGGTCGGCAGCTTCGTGCGCGCCGACCGCGTGCCGCAGATGGCCGACTCCGCCGATGTCTTCGCGCGTGTGAAGGATCTGCCCGCACGCACACCCGTGCTCGTGCCGAACGTCACCGGCTACGACCACGCTCGCGCCGCCGGGGCTGACGACATCGCCGTGTTCCTCAGCGTCACCGAGACGTTCTCGCGGGAGAACCTCGGTGCGCCGCGTGCTCGCATGGAGGAGATGGTGCAGCGCATCGCGCAGCAGGCCTCCGCCGACGGGGTCCGCGTGCGGGGCTATCTGTCGATGGTGTTCGGCGACCCCTGGGAAGGCGTCGTTGATGAAGGCGAAGTCGTCCGGCTGGCCACGGCGATGCGCGCGTGGGGAATCCGCGAGCTTTCGCTCGGCGACACGATCGGAGTCGCCACCCCGGGCCAGATCAAGCGCATCGTCCGGTTGCTCACGGGCACGGGGATCGCAGTGACCGATCTGGCGCTGCATCTGCACGAC
Source organism: Microbacterium sp. KR10-403 (assembly GCF_040196215.1). NCBI lineage: Bacteria > Bacillati > Actinomycetota > Actinomycetes > Micrococcales > Microbacteriaceae > Microbacterium > Microbacterium sp. KR10-403. The sequence goes on along the minus strand of NZ_JBEGDC010000004.1, from coordinate 114,300 downwards.
ACCTACGGCACGGCACTCGCCAATGTGTATGCCGGGCTGGAGGAGGGCGTGCGCACCTTCGATGCTGCGACCGGCGGCGTCGGAGGCTGTCCGTTCGCCAAGTCCGCGACCGGTAATCTCGCCGCGGACGATCTCGTCTGGATGCTCGAGGGACTCGGCATCCGCACCGGCGTCGATCTCGATGCGGTCGTGGAGACGAGCTCCTGGCTGTCGGCCGTACTGCAGCGGCCCATCACATCTCGAGTCGCAACGGCGCTGACGCGTTAGAGAGGAACACCTGTGGAAGACCGCTATCTCGAGGTCTGGGGAGACACCGTCGACAAACGGCATCTCCTGATCTCGATCATCCTGGGCGTCGGCATCTCCGTCCCCGTCTACCTGATCGCCGATTGGCTGTTCGGGATGCTGGCAGACGGCGCCGTCGGACACAGCTATGCCCTGCTGGTCGGTCTGGCCGGCTGCATCGCCGCTGCTGTCGTCGCGGCGCGACTTTTCAAGCCCAAGCGCATCGTCGAGGTCGGCACGGAGCACACCGGCTCGCGTGAAGCCGCGATGGACGCCATCGAGGCGGAGATCGGTCCGCTCGGCGACCCCGACGAGCTGCCGCGTGCGGCGCTCGCCGAGGTGAAGGAGCTCGGGCTGTACGACGATCTCAAGGCGCAGCACGAGAAGAACCGTCGCACGGCCGTCGAGACGGGGGAGCGTGCATGACCGCGCTGCTCGAGCCCACCCTGTGGGCGCTCGGGATGGCTCTGCTCGGGGCCGTCGTCTTCGCCCTCATCGGCCTGGTCTCGGGCACCGATGAGACGGCGACGGTCGCCCCGCTCACGCTTCTCGTGATCCTGCTCGGAGTGCCTCCGGCCGGTGTGTTCGCGTTCTTCATGGCGTCGATTGCCGCCAAGCACGTCACGCACGCGATTCCGACGACTCTCCTCGGCATCCCCGGCGACACGATGGCGGCTCCTCTGCTGCGCGATGCGCAGATGCTGCGCGAGCTGGGCGTGCCCCACATCGCGCTGCGCAAGGCGATCTCGGGCGGTGCGATGGCGGCGCTCATCGCCGTGCCCCTCGCCGTGCTGTTCGCGTGGATCATCACGCCCTTCTCCGACGCGATCAGCGCTGTCGCACCCTGGCTGTTCCTCGCCGCGGCCGTTCTGATCGCGGTCCTGTCGAAGGGGCGATGGGGTGCGCTCATCGCGCTCGTGCCGTTCGTGCTCATCATCGTGGGACTGCAGCAGTTCTCCAGCGACATCCTGGGCAAGGGGCTGTCGATCAGCTTCTTCCTCGGCATCGCGACCGGCCCGCTGATCGCGGACCTCGTGCTCGCGTCGACTCCTGCCGGGAGGCGGAGCATGGCGCGTCCTGGGCCGCGCGTCTTCGAGCTCGCCGCCGACGTGCGGACCTGGTCCGGCCGGATGCCGAACCCAGCCAAGGTGCTCGACCGCACGCAGTTCTGGGGCACCGCGGGGGCGGCAGCCGTCTCGAGCGCCACCTTCGTGTTCTCGCCGGTCGCGATGACGGTGATGATGGGCGAGCTGTTCGGCGGGCGCATCAAGAACGGCTACCGGAAGCTGACCACCCTCATGGCGGTGAAGAACGGCACGACCGAGTCGACCTACATCGCCGAGACCCTCATCCCGCTCATCGCGATCGGCCTGCCGCTGTCGCCGATGGCCGCGGGGCCGGCCAACCCGCTGTTCAACGCACCGCCGGTGTTCACGATCGACACCGAGACGGGGGCGACGCACAACCTGCATGATCTGCTCGGACCTTGGCAGTTCCTTGTGTTCGGTCTGCTTGCCGTCATCATCGCGCTGCTGATCACGTACCCGTTCGCGATGACGCAGGCGCACCGTGCGGCGTCGTGGATCATGCGGCATGTCTCGCACGAGGCGATCATCGGCGCCTTCGCCGGACTGATCGCGGTCATCTGCCTCTACGAAGGCGGCATCGTGGCGATCCTGGTCGCGGTGACGGTCGGTCTGGTCGGTGGTCTCATGAATCGCCTGTTCGCCATGCACACGGGCGTGCAGTTCATGGGGTACTACGTCGCGGCCCTGACCGTCCCGGCGATCGGCGGTCTGTTCTCCTGACGGCGATGACAGCGATGCGGGGTGCGACGTTCTCGTCGCGCCCCGCATCGCTGTGCGCGCATCCTCGTCGAACCCCACAAACAACACCGTGAAGACGCGTTCCACTTCGTGGAATGTATACATTGACCGAACGGTTGCGGGGATTTTCCCGGCCGTACCCCCGAGATTGGGTACATTCGCCGTGCTTGGCTAGACTCAGACCCGCCGAAGGAGTTGCCTCTATGAAGATCATCGTCCTGGTCAAGGAAGTCCCGGATACGTACGGGGACCGCAAACTGGATCTCGAGACGGGGCTCGCGGATCGTGCCGCGAGCGAGCCCGTTCTCGACGAGATCAGCGGGCGCGCGCTTGAGGTCGCGCTCTCGTATGCCGACAAGAATGCGGGCACCGAGGTCGTCGTGCTGTCGATGGCACCCGAGACGGCGCAGGCGACGATCCGCAAGGGGCTCGCGATGGGTGCGGGAACGGCGGTGCAGATCGTCGACGAGGCGCTGCTGGGCGCCGATCTGGGTCTGAGTGCCGAGGCGCTCGCCGCCGCGATCCGCGAGATCGGCTTCGACCTGGTGATCACCGGCAACCAGTCCACCGACGGCTCGGGCGGCGTGCTGCCGGCGATGATCGCCGAGCTGCTCGACGTGCCGCAGGCGACGGGGCTGAACAGCGTCGAGATCGCCGATGCGCAGGTCTCGGGCGAGCGCGCGATCGACGGCGGAACGGCGAGCGTGACCGCGCAGCTGCCGGCCGTGATCTCGATCACCGAGCGCCTCCCCGACGCCCGGTTCCCCAACTTCAAGGGCATCATGGCGGCGAAGAAGAAGCCGTATGAGACCAAGACGCTCGCCGATCTGGGGGTGGATGCGGCAGACCCGGCGGCATCCCGCTCGATCATGATCGCCGTGAGCGAGAAGCCCGCGCGTGCGGCGGGCACCAAGATCGTCGACGAGGGCGACGCGGGTGTGAAGCTCGCCGAGTTCCTGATCCAGAACCGACTGGCCTGAGGTGAGCGACATGGCTGATTACGCTGCAGATTCGATCCTCGTCCTTCTCGACACGACCCCGTCGGGCGAGCTGGCGAAGTCCTCCGCCGCGCTGCTGGGTGCGGCATCCACCATCGGCACTCCTGTCGCGCTCGTCGTGGGCGACGAGAAGCTGGGGGATGCCGCGGCCGCCCTCGGCGCGACGCGCGTGCTGGTCGCACCCGCCGGCGAGGGCCTGACGGTCCCCGTCGTCGACGCGCTGGCGGCTGCCGCCGAGCGCGTGCAGCCCGACGCGATCCTCATCTCGCACTCGGTCGACGGACGCGACGTCGCCGGCCGTTACGCCGCCCGCACCCGCTCGGCGCTCGCCGTCGACGCGGTCGGCGTCGGCCGTGACGACGAGGGCATCGTCGCCCACCACGCGGTGTACGGCGGCATGTTCAACGCCGATTCGGCGGCGACCTTCGGCGCCCCGGTGATCCTGGTGCGCCAGGGTGCGGTCGAGGAGCGCGCCGAGGCCCGGCCGGCCTCCGTCGAGGAGCTTGAGGTCACGCCGTCGGGCCGCAAGGCCGCGACCGTGACCGCGGTGCAGGAGAGCACCGAGACCTCGACCCGGCCTGAGCTGCGCGGTGCCGCGAAGGTCGTCTCTGGTGGCCGCGGACTGGGCTCGGGCGAGAAGTTCGCCCTCGTCGACGAGCTCGCCGACGTGCTCGGAGCCGCGGTGGGCGCCTCGCGCGCGGCCGTCGACGCCGGATACGTTCCGCAGTCGTACCAGGTCGGCCAGACCGGCGTCTCGGTATCGCCGCAGCTGTACATCGCGCTGGGCATCTCCGGTGCGATCCAGCACAAGGCCGGCATGCAGACGGCCAAGACGATCGTCGCGATCAACAAGGACGCGGACGCCCCGATGTTCGACATCGCGGACTTCGGCGTCGTCGGCGACCTGTTCACGGTCGTGCCGCAGCTGATCGAGACGCTCAAGGCGCGGAAGCAGTAGCCGTGGCGACCTACGCGCGCACGGTTCGCCGCGGGCTGCCGCGCACTCCCGACGGCGAGCCCTGGCCGCCCGCCGGCGAGGCGCCGGTCGAGGTCGCCGATCCGGTCGAGACGACGATGGATGCCGCGGCCGCCGCGCCCGCGGCGGTCGTCGCCGACGCGCCGGTCGTTGAGCAGGCGACGCGAGACGAAGCACCGGTCGCTGCGGCACCTGCTTCGGCCGCCTCTTCGTCTCAGCCCTCCGGACCCCGCTCAGGGACCTCGCTGCGCCGCGGCCTGCCGCGTGTGGCAGGCGGAGAGCCCTGGCCGCCGGCGGACTTCGCGCCCGCCGTCGTCGCCGAACCCGAGGTCGCTGAGCAAGCGGCGCAGCCGCGAGACGAAGCGCCGTCGGCCGCCGCTGCACCTGCTTCGACCGCCCCTTCGTCTCAGCCCTCCGGGCCTCGCTCAGGGACCTCGGTCTCCGACACGGCCCTGCGCCGAGGCCTGCCGCGCACCAAGGGCGGCGAGCCGTGGCCTCCGGCCGGCTTCGCGCCCGCCGTCGCCGCAGAGCCCGTGGCCGCAGAGCCCGTCGCCGCAGAGCCCGAGGCCGCAGCACCCGCACAGCCGACCGCGGCACCGACGACCGGCCGCCGTTCCGGCCTGCCGCGCCCGGGCGCCGCGGCCGCGGCATCCACCCCCGCCGTTCCGGCCGCCGCGGCTTCTGCGGTCCCTGCCGAGCTCGCCCCGCTGCCGTTCACGAGCAGCGTGCACGCCGGTGCCGCCGCCGCGCGGTGGGAAGCGGATCGTGCCCGCACGATCCCCAAGCGCAAGCCCATCGAGCAGCCCGAACCGGTGCGCCACGGCCCGTTCACGACGGGCCAGTGGGTCGGGGCGGCGATCGTCATGGTCATCGTCATCGTCGGCGCGTTCGCGATGCTGTCGATGCTCACCCGCTGGTTCTTGAGCCTGGACTTCATGGAGAGCTTCCTGAAGACCTACCCGGGGGCGTACGAGCTGCCCGAGTCGGCGCCGGTCGGGTTCCCGGTGTGGCTGAACTGGCAGCACTTCCTCAACATCTTCTTCATGGTGCTGATCATCCGGTCGGGTCTCATGGTGCGGCACCAGAAGCGCCCGCCGGCCTTCTGGAGCACCCGCGGCAATCCCAAGCGCAAGATCAGCATCAACCTGTGGTTCCACCAGTCGCTCGACATCCTGTGGCTGGTGAACGGCGTGATCTTCGTCGTGCTGCTGTTCGCGACCGGGCAGTGGATGCGGCTCGTCCCTACCGACTGGTCGGTCTTCCCGAACGCGCTGTCGGCGGGCCTGCAGTACCTGTCGATGGACTGGCCGATCGAAGACGGCTGGGTCAACTACAACAGCCTGCAGCAGATCGCGTACTTCGCGGTCGTGTTCCTCGCGGCCCCGCTCGCGGCGATCACCGGCGTGCGCATGAGCGGCGTGTGGCCGAGCAACGCGAAGACGCTGAACAAGATCTACCCGGTCGAGTGGGCGCGTGCCGTGCACTTCCCTACGATGCTGTTCTTCGTGCTCTTCATCGTCGCGCACGTGACGCTGGTGGTGACCACCGGCTTCCTGCACAACCTGAACGCGATGTTCGCCTCGAACGCGGGTGACGGCTGGATCGGCTTCTGGTTCTTCGTGGGCGCGATGATCATCGTCGTCGCGGGTTGGGTCGCGGCGCGCCCGCTCGTGCTCGCCCCGATCGCGAAGCTCTTCGGCAACGTCAGCGAGCGCTGAGCCCGGCTGACCCGGTCGCTGCGCGCGCGGCGGCCGGGTCAGACCGGGGGATATCCCCACCCCGGATCTGCGGGTCTCCGTGATGTGCGGGGGACATGCCACGCCCTAGCGTGGGGGACATGACTTCGACAACGACCGATCGGGCGCCGCGGGTGTTCACCCCGGCCCGCGTGCTGGGGGCGATCGCGCAGCTGGCCGCTGTGGCGGTGGCCTGGACCGGCGCCTTCATCGTCCTGTCCACCCTGTTCGCCGCCGGGGTTCCGCTGGTCTTCGCGGCGGGCATCGGGCTCGTGCTGCTGCTCGGCTTCGTCTACGGACTGTATGCGCTCGGCTGGCTCGAGACCGCCCGGGTGGACGGTCTGTACGGCTTCGGCATCGCGCCGCTGCCGCCGCGCACAAGCGGCCGTCCCGGCTTCACCGGGTGGCTGCGGACGGTGTGGCTGCAGTTCATCGACGGCCGGATGTGGCGGGGTGTCGCGAGCGCGGCGATCGCGGTGGTGATGGGCTGGGCGGTGATCGGGCTGCTGAGCATGCTCGGCTCGGGCGTCGCGATGGCGTTCTCGCCGCTGGTGCCCGGCGACCCCGACAGCCTTCGCCTCTTGGGGGTGAACCTCCAGGTTCCCGCTTCGTGGGCCGTCGGCGTCGGCATCTTCGCAGCACTCGTGGCGATCGCCGGTCTTCTCGGCCTCGCGGCGCTGCACGGCGTGCTCGCGCGGGCGATCCTCGTGCCGTCGCGCGAAGCGCAGCTGGCCGCCGAGGCCCGCACCGCCCAGGCACAGCGCGGGGGCGCGGTGCGCGCCGCCGACGTCGAGCGCACGCGCATCGAGCGCGACCTGCACGACGGTGTCCAGCCGCGGCTGGTCTCGGTCGGCATGACGCTGGGCATGGCGCAGCAGAAGATCGACGAGGACCCCGAGGCGGCCCGACAGCTCATCGCCGAGGCACACACCTCGACCAAGGCGGCGATCACCGAGCTGCGGCAGCTGGCCCGCGGCATCCACACCTCCATCCTCGATGACCGGGGGCTGGATGCCGCGCTGTCGGCCCTCGCCGGGCGCTCGCCGATCCCCGTCCAGCTCGATTCCCAACTCACGCAGCGGTGCAGTCCGCAGACCGAGACCGCCGTCTACTACGTGATCGCCGAGTCGCTCACGAACGCGGCCAAGCACTCACGCGCCGCCGAGTGCCGCGTGATCGTTCGCCAGCGCGAGGGCGGCATCCTCTGGGCGCGCATCGAAGACAACGGCGTCGGCGGGGCGACCGTCGTCCCCGGCGGGGGACTCGACGGCCTGTCGAACCGCGTCCTCGGCGTCGGCGGCACGCTGACGGTCACGAGCCCGGCCGGCGGCCCCACGACGGTGGAGGTGAGCGTGCCGTGCGCGTTCTGATCTGCGAAGACTCGGTCCTTCTGCGCGAGGGTCTCATGCGGCTGCTGGAGGATGCCGGCCATGAGGTGGTCGCAGCCCTCCCCGATGCCGCCGAGCTCGACGACACCGTGACCGAGACCGCGCCCGATCTGTGCATCCTCGACGTGCGGCTGCCTCCGACGCGCACCGACGAGGGCATCCGGGCGGCGCTGCGACTGCGGGCCGCGAACCCCGAGCTGCCGATCCTCGTGCTCTCGCAGTACGTCGAGGAACGCTATGCGGCCGACCTCATCGCCGGGCGCGGCGGGGCACTCGGATATCTGCTCAAAGACCGCGTGGCCGATGTCGCAGACTTCCTCCAGACGCTGAAGCAGATCGCCGGCGGCGCGACCGTGTTCGACCCCGAGGTCGTCGCGCAGCTGCTCAGCCGCCGGACGCAGGATGAGCGGATGCAGCGGCTCACGGCCCGTGAGGCGACCGTGCTCGCGCTGATCGCCGAGGGCAAATCGAACCAGGCCATCGCCCAGACGCTGTACATCACCGAGGGCAGCGTGGAGAAGCACATCACCTCGGTGTTCCAGAAGCTCGACCTCGAGCAGGACGAATCAGGCAACCGGCGGGTGCTGGCGGCACTCGCCCACATCGCACACAGCGGCGACGCGCCGCAGGCAGGAGAGGACCGATGAACACGACACAGGGAGCACGGGCGGTCGCGATCGTCGCGATCGTGCTCGGCGGCGCACTGGCCGTCGGCTCGGTCGGCACCGCCGCGGCATCCACCCTCGCCTCCGCCGCGCAGCAGACGAGCAGCCGGACGATCGCGGTGGACGGGGTCGACGCCATCGACCTGGACATGGGCGCGGGATCCATCCAGGTCGAGTTCGCCGCGGTCGACCAGGCCGAGCTCAGCGTCACCGGCGGCATCAGCGCCGACCGGTGGACGCTGCGCAAGGAGGGGACGGCGCTGCGCGTCGCCTCGCCCGACGGGCACTTCTGGTCATGGATCGGACTGTTCGGCTCGCACAACGGCAAGGCCGTGCTGCGGCTGCCGCAGTCGCTGGCGGGCGTCGACGCCGATCTCGACCTCGCGGCGGGAGCGCTCACCGCCGACGGCCGCTTCGGCGATCTGACCGTGTCGGCGGGAGCCGGTCGCCTGCAGGTGCAGGGCTCGGCCGACACCCTCTCGGCCGAGATCGACGCGGGCAGCGCCGACCTGCAGCTGGCCGACGTCGGCAGCGCCGACCTCGAGCTGAATGCGGGGCAGATGGACGCCCGGTTCACCGGTGCACAGCCGCAGCGCATGACGCTGTCGGCCAACGCCGGAAGCTTGAACGTCGTCGTGCCCGAGGGGCAGTACGCGGTGACGCAGGAGACGGATGCCGGAACCTTCGACAACCGCATCGGCTCGGTGCCCGGCGCGGCCAGCACCGTTCAGGTGAGCGTGTCGGCCGGCAGCGTGACGCTGTCGAACGGCCGCTGAGCGGCCGAGTCACTCAGCGGAGGGCGCGACTCACTCGGCGGTGTCGCGCCCTTCCCACATCTCCTCGATGCCGGCCGCGTAGCCCTGGTCGTAGGCCTCATCGGCGCCGAGGCGGAACATGTCGCGCTCTGCGGAGCGCACGATCGAGCGGGCCCCGGGCAGGTCGAGGTCGCCGACGAGGTCGGCGCGCCCCCGGACGACGGCCACCGGCCTGCGCGCCGCCTTGCCCTTGACAAGTTCGGCGGCCGATGCGATCTCGTCGGCCACGCACGGCATGGTCACGACGAGCGGGCGGCCTTCGGTATCGGTCTGTCCGCGCAGGTCTTCGAACACCGCGACCCCGGCCGCGCCGATCGCGGCGTCGGTCTGCCCCTCGCGCCACGCACGTCCGAGCGTGTCGGAGACGATGACGCCCACGCGCACGCCGAGCAGCTCGCGCAGCCCGGTGGCGAGGGAGCGGGCGGAGGCATCCGGGTCCACCGGCAGCAGCAGCACGGTGCCGGTCGGGGTGTTCGACGCATCGACGCCGGCGGCAGCCGACACGATGCCCAGACGGTTCTCGACGATGCGGGTCACATGCCCCGATTCGGAGGTGCGGGATGCCACGACCCGCACGGTCTCGGCGGTGATGGCGTCTTCGCGGTCATCGGCCTCGACCGTGCGCCCCTCGGCCTTGGAGACGATCTTCGAGGTGACCACGACGATGTCGCCGTCGCGCAGGGTGTCACCGGCCGCATCGGCGATGATCGCCACGAGATCTGCACCGACGGTGATCTCGGGGATGCTCTCGAGAGCCTGGATCTGCAGCACGATCAGCGGACGAATCGCACCTCGGTGAGCTGCTCACCGAGGAAGGGCTCGGTGTGGCGCGCGCCGTCGAGGGCGAACCCGTTGCGCACGTAGAAGCGATGTGCGCGAGGGTTGTCTTCGGCGACCCACAGATAGAGGGGCTCGCCCTCGTCGACCGCGGCGTCGAACAGGCGGCGGCCCAGGCCGCTGCCGTGATACTCCGCAAGGAGGTAGATGAAGTACAGCTCGCGGTTGCGGGGGGCGTCCTTGTCGCGTGCCGGTCCCGAGCCGACGAAGCCGACGATCTCACCGTCGACGAGCGCCGCGCTCATCTTGAACTCAGGGCCCTGAACGGCCCAATGGGTCCATAGTTCGGCGAGGCGCTTCGGCGACACGCTCTCGAGCGCGGCCTTGCTGATGAGGTGGTCGTACGTTTCGTGCCAGCAGGTGGCGTGCACTCGTCCGAGGGCTTCCGCGTCCACGTCGCGAACCGGACGGACGACGATGTCTGTCTGCAGTTGGGCGTCCATGGCCAGACTCTACGCGGCCGCGCGCGATGGGGGAAATCGAGGGCGTCCTGCGCGTTGTACCGAACCGTCCCGACGCAGAACGCTCAGCGCAACCCGATGCGGCGCGCGGTCCTCGGGTTGGCCGGGCAGTCGTCGGCCAGCAGGACGGCATGCTGCCAGCCGAGGTCCTGGATCGCCATGCCGCGGTCGGCGAGGTCCGCGATGAGGGATGCCGCGGCCGTCGTGAACTCGCGGCGCAGGTCGTATCCGCGGATCATCGACAGCACAGCCCGCACCCGCCCGGCGTCGTCGGGAGCGTCATCGATCCACAGCACGATGACGCCCAGCGCCGAGAACGGGCCGATGCGGTGGACGAGCGTCTCGATGCCCGAGGCGAAGAGGGTGAGGTCCTCCGCGGTGGAACCGCGGCGGTAGAGGGCACGGACGCCGGCGACATCCGGTCGGCGGCGCACACGGAAGTGCTGCTGGTCGAACGCATGGTCCGCGGCATCCACCAGCTCGTCCACCGCGTCCGCGGGAGCGGTGACGATGCGCGCGCCCTGCAGTGAGAGCCGTGGTCCCCGTGCGCGCATGTGCTGTGCCCTTCCGGAGTGAGCATAGCCGCGGACACGTCCGGTCCCATTGTCGATGACCGCCAACCGAATCAGCACATCGTCGGAGACCGGGTACGATGCCGGTTCGTGAATGTCATCTGGCGGACGATCCTCATCCACCTGCGCGCGCGACGACGCCTGCGCCGGGGCGACAGCCTCGCGATGGACGGCGTGAGCCGCATCCGGCTGACCACGCTGCCGACCGACATCGACATCCTCATGCACATGAACAACGGCCGCTACGCGTCCCTCTTCGACCTGGGACGCTGGGACCTCCTCGTGCGCACCGGTTTCTGGGACATCATGCGCGCCCACGACTGGTACGCGGTGGTCTCGGCCGAGACGATCACGTTCCGCAAGTCGCTGCAGCTCTGGCAGCGGTTCGACATCGAATCGCGGATGCTCGGGCACGACGACCGCGGCGTGTACATGGAGCACCGGGTCGTCGTCGACGGCGAGGTCTACACGCGGGCCATCGTGCGCTCGCGGATGATGCGCAAGTCGGGCGGGACACTCCCGCACGACGAGCTGTTCGCGGTGATCGGGTCGATGGACGGGATGCCGGAGGTCGAGCCGTGGGTGCGCGACTGGGCCGCGGCATCCCGTCTGCCCTCCACGCGGGAGAGCGCCCCCAGCGTGTGGGGGTGACTCACTCCGTCTCGGTCTCGTCGCCGTACAGCCCGGAGCCGTTCAGAGGTGCGCCGTCTCTGTCGCGATGGCGGCGCTGCACCGTCAGCGCGCCGACAGCGCCGAGTGCCGCCAGCCCGAGCACGCCGACCACCGAGACGATCGCCCACGCGGGGGCGTTCGCCGGCGGGAGGTCGCGCACGGTGACGGGCGCTGCACTCGCCGCCGTGGGCTCGTCCGCGGCATCCACGAAGGGACTGGCCGGTCCCCGCAGTCCCGCACCCGGCACGAGCGTGAGGGCGCTGTAGGGCTGGATGACGCCCCAGCCCGACACGTCGTCGCGCGCGTCGGGATCGGCGCGTCGCGCCGTGACCTCGAGGCGGTACGCCCACTGCGCGGGGGTCTCGTTCGGGAATGCCGAGGCCACCAGTGCCGCCGCCGCCGACACATACGCGGCGGCATAGCTCGTGGCCGGCGGCTGGCCCTGCTGGGGGAAGATGCAGTCTCCGCCGAGGGTACTGAGCGACAGGATGTTCTCGCCCGGGGCCGCCAGCGAGACCTGCGGCCCGTGGATGCTGGCGTCGGTGACCACGCCGTCGGCGCTGAGCGCCGCGACGCCGACCACTCCCGGGTAGCCGGCGGGGAAGCGGTCGCCGTCGGCCTCGCCGTCGCTGCGGTTGTCGGCGCTGGCGACGATGAGGCTTCCCTTCTCGGTGGCGTATGCGACCGCGCTGCGCAGCCTGTCGTCGTCGGTCGGCGTGCTCAAGGACACGTTGATGATCTGTGCACCCTCGTCGGCCGCATACCGGATGCCCGCCGCGAGGCGCCCGATGTCGGGACCGTTGCCGGCCTTGACAGCCTCGTCGTCTTCGCCCGCATACACGCGCACCGGCAGGATCTCCACGTCGGGCGCGAGCCCGACGAGGCCCGAGCCGTCGTCGGCCTGCGTCGCGATCTGGCCGGCGATGATCGTGCCGTGCCCGAAGTCGTCCGTTCGTCCGTACCGGTCACCGTCGTCGTCGACGAGGCTGGTGCCCTTCAGGACGACCCCGGACAGGCGCGGGCTCGAGACATCCACTCCCGAATCCACCACGGCGACCGTGACGCCGGCACCCCGGGTGACGGTCCACGCGCGCTCGACCTGCAGCACGGCGAATGCCGGTGGCGTGTCGGTGAGGCGCGTCTGCGCGGTGCACTCGTCGGAGGTCGCCTGGGCGACGGCGGCAGGAGCGGCGTCGGTGGATGCCGCGGACGCCGGCAGAGCGCCCGGCAGCAGCGCGAGGGACAACAACGCCAACGCGGCGGTCGTCGTCCCGGCCGTCACCCGTGCGCGGTGCCTCATCCGCCGACGGTCTTCCCCGCGGCGTCGGTGGTCAGCGCCGGTCCGGTGGGCAGCAGGTCGGTCCATGCGGCCTCGACGGTGCCGACGTCGTCGGCGTCGTAGCCGAGCCGGGCGACGGTCTCAGCCGTGGCACCGGGCAGGCTGAAGGCCGTTCCCGTCGCGTCCACCAGGGTGAGCATTTGGCTGCTGTCTTCGCCGGCCTGCGCAGAGACGAGCGCGCCGGCGCCCGCGCCCACCTGAACGCCGGCCGTCGCCTCGCGGGATGTCGGCTGCGACGCGAGCACGGTCTGCGCGGTCGTGGCCTCGTGCGTCAGCAGCGCGCACGGGCGTCGGTCGTCACCGAGCGCGGTGAAGCCGTTCTCCGGCCAGTCTGCGCCGCCGCCGGGCGCCTTCGCGGTCTGCAGGCCGCGCACCTGCGCCGCGGCGACCTCGGTGGGGGCATGCACGCTCGGGCCGTTGCCGAGCTGATAGAGCTGCCATGCCAGCGGGCTGAGCGCGGCGAGCTCGCCGTCATCGGTGATGAGGAACCGCTCGTCGTCGGCGGTGCCCTCGATGTGCACGACTTCGCCGGTGGAGAGTTTCGAGTCGCCGACCGGTTGAGGGTTCGCGACGGTGATCGGTGCCAGCTCCGTGCCGGCGTCGAAGAGGTTCAGCCATGAAGCCGGCACCTTCTGTGCGCCGGACGATGTGATCCCCGCGGCGCGCAGCACCGCATCGCTGTCGGCGGCGGTGACCGGGTGACGCACGTGACCGGCGACGACGAACAGGTCGGAGCCGGTGGTGACCACGACGGCGTCGGGAGTGGCCGCGGCGGCCGGCGTCGCGGCGATGCGGGTCGACAGCCCCTGATCGGCGAGGCAGCTGGTCCAGCCGTCGTTCACGAGGGCGGATGCCGGGGGCAGGGCGTCGGGCGCACCGACGATGCCGAGCGTCGAGCCGAGCGAGACGTCGGCGAGGTCGCTCTGGTTGGTGGTGATGACCGTGAACGAGCTCGACGGGATCAGCAGGCGAGCGCTGGCCGTGTTGACCACGGGGTGCAGTGTGCCGTCGATCGTCACGTAGCGCGCCCCGGTGTCTTTCGCGAGTACGAGGCGACCGTTCTCCCACCCGCTCGGCAGTCCGGGGTGGACAAGGCCCCAGAACACGCCCACGCCCACGACCGCGACCGACAGTGCGATCGCCGCGATGACGGCGCGCATCGGCTTGGCGGGCTCGAGTTCTTTGCCTCCGGGCGCACCGCTGACGAAGGCGGTCAGCAGACGGCGCTGTGAGAAGCTCTGCGCCTGGATCAGGTCGCCCTTGGTCGCCATGGAGTCAGGCCAGTCCCGCCGCGATGACGCCGACCGGCAGCAGGGAGGCGAGGATGACCAGCTCGGCGACGTCGGCCACGCGGCTCATCCGCATGCGGGTCGCCGGTGCGATCAGGGTGACCGTGACGACGACGACCGTGGCGGCGACGACGATGATCAGCAGCAGCGACTGCAGCGCCGGCTGCGCGACGGCGGTGACGACGCCGGTGAGGCCCAGTCCGACCGTCGACAGGGTCATGATCGCCATGACGTGGCTGCGCGCGTAGACCTGGCGTGCGGGGAACATCGTCCCGACGAAGGCCAGGGCGCACAGGGCGCTGCCGGCGGGGGTGGATGCCGCCACCAGCGGCGTCGCGACGAGGATGCACACGCCCAGCGCGAGGCGCGTCACAAGAAGGGCGCGGGCGGCGATCGCGGTGCGGCGCGCGACATCCTCTCCGTCGATGGGCGTCGGGTCGGCGAAGACCTCGGCGTCGCTGTGCGGGGAGATGACGCGGATGCGGGTGGAGCTGAGAACGAGCCAGGGGAGAGCGTTCGACGCCGTCGCGACGATGGCCGCCATGAGCGCGTACACCGCGACGGCAGCGCTCGGCATGAGCGCGACAAGGCCGCCGGCGATGCCGATGACGGCGCCGGCGACGACGACGCCGAGGGCCACCTCGCGCTTCTCGGGCATGAGTGCTGCCGTGGCACCGCCGGCGACGAGGGCGCCCGCGCCTGCGACGGCGAGCGGCAGACCCCAGGGCTGACCGTCGCCGATGACGGCGAGGTACCCGGCGACGGCAGCGAAGACACCGGCCGCGATGCCGAGGGCGTGGCCGGCGCCCAGCTGACCGAGGCGTGCGACCACGACCGCCACGGCGACGAGGAGCACGGCTCCGACGCCCGCGATGAGGGCGCCGATCGGCACGGCCGGACCGGCGGCGAGCAGGACCACCGCACACACGCCGAGCAGCGTGAGGCTCGCGGCGAGGGCGGTGCGCACGCCGTCCTGCGGCGTCCAGGGCCGGTGCTGTTCTTCGGTCGCATCGATCACGGCTTCGACGACGTCGTCGTACACGCGTGGCTGAGCGACTAGTCCGCCGCGGGCGAGGGTGAGCACATCTCCGTCGAGAACGCCCTGTGCGGCCGCCGTGCTGCTGGCATCCAGTGCGCGCCCGTCGGCCCGGCGCAGCTCATATCCCGCGTGCGTCATCGTCGCGTCGAGCAGCCCGAGGTTGCGGGCGAAGCCCGGCATCAGTTCGATGAGGGGGAGCTGAGCGGGAATGCCGACGTCGAGACGCCGCCCCTCGCCGAGCACCGAAACGCGCACGAGGGCGCGTGGTGCACTCACCGTCTGACTCACCCGGACAGTCTAACGATGCGTCTCAGACGCTCGAGGATAACTTTTTTATCTTCGTGGGGCGTTGCTGTGTGTTTTCATGGTTGGTGTTGGCCTGGCGGTGTGTCGGGTTGTCTTTGATCGTGGGAGGTTGTGATGGCTGGTCTGATTTCGGCCGAGGAAGGTGCGCTGGCGCGTGGTGCGCAGGCGGTGAATGAGGCCAAGGCCGGGATTGACCAGCAGGTCAAGTTCGTGCGTGGCGAGATCGAGCAGGTGTCGGGTTTCTGGACGGGTGCTGCGGCGGGTTCGTTCGGGCAGTTGATGGCTCGGTGGGATGAGGAGACTCGGAAGCTGAACAATGTGCTGGTCACGTTGGAGGATGCGCTGCGGGGGACCGAGCGTGACCAGTCGGCGACGGAGGATTCGCATCAGCAGACCATTGCGGGCCTCGGCTCGATGATGGGCCAGTGAGCGTTTCGGTATTGAGGGAAGGGTATTGATGATGCAGTCGATGTCGGTCAAGCCGGAGCAGGTTACGGCGCTGTCGGGTCAGATTCGTACGGGTGCGCGGGGTATCGCGTCGCGGCTGGAGACGTTGGAGTCTGAGGTCGGGAAGTTGCGGGCGTCGTGGGATGGTTCGGCGCAGCAGGCGTATGACCAGGCGCAGCGTGAGTGGACGAAGTCGTTGCAGGCGTTGAACACGCTGCTGGAGCAGATCTCGGTGAAGACCGAGCAGATCTCGCAGGGGTATGTGTCGCAGGACAACTCGTCGGCGGGTCGTTTCTCGAACTGAGTATGCGGTGACTGGTTGTCGTGGCCCGACTCGTTCGGGCCACGACACCTGCACGTGAAGGAGAGTGGGTTATGGCTATCTTGCCCGGCATGATCAGCATCGACGGGGATCTTCTCCTGAACATCAACTCGGTGCTCAAAGACACGCATGACGGTCTGCCGACGCGTGAGGACGCGAGCAATGTCGTCGGCACCACCGAAGAGCACGCGACGGCGGCATTCATGAGCCGTGTCACGAAGATCGCCGACCAGCTCGGTGACCACACGAACGTCGTGCGCGTCACCGTCAAGGATCACGTCGAGATCATGCAGCAGGCCGCGACATCGATGCAGGACAACGACGAGCACAACGCGGACTGGGTCAAGACACAGGACACGATGTTCGACGAGACGGCGACCTCCACGACGGCGGCCGATGTCACCGCCGCACAGGAGACCCTGGAGTCCGAGAACGAGGCGCCCACGTCGCCCGCGGCCGCGTCTTCCACATCCGCTTCTTCCACGACCTCGACGAACACCTCCTCGACGTCGGATGTCGGAGACATGTGATGACCCCATTCTCGCGTGCCGGCGGTGTCGTCGCGGCATGTGCGATGGCGATGGCGCTGACGGTCGTGCCCACGGTCGCGGCTCAGGCGGACGAAGGCACGAACTGGTGGTACGACGGCTTCAAAGTGGCCGAAGTGCAGGCCGACGGCTGGACAGGAGCGGGCGTGAAGGTCGCTGTGATCGACAAGCAGATCAACCCGGACCTGGATGTGTTCCAGGGGGCTCATCTGACCGTCGACGACCGCGCGCTGTGCAAGAGCGGAGAAGTGCGAGTGTCGGGCTCGGACGTGTCGGATGAGGCCAGCCATGGCTCCGATGTGACCGCGCTCTTGATCGGCAACGGCAAAGGCAAGGGAAACGTGCGCGGAATCGCGCCGGACGCTGATGTCACGTTCTACGGAACCGGCCCTGCCGACACGCTCGGTCTCTGCGACCCCGCCGGTGATTTCGACGGACGCTCGGCGTTGGGCGAGGGCATTCACCGCGCGGTGGCCGGCGGTGCGCGGGTCATCTCGATCTCTCAGGGGTCCTCGTCGATGACATCTGCCGACGATGAAGCCGTGGCGGCGGCGCTCGCTGCCGGTGTGGTGATCGTCGTGGCCACTCCCAACTCTGCGAACGAGGCGGATCAGACCTGGCCGTGGTCGTTCAACGGCGTCGTCGCCGTGAACGCATTCGATACGAGCGGACGAATACAGGAAGACCAGCAGATCCCGGGCAAGCGGATCGGCTGGAAAGAGACGACGGTCGTCGCGCCGGGCGTGGACTTTCCGTCCGTGGACTGGCGCAGCGGCTCATGGATCATCAGCGGGGCAAGTCTGGCGACGCCGCTGACGGCGGGCATCGTCGCGGTGGCGGCGCAGAAATACCCGAAGGCCACCGGGAATCAGTTGATCCAATCACTGATCCACAACACGGGAACCGAGGAGCACGAGCTCTCACGTGAGGGGGCGCTCGGATATGGCCGCGTGTCATTGCGACACGTCTTGAACGTCGATCCGACGACGTATCCGGATGAGAATCCGTTGATGGACAAGTCGTCCGGCCGGCCGACGGCCGCCCAAGTGGCGAATGCCCAGGCTGCGGCATCCCCCGTCCCGTCGGCGTCACCGACGCACTGGAGCCCCTCCGCGACGCCGGGGGCGCTCGCGTCCAGCGGCGGCGGGCTGGTGGTCCCGCTCCTGGTGGGTGGTGGCGTCATCCTGCTGCTGATCGTGATCGCTGTGGTCGTGATCATCGTGGTCGTGACGAATCGCAAGAAGAACAAGAGCGTGGGAGGTGCGGTGTGACCGGCATCTGGGAAGACCGACTCAACAACATCGCGTACGGGCTGACGTTCGGCATGCCGGACGCCGCGACCGTCATCGAGAAGATGGAAGACCTGAAGAAGGTTCTCCTCAAGGCAGCCAATGAACCCGGTGCGAGTGGTCGGACCGGCGATGCGGCGGCGGAGAACCTGCGGGCGGCGGCTACTCGGGCGCAGGCGATCGCCGACACCACGAAGGCTGTCAAAGCCAAGGTCGACGAGGCGGCCGAGGTGCAGTTCGCCGCACAGACTGCATGGCAGGATCTCCCGGAAGGGGAGCTGAGCCAGAGCACGATCGATCGCATCAACAGCACCGCGGACGGTGACGGCGTCAACGTCGACGAAGTCGGAATGTGTCTCGTCAAGAACGCGAACACCTTGTCCAACGTCAAGGCCGCTGTCGCGGCGAAACGTGAGAGTGCCGCGAAGACCGCGGTGGAGAAGGCCAGTGACGACCTCGACAAGATCGAGTTCCCGCCCGAGGTCACGGACCACGACGGAAAACGGCCGGGCGGGGGCGACGGCAGTGACGGCAGCTCCGGGAGCTACCCCTCGTCGTCTGGTTCGTCGCAGCCGAGAAGCTTCTCGTACTACCCGGATGCGAGCGGATCCTCTGGTGGTGGCGGGTCCTCAACCGTCAGCCGGGCCGATGGCTCCTCGATCGATTGGGGTCCGGGAAGCTACCCGCTCGATACGGGGACCGGTTCGACCCCTTCCGTCGGAGGATCGAGTCACCCCGGCGGCGGTTCATCCGCTCCGGGTGATGGATCGGGCGGCGGCCTGACTCCGAACGGGCAGGGCGGTGGCGGTACCACCTGGACCGGCGGGTCGTCGGGTGCAGCGACGGGTCTCGGAATCGGCGGCTCAGCCGGATCCGGCCTTCTGGGCAACATCGGCACGGGTGGCGCGGTGGCCGGTGCCGGCGGCGCCGCCCTCTTCGGCGGTGCACGTCTTGCCGGTGGGTTCGGCGCGACCGGGGGCGCCGCGGCGACCGGTGGCGTTTCGGGCTCCGGTGCTTCGGCGGGCGGCTCGCTCGGTGTGCGGGGCGCCGCAGGCGTCGGCGGTGCATCCGGGTCGGGCACTGCAGTGGGGCCGGGCGGCGTCGGCGGTCTCGGCCGCGGCGGTGCAGCAGGGACGGCCGGGCGCACCGGTGGGTTGCTCGGCGGAACGCGTGCCGGCAGCGGTGCGGGGGCAGCCTCGTCGTCTGCGGGCGCGGGCGCCGGTGGGCGCTCGGGTGCGGTCGGAGCGGGCGGGCGACCGGGAGCGGCTGGACGCGAGCGGGACAAGGAGCAGGGCCGTGGCCTCGGCGGGCCGATCGCACCGCACCTTGAAGACGAGGAGCAGCGCGGTCCGCGGTCGGCGTCAGCCGGTGCCGGCGGACGCGGGTGACCCATTCTTATCGTCAGCAACGACCTGCCGGTCGCCGGAGGATGTCGCTAGGCCGCCTCAGCGGTCTTTCGCTCGCCAGTGGCGTCGCGGTCGCATTGGTCGTGGTGCCCGCGGTCCTGGCATCGGCCGATGATGGGCCATCGGACTGACACGACGCCCGACGACAATGCGTTGACGCGCAGCGACACGACCGGGTACGGTCCGGTCGCGCTGCGGCACATCCTGCCGAGCGACGCCGCGGTCTTGGTGCTCACAGGTACGCCGCTCCCGGGAATTCTCGAGGATAACTTTTTTATCTTCGTGGGGCGTTGCTGTGTGTTTTCATGGTTGGTGTTGGCCTGGCGGTGTGTCGGGTTGTCTTTGATCGTGGGAGGTTGTGATGGCTGGTCTGATTTCGGCCGAGGAAGGTGCGCTGGCGCGTGGTGCGCAGGCGGTGAATGAGGCCAAGGCCGGGATTGACCAGCAGGTCAAGTTCGTGCGTGGCGAGATCGAGCAGGTGTCGGGTTTCTGGACGGGTGCTGCGGCGGGTTCGTTCGGGCAGTTGATGGCTCGGTGGGATGAGGAGACTCGGAAGCTGAACAATGTGCTGGTCACGTTGGAGGATGCGCTGCGGGGGACCGAGCGTGACCAGTCGGCGACGGAGGATTCGCATCAGCAGACCATTGCGGGCCTCGGCTCGATGATGGGCCAGTGAGCGTTTCGGTTTTGAGGGAAGGGTATTGATGATGCAGTCGATGTCGGTCAAGCCGGAGCAGGTCACGGCGCTGTCGGGTCAGATTCGTACGGGTGCGCGGGGTATCGCGTCGCGGCTGGAGACGTTGGAGTCTGAGGTCGGGAAGTTGCGGGCGTCGTGGGATGGTTCGGCGCAGCAGGCGTATGACCAGGCGCAGCGTGAGTGGACGAAGTCGTTGCAGGCGTTGAACACGCTGCTGGAGCAGATCTCGGTGAAGACCGAGCAGATCTCGCAGGGGTATGTGTCGCAGGACAACTCGTCGGCGGGTCGTTTCTCGAACTGAGTATGCGGTGACTGGTTGTCGTGGCCCGACTCGTTCGGGCCACGACACCTGCACGTGAAGGAGAAGAGGCGTGGGCTCGGCGGCCCGATCGCCCCGCGGCTCGAGGACGATGAAGAGCGCGGGCCGCGCTCGGCGGCAGAGCCGGAGCAGGCGGCCGCGGCTGAGCCACACTGGTGGGGCGTCGTCGCGCACGACGGCGCCCCACCGGTGTGCGGATCGGCAGAGGAGTCCGCCGATCAGGGTGATGCGAGGATGGACGAGTGGATTCGGTCGAGACAGCACAGCGGCGACGCGTTGTGATCTGCGACGGTCCGGTGCGACACGACGTCGCAGCGTCCGCCGACTCTGCTCTCGGCGCCGTACTGCGGCATCTCGGTATCGACCCGTCTGCGGTCACGCTGCACGATCGCGCCGGTTCTGCGCTCGATCTCGCACGACCTCTCGGTGATTGCGAGGACGGCACCGTGCTGACCGTCGTCGATCCCTCTGCCACGACGACGCCGCGACGGCAGCGCGCACGGGCGGCCGCGGCATCCACCCCTCACGAGCACATTCCCGCGGTCCTCGCCGTCTTCGCGGTTCTGCTCGTCGCGCTCACGCCACTGACCACGCGTGCGTCGACGCCTCTGACGGCCGCGCTGGGCGCCGTCGCCGCGATCGGTGCCGTCGTCGGCGGAGTGGTCTGGGCACGCCGCACACCCGGAGACGACGTCGAACTGTCGGGCGGGTTCTTCGCCTCGCCCGTCCTCGTGCTGGCGGCCGGGCTGCTGGTCGCGCCGTCACTGGCGTGGGGGAGTGTGCACGTCGCGGTGATCTGTGCAGCCACCGCGGTCGCCGTGCTCTCGGGCGTGCTCGCACTGGTCGCGGCGGGGCGAGTCGTCGCGGCCGCCTACGCCACGGTGGCGGTGCTCGGCGCGGGCCTCGCCGTGTTATGGACGATCATCCTGCTGCTGAGCATGCCGGCCTCGGCCGCCTGCGCCGTGGCGCTCGGGCTCACCCCGCTCGTACTGCGCCTGCTGCCCTCCACGGCGCTGAACGCCGCCCCGGGCATGTTCATCGACTTCGTGCGCTTCCAGACCCTGCGGTGGAGCGTGCGCGAACGCGAACCCGAGCCGGCCCACGCCGTGCGCGCGGCGCAGGCCCGCACGATGGTCGCGCAGTCGGCGGCACGGTGGCGCGTCGGTGCGATCATCACCTGTCTGACGGCGGCCGCCTCGGCGCCCTTCGCGCTCGTCCCGCTGGCGGGTGACCCCGTGGTGTTCGCCGGGCAGATCGCTCTGGCCGCGTGCGGCACGATCGCGCTGGCGCTGCAGAGCCGTCGTGCGCTCGACCCGATGGTGCGGTGGATGCCGCGGGCCGCCGCGGCCGTGGTGGTGCTCTCTCTGGTCGCCGCGGCCCTCGGCGGTGTCGGTGCCGAGCTCGTCCTCGCCGGCGCGGTGGTGCTGCTGGTCGGCGGCGTCGTGATCGCCGCGGTCACCGTTCCCGTCGGCCGAGGCGCCCGCTCGCTGCGCTGGTCGCGCGTGGGTGACATGCTCGAGTCCCTGACGGTGGCGCTGGCGCTGCCCGCAGGCCTGCTCGCCGCCGGGTTCATCGACCTGCTCCGTGGGATGATGGCCTGATGACTGCGCGCAGCACCGGCCCGGCCAGCGCTTCGGCATGCGCAGTCTGCGGCGCCGAGGTCCATACGGGGGCAGCGGTGTGCCCGCAGTGCGGTGCCGCGCAGGTGCGACCGGCAGGCGTCGCCGCGCGCATGGCGGCGCTGACCCTCGACATCGCCGCGGTGGCGATCGTGACCTGCGTCGTGCTGCTGGCCACCCGCTCGATCATGTTCGCCGCAGTTGCTGCGGCGGAAGCCGCACTCGCCCTCTGGATCTTGCAGGCGCGCGCCGGGCTGGGTCTCGGCAACGCCGTCATGCGGCTGCGTACGGCTCGCGTCGACAAGCCGTACTCTCCCGGTGGCGGGCGCGCCCTGGTGCGCGGCGTGTTCACCGGCGTCGGGCTGGCGGTGTTCGCGGTCGGCGCCTGGCTGCTCGAACTCACCGGTGTGGCCGATCGCAGCGGCTGGCGACGCTCGTGGGCCGACCGTGCCGCGGGCACCGTGGTGGTCGAGGTGCCTCGCATGGCCGCCCGCGAGCAGGCGGCGGTGCGGGCTCGAACGGCCCAGCAGGCCCTGCCATCGGCGGCCCCTGCCGAGCCACTGATCGCCCGCCCGGCCGCGGGTGCGGGCCTGGCCGCGGCGGCTCGCCGTGCGACCGGCCTCATCACGGATGTGCCCGGTTCACGAGTGCCCGCGGGAGCGCCCCTCGCGGCGCCGGCGCCTCCGGCACCCCTCGGCGCGCCGGGTCCGCGCCGTTCCACCGCCGTGCCGGCGCCCGCGGCGCCGCCGACGCCCGCACGTGCCGTCGCGCCATCCGCGACGCCGGTGGTCCCGCCACGACAGGCGGTGGCACCAGCGGCCCCACCGGTCGCTCCGACGCCGGCCGCGGCATCCGCCCCGCCTGCCGCGGCAGCCACGCCGGCCGCGGCATCCGCCCCTCCCGACGTCGCACCGCCGGCGCCCGGATCGCGCCGCGCACGACGGGTGGCGACCGGCGACGTGCCGGTGATGTCGTCGACGCCGGGCCCGCGCCGCTCGGGTGCGCAGCCCTCGAGCCGGGGGACGCAGACGGTGCTGTTCGCCTTCGACACCGGTCAGCGCCTGGAAGCTCCTGTGCCCTGCGCCGTCGTGCTCGGCCGGCACCCCAGCCCGCTGGAGGAAGGCGACCTCGTGATCACGGTCGACGATCCGCAACGCACCGTCTCCAGCACGCATGCGCGGCTCGAGATCGGTGTCGACGACGCCTGGGTCACCGACCTCGGGTCGACGAACGGTTCTGACCTGATCACCGAGGACGGCGCCGCCAAGCGCCTCGTCGCCCAGCAGCGCGCGCTCGTCGAGGACGGCACGCGCGTGCGCATCGGCGACCGCGCGCTGACCATGACGAGACTGGCCGGAGACGACGCATGAGCACCCGAACGCGCCTGGCGCCGCCCCGCAAGCCCGAGGAGCGGATCGTCGTGCAGCCGCCACCCGAGCTGGTCCCCAGCGAGGGCGGCTCCGGCATCCTCACTTCACTGCTGCCGATGGTCGGCAGCCTCGGCGCCATCGTCATGATCACCGTGACGAACTCGGGCCCCACCGGGTTCCTCACCGGCGGCATGTTCCTGCTCTCGTCGCTCGGCTTCGTGGCCGTCAACGGCTGGCGGCAGCGCTCGCAGCACAACGCGCAGGTGCTGGGCAACCGCCGCGAATACCTCGCCTACCTCGGCCAGCTGCGCGACAGCGTGCGGGTCGCGGCCCGTCAGCAGCGTCGCCACGACAACTGGGAGAACCCCGCACCCTCGACACTGCCGTTCCTCGTCGAGGAGCGCACGCGCGTATGGGAGCGGCGCTCGAGCGACGAGCAGTTCTTGCGTGTGCGGGTCGGCGTCAACGACCAGCCGCTGTCATTGGAGCTCACCGCGCCCGAGCTGCCGCCGCTCGCCCAGCTCGATCCGGTGGCCGCGTCGGCGGCGCACCGTCTGATGCTCACACATGAGACCCAGCACGAGCTGCCGTGCGCGATAGATCTTGCCGACTACGCGCGCGTGGAGATCACCGGCCCCGACGACGCGCGGGTGCGGGCTCTGGCACGTTCGATGCTCGTGGGCGTCGCCGCGCTGCATGATCCGGAGGACGTCGTCATCGCCGTGCTGTGCGATGAAGCGCAGACGCCCGAGTGGGAATGGGCGAAGTGGCTGCCGCACGCGCACTCGCAGCGTGCACGCGACCGACTGGGTGCCGCCCGCATGATCGGCACCTCGCTCGACGCACTCAAAGACATGCTGCCGGCGGGCCTGGCCGAGCGTGGCCGCTTCCAGCGGGGCGACGTGGCGTCCTCGCCGCATGTGATCCTCGTCTCCGACGGGGTCTCCCTGCCGATGGGCGACCCGCTCGTCGGGCGCGAGGGAGTGCAGGGGGTCACCGTCATCGACCTGCCCACGCGCTGGGGTGAGCTCGAAGACCCGTCGACCGTGCGCCTCGCGCTGAGTGCCGACCCCGCAGGCCAGGCCGAGATCCTCGATGTGATGGCATCCACGGAGCTGTTCACGCCGGATGCCGCGACGATCGTGGAGGCGGAGGCCACGGCCCGCCGGCTCATGTCGCTGCGACCGGTGCCGGTCGCAGCCGGCGGTGCCGGCGCCGCCGAGAAGAGCGTCGGCCAGCGCGAGCTCGTCGATCTGCTCGGCCTGCCCGATGTGCGCGACCTCGACCTCGACCGCGCCTGGGCCCCGCGCCTGGAGCGTGACCGGCTGCGCGTGCCGATCGGCCAGGACACCTCGGGCGCCCCGCTGATCCTCGACCTGAAGGAGGCGGCGCAGCAGGGCATGGGCCCGCACGGCGTGCTCATCGGCGCCACAGGCTCGGGCAAGTCCGAGGTGCTGCGCACCCTGGTGCTCGCGCTCGCCCTGACCCACTCGCCCGAGCAGCTGAACTTCGTGCTCGTCGACTTCAAGGGTGGTGCGACGTTCGCCGGAATGGCGGGGATGCCGCATGTCTCGGCCGTCATCACGAACCTCGGCAGCGAGCTGGCCCTGGTCGACCGCTTCCAAGACGCCCTGCAGGGCGAGGTCGTGCGCCGGCAGGAGCTGCTGCGCGCCGCGGGCAACTTCGCGAACGTCACCGACTACGAGAAGGCGCGCCGCAACGGCCGCACCGACCTCGAGCCGCTGCCGGCCCTGGTGATCGTGGCCGACGAGTTCTCCGAGCTGCTGGCCGCAAAGCCCGAGTTCGTCGACAGCTTCATCAACATCGGCCGCGTGGGCCGTTCGCTGGCGGTGCACCTGCTGCTGGCTTCGCAGCGACTCGAGGAGGGCAAGCTCAAGGGGCTCGACACCTACCTGTCGTACCGCGTCGGTCTGCGCACCTTCTCGGCCGCCGAGTCGCGCACCGTCCTGGGCGTGCCCGACGCCTACACGCTGCCGCAGCAGCCCGGCGTCGGCTACCTCAAATCGGGCACCGAAGAACTCATCCAGTTCCGCGCCGCGTACGTCTCGGGCCCGCCGAAGGGGCGCCGTTCGGCAGCGGCGACATCGGGCGGCGACGTGTATGCCGGTGCCGCCGAGATCGAGGTGTTCACCGCGGCATCCCGAGCCCTCGACAACGACGACGAGACCTCCGCACCCGTCGTCACGGCCGCGCCGGTCGAGCAGGAGAAGCGATCGACGTTCGAACTCGCCGTCGACCGCATGGTCGGGCGTGGACCCGAGGCGCACCAGGTGTGGCTGCCGCCGCTGCACGAACCGGCCACCCTCGGCCAGCTCATGCCCGATCTCGCCGTGGACCCCGACCTCGGTCTCGTCTCGCGAGGGTGGCGGGATGCCGGGGCCCTCACCGTTCCGCTCGGGATCGTCGACGTGCCGCTCGAGCAGCGTCGCGAGCAGCTCACCGTGTCGCTGGGCGGCGCAGCCGGCCACGTCGCGATCGTGGGCGCACCGCTCAGCGGAAAGTCCACCCTCGCGCGCACGCTCGTGTCGGCGCTCGCGCTGACCACGACGCCGCGCGAGGCGCAGTTCTACGTGCTCGACTTCGGCGGCGGCGCGTTCTCGGGCATGCAGAAGCACCCGCACATCGCGGGAGTGGCCACACGCACCGACCAGGAGTCCGTCCGCCGCGCCGTGGCCGAGGTCGAGGGCATCCTGGATGCCCGGGAGAAGTACTTCCGTGACCAGGGCATCGACTCGATCGACACCTACCGGCAACGCCGGGCGCAGGGCATCGTCGACGACGGGTACGGCGACGTGTTCCTCATCGTCGACGGATGGCCGACGCTGCGCAGCGAGTACGAGGCCCTCGAAGTGAGGGTGCAGACGATCGCCGGTCGCGGCCTCGGCTTCGGCATCCACATCGTGGTCACCGCCAACCGCTGGATGGAGATCCGCGCGAGTCTGAAGGACCTCATCCAGACTCGACTCGAGCTGCGCCTGGGTGACTCGAGCGACTCGGAGATCGATCGCAAGCAGGCGGAGAACGTCGCGCGCAACATGCCCGGTCGCGGGCTCAGCCGGGCCAAGCTGCAGATGCTCACCGCGCTGCCGCGCATCGACGACGACCAGAACCCGAGCAGCCTCGCCGACGGCGTCGACGCCATGATCTCGCGCATGAACGAGGCGTGGCGCGGCCCGGCCGGACCCAAGCTGCGGCTGCTGCCGCAGCTGCTCACTCTCGAAGCCGCCCGCGCTCAGGCGGGTCCCGGCTACGGGAGTCTCCTGCTCGGCGTCGACGAGGCGCATCTGCGTCCGTTCGGCATCGACCCCCGTGTCGAGGCGCACGCGTTCCTGTACGGCGATGCCGGCACCGGCAAATCGTCGTTCCTGCGCGGCATCGTGCAGGAGATCACGCGCCTGTACACGCCGGCGCAGGCGAAGATCTTCGTCGTCGACTACCGTCGCTCACTGCTCGGCGAGGTGCCGCAGGACTACCTGGGCGCCTACCTCACCGCGCACGACATGGCGACCTCGGGCATGCAGGAGCTCTCGCAGTTCTTCTCCGGCCGCATCCCCGGCCCGGACGTGACGCCCGAGCAGCTGCGCAACCGCAGCTGGTGGCAGGGCGCCGAGGGGTTCATCATCGTCGACGACTACGACCTCGTGGCCACCAGCCAGGGCAACCCGCTCGCGGTGCTGCAGCCGCTGCTCGCCCAGGCGACCGATCTCGGCCTGCACGTGATCCTCACCCGCCGTACCGGTGGCGCCAGCCGTGCCGCGTACGACCCGATCATCCAGCGGTTCACCGACCTGGGCGTGACCGGCATCCTGCTCGGCGGCAACCCCGAAGAGGGCGCGCTCATCGGTCGCGTCAAGCCCGTGCCGTCGGCACCGGGCCGCGCGCAGGTGGTCAGCCGCAATGCGGGCACGTTCTCGGCGCAGCTGGTGTACTCGCCGCCGACCGTCGCCTAGCACCAGCAAGTCCTCAACCCATCGACATAGCCGACGATGATCCGTCGTCAATGTTCGCTTTTCATGAACGGTGGGATGCCGCATCCTGGAAACATCAGTGATGATGGGTGCACTCTGGAAGGGACCGGGCAGAACGTGCTGATGAACGGGGAGCGAGTGATCGACGACACGCAGGAGCGCGCCCGCAAGGCGACCGCGCTCGCGCAGCGCTGGGTGAACGAATCGGCCGGTGCGGCCGTCGACCCGGCCGCCAAGAAACTGGCGGGCGTCCTCCAGGATGAGAACGGACTGCCGTTCACGATCGGGTTCGTGGACGGCGTGATGCGTCCCGAATCGCTGTCGGCCGCGGCATCCAATCTCCGTCGCGTCGCGCCGCTCGTGCCGAAGTTCCTGCCGCTGTATCTTCGTGGCGCGGTCCGCCTCGGCGGCGCGGTCGCCCCGCTCCTCCCGTACCCGGTCGTGCCGATCGCGCGTCGCGTGCTGCGCGGCATGGTCGGCCACCTCATCGTCGACGCGCGCCCCGAGAAGCTGGGCCCGGCGATCGAGAAGATCCGCGGCACCGGCCACCGGCTCAACCTCAACCTGCTCGGCGAGGCCGTGCTCGGCGAGACCGAGGCGCGGCGTCGGCTCGACGGCATCCACGATCTGATCCGCCGCGACGACGTCGACTACGTCTCGGTGAAGGTCTCGGCCGTGGTCAGCCACCTGTCGATGTGGGCGTACGACCAGGTCGTCGACGAGGTCGTCGAGCGCCTGCAGCCGCTGTATCTGACGGCCGCGCTGAACGGCACGTTCATCAACCTCGACATGGAGGAGTACCGCGACCTCGACCTGACGATCGAGGTGTTCACGCGCATCCTCTCCGATCCACGACTGCGCGACCTCGAGGCGGGCATCGTGCTGCAGGCGTACCTGCCCGATGCGCTGCCCGCGCTCGACCGGCTCACCGCCTGGGCGCAGCAGCGGGTCGCCGACGGCGGCGCCGGCATCAAGGTGCGCCTGGTCAAGGGCGCGAACCTCGCCATGGAGCACGTCGACGCAGTGATGCACGGCTGGGAGCAGGCGCCGTACCGCACCAAGCTCGACTCCGACGCGAACTACCTGCGCATCCTCGACGCCGCGCTCACCCCGGAGCGCAGCGCCGCCGTGCGGCTCGGCGTCGCGGGCCACAACCTCTTCGACATCGCCTACGCCTGGCTGCTGGCGGGCGAGCGCGGGGTGCGCGACCGCATCGAGTTCGAGATGCTGCTGGGCATGGCGCAGGGCCAGGTCGAGGCCGTCTCGCGCGAGGTCGGCGCCGTGCTGCTGTACGTGCCGGTCGTCAACCCGCGCGAGTTCGACGTCGCCATCAGCTACCTGGTGCGGCGGCTGGAGGAGAACGCCTCGACCGAGAACTTCCTCTCGGCGGCGTTCGAGCTGCACTCCGACGGGACGCTGTTCGAGCGCGAGCGCGGGCGGTTCCTCGCCTCGGTCGAGCGCGCGGCCGACCCGACGCTGCACACCGGACCGTTCCGCACGCAGGACCGTCGCGCCGAGGTGCCCGAGCTGTCGTCGAGCCGACGTGCGCGCCGTGCGGGGTCGGGCGACGAGGCGCTCACCGAGGCCGTCATGGACATCGCCCGCACCGCAGGGCAGGAGACCGTTCCGCTCGAGCCCGAGGCCGAGGAGAAGACCTTCGGCGGGCAGAGCTACGTCGAGACCGCGGTCTTCGCGCGCCGGGAGAACGGCACGCGCGCCAGTGGCGCCCCCGGCTTCCGCAACACCCCCGACTCCGATCCGGCACTGCCGGCGAACCGCGCGTGGTCGCGCGAGATCATCGGCCGGGTCGCGGCATCCACCGTCGGCGACGCGACGATCGACGCGGCGCGGGTGGCGGATCCCGAGGTCCTCGACGGCATCGTCGAGAAGGTGAAGGATGCCGCGGCCGCCTGGGGCGCCCGGCCCGCGGCCGAGCGCGCCGAAGTGCTGCAGGAGGCCGCCCGGGTGCTCGAGTCGCGTCGCGGCGAGCTGATCGAGGTCGCCGCCTCCGAGACGGGCAAGGTTCTGAGCGAGGGCGACATCGAGGTCAGCGAGGCCGTCGACTTCGCCAACTTCTACGGTGCGTGCGCACGCGAGCTCGACGGCGTGGCCGGCGCGGTGTTCGTGCCGTCGAAGGTCACCGTGGTCACCCCGCCGTGGAACTTCCCCATCGCGATCCCCACCGGGGGAGTGCTCGCGGCGCTCGCCGCCGGCTCGGGCGTCGTGTTCAAGCCCGCGCCGCAGGCCCGCCGCTGCGCGGCCGTCATCAGCGAGGCGCTGTGGGAGGCGGGCGTGCCCCGTGAGCTGCTCGCGCTCGTCGACATCGACGAGGGCGGCCTGGGTAAGCAGCTCATCACGCACGCCGACGTCGACCGGGTGATCCTCACCGGCTCGTGGGACACCGCGGCGCTCTTCCGCTCGTGGCGCACCGACCTGCCGCTGCTGGCCGAGACCAGCGGCAAGAACGCGATGATCGTCATGCCGTCGGCCGACCTCGACCTCGCGGCATCCGACCTCGTCAAGAGCGCCTTCGGGCACGCGGGGCAGAAGTGCTCTGCGGCGTCGCTGGCGATCCTCGTCGGCCCGGTCGCGAAGTCCGAGCGGTTCCGCCGCCAGGTCATCGACTCGGTGACCTCGCTGCGGGTGGGCCCGCCGACCGACCCGATGGCCGAGGTCGGCCCGGTCATCGAGAAGCCGCAGGGCAAGCTCGAGTGGGCGCTGACCACCCTCGAAGAGGGCGAGAGCTGGGTCGTCGAACCCAAGCCCCTCGACTTCGGACCCGAGACCGCCGGACGATTCTGGACCCCGGGCGTGCGCGAGGGCGTGCAGCCGGGCTCGCGGTTCCACCGCGAGGAGTTCTTCGGCCCGGTGATGGGCATCATCCACGCGGCGACCCTCGCCGAGGCGATCGAGATCCAGAACGGGGTCGCCTACGGGCTGACCGCGGGGCTGTACACGCAGAACCCCGACGACCTCGCGGAGTGGCTCGAGGGCGTCGAGGCGGGCAATCTCTATGTCAACCGCGGGATCACCGGCGCGATCGTGCAGCGCCAGCCGTTCGGCGGGTGGAAGCGCTCGTCGGTGGGTGCCGGAACGAAGGCCGGAGGCCCGAACTACCTCATCGGCCTGGGCGCGTGGCGCGCCTCGGAGGGGACCGGCGGGTCGTCGACGCTGCACCTGCGCGGACTCGACTCGCGCATCACCCGGATCATCGAGGCCGCGCAGCCCTCGATGGACTACCCCGCCTTCGAGTGGCTGCGGCGCGCCGCGCTGTCGGACGCCATCGCCTGGGACCGCGAGTTCGGCCAGGTCAAGGACGTCTCGCATCTCGGTGTGGAGCGCAACCTTTTCCGCTACCGCTCGCTGCCCGTGGCGGTGCGCGCGACCTCCGACGCGGACCTGCAGGAGATCCTGCGTGTGGTCATCGCCGGGGTCCGTGCGGCGGCGCCGTTCACGCTGTCGCTGGCGACCGGACTGCCGGCGGAGGTGCGGCGTGCGCTGTCGGAGCTGGACGTGCCGGTCTTCGTCGAGAAGGACGTGCAGTTCCTCGACCGCGTCCGCGGCGGCGCCGAAGAGGACGCGGCGGATGCGGCATCCAGCCCCGCCGCCGGTGCCGTCGCACCGCGTGCGTCGCGCGTGCGTCTCGTGGGACCTGCTGACTCGGTCGCCGAGGTGCACCGGGGCATCGCCGAAGCGGTGAAGGGCGACCCCGACCTCGCCGTGTACGACAATGCGGTGACCACGGCCGGACGCCTCGAGCTGCTGCCGTTCCTGCACGAGCAGGCCATCGCGATCACGGCGCACCGCTTCGGCAACCCGGACGACTGGAGCGCCGAGGTCATCTGACCAGATCCCCTCGCCTCGGGCAAGGGGATCTGCCGGGGCGAGTGCCGAATCCTGCGAAGGGGCCCTCGCCTCGGCCATTCCCCTCGCCCCGGGCGAGGGCCGGGAGAGCGGATGCCGCGTCGTGCCTCGCGCGCGGCGGCGCGTTCTGGGAACGTGGGTGCAGGAGGCCCCCATGCACGCAGAGCAGTCCCTGACCATCGGTCGCGCCACCCGGGTGCTCGAGGAGCGCCTGCGCCCCGCGATCCACTCGCGGCCGCACGCGCTGGAGCTGGCCGCGCACGTCGTCGGCGGTGAGCCGATTCCGGTGGCCGAGGGCCTGGACGGTCCGTTCGCGCCGATGCCGGTGGGCGCTCCCTGGGGTCGCGCGTGGGACACCACCTGGTTTCGCGTGCGCGGTGAGGTCCCGGCATCCTTCACCGGCTGCCGGGTCGAAGCCGTGGTCGACCTCGGCTTCGACGAAAACATGCCGGGCTTCCAATGCGAGGGGCTGGCGTATCGCGCCGACGGGACGCCGATCCGCTCGATCCACCCGCGGGCGCAGTGGGTGCCGATCGATGCGGCGCCGGGTGAAGAGTTCGAGTTCTACATCGAGGGCGCCGCGAACCCGGTGCTGCTCGAGCGCCACCCGTTCCTGCCCACCGAGCGGGGGGAGTGGGCGACCGCGGGCGACGAGCTGCTGTACCGCATCCGCCGCCTCGACGTGTGCGTGTTCGAGGCGGAGGTGTTCGAACTCGTGCACGACGTCGAGGTGCTGCTGCAGCTGGCCCAGCAGCTTCCCGACGACTCGACGCGTCGCGCGCGCATCCTGCGGGCGCTCGACCGGGCGCTCGACCGCATCGACCTGCAGGATGTCCCCGCCACCGCGACGGCCGGCCGCGCCGAGCTGGTCGACGCGCTCGCCGCACCCGCCGACGCGAGCGCGCAGCGCATCGCCGCCGTGGGTCACGCGCACATCGACTCCGCGTGGCTGTGGCCGCTGCGCGAGACGGTGCGAAAGGTCGCGCGCACGGCGAGCTCGATGACCACGCTGCTCGACGAGCATCCCGATTTCGTCTACGCGATGTCGAGCGCGCAGCAGTACGCCTGGCTGCGCGATGAGCGCCCCGAGGTCTTCGCACGCGTGAAGCAGGCCGTCGCCGAGGGGCGGTTCGTGCCCGTGGGCGGCATGTGGGTGGAGTGCGATGCGGTGCTGCCGGGCGGTGAGGCGCTCATCCGGCAGATCGCGTACGGGCAGCGGTTCTTCCGCGAGGAGTTCGGCCTCGAATGCCGCGGCGCATGGCTGCCCGACAGCTTCGGCTACTCCGGAGCGCTGCCGCAGATCCTCACCGGTGCGGGCTTCGAGTGGTTCCTCACGCAGAAGATGTCGTGGAACCAGCAGAACACCTTCCCGCACCACACCTTCAGCTGGGAGGGCGTCGACGGATCGCGCATCTTCACGCACTTCCCGCCGATGGACACCTACGGCGCCGAACTGTCGGGGGAGGAGGTCGCCCGGGCGACGCGGCAGTTCCGCGAGAAGGCCGAGGCGTCGTCGTCGCTGGCGCCGACCGGCTGGGGCGACGGCGGCGGCGGCACGACCCGCGAGATGATCGCGCGCGCCGCGCGCCTGGCGAACCTCGAGGGCAGCGCGAGGGTGCAGTGGGAGACGCCCGACGACTTCTTCGCCCGCGCCAAGAGCGAACTGCCCGACCCGCCCGTCTGGCGCGGCGAGCTGTACCTCGAGCTGCACCGGGCCACATACACGACGCAGCACGCCATGAAGCAGGGCAACCGCACCTGCGAGCGGCTGCTGCGCGAGGTCGAGCTGTGGGCGGCGACCGCCGCGGTGCGCGCCGGGTACGCATACCCCTATGACGCGCTCGACGAGGCCTGGCGCGAGGTTCTGCTGCTGCAGTTCCACGACATCCTGCCCGGCTCGTCCATCGCCTGGGTGCACCGCGAGGCGCGCGAGCGCTATGCGCGTCTGGAGGTCACGCTGCAGGGTGTGATCGACGACGCGCTGGGTGCGCTGGGGGTGCAGACGCCATCGGTCGTCGAGCGAGCGAAGCGAGACGAAACGCCGGCACCCCTCCTCGTCAACTCCGCCTCGGTTGCCCAGCGCGGCGTGCCGGCCGGGGCGGTCGGCTCAGGCGTGCCGGTCGCGGCGGTCGCGGCATCCCGTGTCGACGGAGACTTCGTGCTCGACAGCGATGCGGTGCGCGTGAGGGTGGATGCCGCGGGGCACCTCGTCTCGGCGGTCGACAAGCGCACCGGCCGCGAGGCCGTGCCCGCGGGGATGGCCGGCAACCTGCTGCAGCTGCACCAGGACTTTCCGAACAAGTGGGACGCGTGGGACGTCGACGCGCACTACCGCGGCATGGGCGCAGACCTCGCCGGCGCCGAGGTCGCGCTGGACGGCGACGCGATCGTCGTGCGCACGGCGTTCGGCGCCTCGACGATCGAGCAGCGGCTGACGCTGTCGGACGACGGCGGCACCCTCGTCATTGACAATATCGTCGACTGGCACGAGACCGAGAAGTTCCTGAAGCTCGCCTTCCCCGTCGACGTCTTCTGCGATCAGGTGGTCGCCGAGACGCAGTTCGGCCACCACCGCCGGCCGATCCACGAGAACACGTCGTGGGACACGGCGCGGTTCGAGCAGCACGCCCAGCGCTGGTTCCTGCTCGAAGAGCCGGGGTACGGCGTCGCGTTCCTCAACGACTCGAGCCACGGCTTCGACGCGACCCGCGTCGAGCACGACGGCCGCATCGTCGCCGTCGCGCGCTTCTCCCTGCTGCGCGCGCCGCGGTACCCCGATCCGCGCACCGATCAGGGCATGCAGCGGATGCGCGTCGGCGTGCGCGTGGCCTCGGATGTGCGGGCTGCCACGGCTTCGGCATCCCGCTTCGCCTCACCCGCGCGGGTCGTGGCGGGCGCCGCCGTCGACGCGCTCGTGGCGTCGTCGAACCCCGACGTGGTCGTGTCGGCCGTCAAGCTGGCAGATGACCGTTCGGGCGACCTGGTCGTGCGCGTGTACGAGGCGCGCGGCGGGCGGGCCGAGGCGGTGCTGACGGTGCCCGCGGGCGACGTCGTGCGGGCCGACCTGCTCGAGCGTCCGGGGGCTTCGGTGGCGGGCTCCGGTGCGATCGAGCTGTCGCTGCGCCCGTTCGAGATCGCGACGCTGCGGGTGCGGGTGGGGTGAGGCGGCTGGGCGTGATGCACATGCATGCACATGCATGCACATGCCGGCGTATGATGGCGTCATGGCCACCATGGAACGACGCGTGCAGGTGCTGTTCGACGAGGAGCGCTACGAGCGGCTCGTCGCGGAGGCCAAGGAAGAGCGGATGAGCGTCGGCGCGCTCATCCGTGAGGCGGTCGACGAGCGCCTCGATCGTCGGCGCGCGGATGCGCAGGCTGCGCTGGAGCGCTTATGGACGCGTGCGGACGCGCATCCTGTGGAAATGGATGACTGGGATGCAGTCAAAGAAGACCTCGTCGATCGCCCGGTCCTGCGGGACATCCCATGAGCCCCAGGGGAGAAGACGCCGTCCTCGTGGACGCCGCGGTGGTACTGCATGCGCTGGGTGCTCCCGGGCCACGCCGTACGGCGAGCCGCAGGTATCTCATGGGGCTGGTCCGTGGCCGCGGGCGAGCGTATGCCAGCACAGAGATGATCCAAGAAGTCGTTCATCATCGCCTCCGGTTGGGTGGAGATCGTCAGGCAGCGGTGGCCGATGCGCGCGATGTCATGGCGAGCATGACGATCTTGAACTTCGACCGCGAGGTGCTCAATCTCTCGCTCGAGCTCATCGAGCGCACGGCGATCCGCGGGCGCGATGCCGTGCATGCCGCCACGGCTCTCGCGTATGGCATCGAGAAGATCGCCTCTCCGGATCCGGCCTTCGACGGCATCCCGGGGCTGGTGCGCATCGACCCGCTGGGCGAGTGAGAGTGGATGCTGCGAGCCCGGCCGCGGGCATCCCGCTCACGATCCGCGTGCTCGAAGAGGCTGACGTCGGGGTGATCGAGAGCTTAGAACCCGCGGGAAAGGGGTTTGTCCGGGCGATGTGGGCGCGACAACGGGCGGGGCAGTCGGGGCTGCTGGTCGCCTGGCGCGGTGCGGAACCCATCGGGTCGGGCGAGATCGCGTGGGACGGAGCTGTGCCCGAGCTGCGCAACCTCGCGGTGCGTGCGCCGCACCGCGGCTCGGGCGCCGGAAGCGCGCTGATCGCCGCCGCCGAACGCGCCGTGGGCGTCGGCGGCTCACTGGAGATCGGCGTCGGCACCGACAACCCGCGCGCGGCCGCGCTCTATGAGCGGCTCGGCTACCGCCCGACTGGTGCGCGGGTCACGACCATTTACTTCTACATCGACGAGGCCGGTGTTCGGCAGCAGGCCACGGAGATCTCGCAGATGCTCGTGAAGCGCGTGTGAGCCGCGCGTCTTTTACCCATACTGTTCGGGTGCCGTAACTCGACCGTCCTTGTCTCGCTTTCGACGTCGAGCGACTTGGAGGGACCGTGTCGGTCCATGGATGGGGCATTCAGCGCGCCGCTCGACGACAGTGATGAGCGACCCGCACTCGGTGCACTCGCGCCGACCGTAGAGGAGCCTCCACATGGCGACGATGACGATAATGCCGCCGACGGTTAAGCCGCCACAGGCGAGGACGCCGCCGACGATCGCAACGATGAGCGGAACGGTTGTGCTCACGATCAGACGTCGAAGACCTTCATGACTTCATCGCCGTAGTCGTTGATGACCTTGACGGCGATCCTGCCGGTGTCCGGACGCTCGAACGGCATCGACGTCGTGCGGTAGAGCGCAGCCCACACGTCCGGGTCGATGTCGGCCTTCAGCGCCGTCTTGAGGCTCTTGTATGGGTCGTTTTCACCGGTGAAGTATGCATGCCGCACGAAGAACGACTCGCCGTCGTATCGAGTGTCGATCATCCAGAGGGCGATCTGCGTCGGGGCACTGGAGCGCACCTCACCGGTGTTCGGATTGAAGACGTCGACGCCGCGCAACTCGACTTCGAGCGTGTCGTCGGGCAGTTCCCGAACGTCAATATCGGGCTCGCCGAATACCGTGAACAGGTTGCCCGCGCCGGTCTTCTTGAGCGCGTCGATCATGAGGAGGTCGACGTTCATCCGAACGACCTCAACGCGGATGCCGCCGAGCACGCGCTCGCCCTCGACGTTCGGGTCGAACGCGAAGCCCAGCACGTACAGCGCCTCAACCGAAGGGTCGAGAGTCTTAGCCTCTTTCAGCGCCTCTTTGACGAAGCCGGCGCTCACGGTGCCGTACTGCGGGCCGATCGACACGGCGACACGGGTTGTCGGGACGTCGACGGGTGCCTCTTCCGCATCGTCGTCGCCGGCCGGAAGGCGCTCGCCGAGGGCCTGGATGAAGCGGCCCGCGTGGGGCTCGAGACTTGCGAAGGTGAACCGGCCCGACTTGGCGCCGTTCTGGATGCCGGACTTTGCGAGGTTCTCGAGGATCGATTGCTCGAACGTGGGGGAGTCGGCGTCTTCGGCCGCTGCGCGCTCGCCGAGCGACTCGTCGATCGTTGGCCGGGCGGGGTCGACGTCATCGAACGTGAGCGAGCGATGAGGGCTGAGGCTTTCTACCGTGAACGGTCCACTCACCCGCACGATCTTGTTGTCGGGTTTCGGCTTGTCGTAGAGAAGCTCATAGTCGGCGTGCTTCTTGATTGCTGCGTCGATCTGCTCGCGCGTCATACCCTCATGGATGTCGGGATTGTTCGCGATCGATTTCAGCGTGATGTGCTGCACGCGCTCATAGACGAAGCCCTTGCCGATGTCGCCCTTCGTGTCGGCCGGGGGTAGTCCCTCGAGCCGGCGCCCCGCGTCGGAGTCGGCGAGGACGTAGTAGGGGAACTTCGCACCCATCAGGCGCTGGCGGGCCAGTGCCAGTGCAACGCGCGATGTGTCCATCGTGGTCCAACGTCTGCCCCACTGCTCGGCGACGTAGGCAGTCGTACCGGAGCCGCACGTAGGGTCGATGACGAGGTCGCCGGGATCGGTGCACATGAGCATGCAACGCTCGATGACCTTCGTGTCGGTCTGGACTACGTAGATTGGCTTGCCCGCGAAGCCCCGCTCTCCCAATCCGAGCCACACGTTCGACAATGCGACATATGGGAAGTCGTCGAGGTACCGCTTATATTCCAGAGTGGCACCCAATCGCACGAGTCTGTCTGCAATGCGTAGGTTCTCGATTCCCGTTGCGGTGGTCTTCCAATGAGATCCGGGTGCTGGCCGGTGGATCCGACCGGAAAACTGGACCGGGAACGCTCCCTCGCTTGTAGTGCCGGAACTCGACAGAGGAGTCCCGTCGAGGATTCGGCCTCCTTCGACGAATCCCGCCTTCTTCTCTGCGGCGGACATCGGCCGAATCGCTCCGTCTGTGAGCTCCACGGACGTGTATCCGCTGGTGCCTTGGCTGCCGTATATCTTGGCGTCGTATAGCTGCCGGTACTTGATTTCCGACTTCTGCCTGGCGAACCAAAGAACGCAATCGTAAACGCCATCGAGGAGATCGCTACTGAATCCGCCGGTCTTTGTGAACGAGATTTGGCTCACGAAGTTCTCCGCCCCGAACACCTCGTCCAGCAGCCCGCGCACAAGGTGCACGTTCTCGTCCCCGATCTGCACGAATACCGATCCGGACTCGGTGAGCAGCTCGCGCGCGACGACGAGGCGATCCCGCAGGTATGACAGATAGGTGTGGATGCCGTCGGCCCAGGTGTCACGGAAGGCCTTGATCTGCTCGGCCTCGCGCGCAGCATCCGTGACCTTGCCGTCTTTGACGTCGCGCTTCGACGTGCGCACCTGCCAGTTCGAACCGAACTTGATGCCGTAGGGCGGGTCGATGTAGATCATCTGCACACGTCCGCGCAGCGATTCGCGCTCGGAGAGAGACGCCATCACCTGCAGTGAGTCGCCGAGGATCATGCGGTTCGACCACTTGGCATCGTGGTGGTAGTAGTCGACCGCGTCGAGACCGTCGAGACCGTCGAACTCGTCGTAGAAGAGCGCCTCAGGTTCAGGCTCGCCCGCCTTGGCTGTCTCGCGCAGGTTCTCGACGAGAACACGCGGATCGATCTTCTCCTGGATGTAGATCGGCGGAGCGTCGACGACGAGGTTCTGCCTGTCGTGCTGGTCTTTGCCATGCCACACGACCTGCGGATCGAGGTCTTCGTTGCGCGCAGCCCGCTCGGCCGAGAACCCGGCGTAGCGCACGTAGTCGATCGGCTCACGTTGCTCCGCTGACTCGTCGAAGAAGTCCTCCGATCCCTCCGCCGTCGGAATGTTCCTGCGTGTGGACTCGACGTGGCGAATCGAGTCGATCGGCTTTGGACCCGACGGTTTCGCCGCGCGTGCCATGAGTTGTCGCCTCTCTGAATGGGACCGGTGGAACGTCGTCGCTACTTCGCGATCGACAGAAGGTGGGGATCGCCGATGACCGGCTCGTCGGCATAGAGGTTTGCGACGGCATCCCGAATCGCGATTTCGACGCCGACCATGGTCTTCAGTTCGACGTAGCCCCATCGTCCGAAACCGCCGTGGTTGTTCACGGCCGTGCACCAGCTGTTGCGCGCGGTATCGGCTTTCTCGATCGCCGGACCGGGGCTCTTCAGCCCACCCGACACTTCGATGATCAGCGTGCGTTCGACGTCGTCGGGTCTGCGGACGAGCCGCACAACGAAGTCGGGCACGTAGGAGTGCGAGCGCCCCCGGTGCACGTAAGGGATCGTGAAGCCGAGGTGATCGTTCTTCACGTACGCGGCGACATCGCCGTCGAGTTCGAGGGATGCCGCGACCAGCTGTTCCCATGTGTTGCCGTCGCGGCCGTCCAAGACCACATGACTGATCTCGCTTTTGGCAGTCTCATAGACCGCCTTGCGGGTGAGGAAGTGGACGTTCGAGGTGTCGCCCTCAGGGTCGAATCGTCGCAGCATCGGCTGCAAGCGTTGCGGCCGCGTCTCGAGGTCATCCACGCTCCCAAATCGCGTGATGCCATCCCAGATCGCCTCGGCAGCCTCATGCTGGCGTTCCTCCGATCGCAGCAGCGCGGAGATGCCGAGTCCGTCGTCGTAGTCGACGCACTCGGTGAGATAGGTAGAGGCGATCTGACGCAGGCGGGGGAAGGTCCACGGGCGGATCTCCTCATCGCCGCTCATGAAGCGGCGCTTGTAGAGGTATTCGGCCACACGATATGCGGCGCGCTGTTCGCGGGGATCCTGGATGTCGTCGCGGACCGTTTCCGTCGCGCCGACGAAGCCCTCGACGAGGACCTCGTTCGGCACGGTGCTCCGGGCGATCAGGAGGCGGCGGGCGTCTGAGGCGTCGAAATACAGCTGGGGATCGGGAACTTCGAGCCGGTACCCATCGAGCTTAGGAAAGCGGATACGGTACTGCTCTCTGCCTTCGACAGTTCCCACCTCGAGGGCAGGTCGCGCCGGCGGCTTCTCCGTCGGTATGACGTCGCTCGGAATGAAGGCGAAGGGGATCCCGTAGACGTTGGAGTACTCCGGCTCGAAGTATCCGTCATCGTTGAGCGCGTAGCTACGGCGGCGCAGTCCACGACCCACGACCTGTTCGCACAAGAGTTGCGACCCGAAGGCGCGGATGCCGAGGATGTGCGTGACGGTGTTTGCATCCCACCCCTCTGTGAGCATCGCGACGCTGACCACGCACCGCACCTGCTCGCCGAGCTTGCCTTTTTTACCGACGGTGTTGAGGACCTCTCGGAGGATCTCAGCATCGGTGACCTGGTCGACGTCAGCGCCCGGATGAGCGTGGCGATACTCGTTCTTGTACTGCGCGAGCTCTTCGGCGGCCGCGTTCTTGAAGTCGGCGCTGAGTGCGTTGCCGGCCTCGAGCTGTACCGAATCGACGAGAATGGTCTGAGGGCGGGCGCGCCGCTCTCCGTGCTCGGCGTTGCTGAAGAGTTCAAGCTCTCCCGCCGAGTGGATTGTCTGCTCGCCCTCGGTGATCTCTCGGCCTGCGATCCACTCGTACACGAGTCGTGAGACGAGGGTGTTGGAGCAGACGACGATCATCACCGGAGGTGGCTCGCCGAGCGCGCGGAGCTCGTCGTTCCAGGCATCGAACGATCTGCGGTAGCTCTTGTAGAGGCTGCGCAGGGCGCCGGACAGTTCGTCGGGCGGGACCCACGCGTCGGGCACGGCGCCCTGACGTTTGGGAAGCTTGTCGCCGATCTTCGACCACAGGTCGAGGTAAGTCGGCTGGTCTTCTGTGGAGTCGTCGACCACCGGGACACGAGGTACCTTCACGATGCCCGCTTCTATCGCGTCCATCAGCGAGTAGTCGCTGACAACCCAGGGGAACAGGTACCCCTCGTTGTATCCGGATCCCGCGAGGTAGTACGGCGTGGCGGACATATCGACGACGCGTGCGATGCGGTGGTGCTTGGCCACGGCCTGGAGGCCCTTGAACCAGACGCGGGCATCAGTGTTCGCCTCCCGCTGCTCTTTGGTCAGCTTGATGCCGGCGGTCTGCTGTGGCTTGTCCTGATAGCAGTGGTGCGCCTCATCGTTGAAGACGACGATCGGCTCGGACTTGGGCATCCGGCCGAAGTCGCGCAGCACACGGCTGACGGTCTCGCTCTCGCTCTCGTTGTAGAAGCCGGAGTCGTCGCTCTCGCTGAGGATGTTCTTCGTCAGTGCGTTCACGCCGTCGAACTCGCGGCGCACCCGGGGGAGGAACGCGTGGTAGTTCACGATGACGAGCTGCGCCGAGTTGAGCTGTTCCCGTAGGTCGGACGGTACGACTTCGCGCTCGTCGTAGTAGTTGCCGGGCATCGTCGGCTTGAGCACCTGCAGACGATCGCGAATCGTGATGCCCGGTGCGACGAGCAGGAACTTCTGCGCCCAGCGATTGCGGGCGTTACCCGAAGCGAACTGGCGGTTCAGCGTCTGCCAGGCGATGAGCATCGCCATGACCACCGTCTTGCCCGCGCCCGTCGCCATCTTCAGGGCGAAGCGGGGGAGGCCCGCGTTGTACTCCTCGTTCGTCTGCTCGAGGGCGCGACGCCAGTCGTGATAGTTGCCGCGCCCTGCGACCTCTGTCAAGAAGATCGCCGTCTCAGCAGCATCCCGCTGTCCGAAAAGGATGCGGTCCTCGCGGGTGTCGTCCGCCCAGTGGAGCAAGAGTTTGCGCGTGATGTGGGTGACATGGTCGTATCCACGAGCTCTCCACAGCTCGACGTCGTCCCGGATCTGATTGATGAGTGAGTTGACCTCGCGGCGCTCGCCGGTGGCGTCGAAGAGGTCGAGCTCCTGCTGTGCATCAGCCTGGTGAGCTCTGCGTGCGCGGGGGATCGGAATGAAGGACTCGCTGGGGCGCCGGCCCTCCTTGATCTCGCCTGTCGGTCCGGATGCGCTGACGACGAAGTGCCGTGTCGGTGCGTCGTAAGGGCGGTTGAGGATCGGAATTGCGAGCGCGTCGACGGAGGGTGGCGAGGCCACAACACACCTCCGATCGACCCAGGGTATAGAACGCATTAAAGCTACCTCATATATGCGACATGGTTGCGTGAGCCATGCAGGAACGCTGGAGGCATGAATGAGGCACGGTCCGCGGCAGCAGACAAGATCGCTGCGCGTGTCCGCGACCTCCGCTACGGGACGAAGCTCAGTCGGAAGAAGCTCGCTGAGCGTGCCGACATGGACGTGTCGCATCTGGCTCGGATCGAATCAGGGCAGGGGAACCCGACTGTCGAGACGCTGATCCAGCTCGCGACCGCTCTCGATGTCACGGTCGAGCACTTTGTGGAGGGTCTGACGGCGGCGGATCTTCCGTCGAATGTCAAGCCGTACTCCGAGGCGGACTTCCGTCGTGCTCTGAGAGGCGAGGCGCAGGCGTCGCAGAAGTGAGCGGGCAGGTCGCATTCAGAATGTCCACGCGAACGCGCGGCCGCGCTCGTCGCATCAGTACAGCCCGAAGATGACGGCATCCAGCGCGAGCATGGCGACGTCGAGACCGAGAGCCTTACCCGGTCCGAAGTGCGGCCCTCGCCCCGGGCGAGGGGATCTGCCCGAGCGAGGGCCGATTCCGCGAAAAGCGCCCTCGCCTCATCCACTCCCCTCGCCTCGGGCGAGGTGGGGCGGGTGCCCGCGGACACCCCGAAGAGAAAAAAATTATCTATCTGTACACGGGCGCGCGGGTGGGTCACCATGGTTGTGGAACGAGGTGGCCGCAGGGTCTGGGGGCACTGTCGGGGGGCACCACCCGTTCCGACGAACTGGGGTCAGCGGCTCCGGTCCGCGGGCAGGGGGTCCGCGGCCGGGGCCGCTCCCTCGTTCGTCGTCACGTCGGCGGCGTGGTCGCCATCGTCGCGGTCGGTGACGTCGACACGCTCGGTGAACGCATCGACGAGCCCGCGTGCGGCGACGCCGAACAGCGTCCACTCGACGGGGCCCTCGCCGTCCGCGACCTCGATGACCGGGTGCTCGAGCCCTTCGGCCGCGCGCACGGCGAAGCCTTCGCCCAGCGCCGCCATCGCCTCGGCGAGATCGCGCACCGTGAACGGCTCGCGCATGCGATACCCGAAGCGCAGCATGAGCTCGGAGTAGAAGCGGGAGAAGGCGGCGATCGACTCCTCATGCCGGGCCGCCGCCGCCGCCCGCAGCTCGGGCCAGGAGCCCGCCGCCGTCCGCAGAGCGAGGGCGGTGATGAACACGTGCGAATCCGGCGACTCGGGGCTGCGGTGGAACTGCGCCGCATACTCGACGTGGTCGCGGGTCGCTGCGCGGATGACGTCGTCGACCGTGCCGCCGTGCTCGACGGAGTCGGCGATCGCGGCGGTCGCGCTCGCCGTCGGGGCCGAGACGCGCAGGCCCATCATCTCCACGGCCAGGTCGCGGTGGAACTCGTCCTGATCGGACCAGATCCGGTAGGCCGCTCCCGAGGTGAGGCCGACGGTGCGCAGCACCTCCTGAAGGCGCACGTGCAGCACGCCCGCCGACGCGCCGCGTTCGAGCAGCAGCTTCAACGCGGCGTCGAGGATGAGTCGTCGCGTCTCTTCGGCGGTGCGGCGGGCCATACGACAAGATTGG
This sequence comes from Microbacterium sp. KR10-403, assembly GCF_040196215.1. Classification (NCBI taxonomy): domain Bacteria; kingdom Bacillati; phylum Actinomycetota; class Actinomycetes; order Micrococcales; family Microbacteriaceae; genus Microbacterium; species Microbacterium sp. KR10-403. Next base: position 71,156 of record NZ_JBEGDC010000004.1, on the reverse strand, counting down.
CACGATCGCGCAGAGGATACGGACCGTGCGTCGCGGCAGGCGACCCGCTGGGAACGACCTGAGACGAGTTCACACGCAGTGGTGCGAGAATGAAATCGGCGTGCCCGTGTCGCCTCTTCCCCAGCATCGGCTGGGTCGAAGTGCCGCCGGGCCCCAGGACAGCGTCCGCCGCCCGCACTCAGTGAGGAGCGATATGTCCCTGCAGAACACCGCCGTACCCGAGACCGACACGGCCGCGGCATCCACCCGTATCCAACAGCACCGCCGCTATCTGATGTGCAAGCCCGAGCACTTCACGGTGAGCTACGAGATCAACCCGTGGATGCACAAGGCCGTCCCGACCGACACCGCCAGGGCGGTGCGGCAGTGGCAGACCCTGTACGACACCTACCTGTCGCTGGGCCACGAGGTCGAGCTCATCGACCCGGTGCCCGGGCTGCCCGACATGGTCTACACCGCGAACGGCGGCTTCATCGTCGACGGCACGGCGCTGGGCGTGCGATTCAGCGTCGACGAGCGGCGCGGCGAAGAGCGCCCGTTCATGGACTGGTTCGCGGCGCACGGCTTCGAGGTCGTCGAGCCCGTCGCCGTGCAGGAGGGCGAGGGCGACATCCTGCTCGCCGGTGACGTGATCCTCGCCGGCTTCGGCTTCCGCTCGTCGATCGACAGCCACCGCGAGATCGCCGAGGTGTTCGGGCGGGAGGTCGTCTCGCTGCACCTGGTGAACCCCGAGTTCTACCACCTCGACACCGCGATCAGCATCCTCGATCCGGTCGTCGGACCGGATGGGGTGGATGCCGCCAACATCGCGTATCTGCCGAACGCCTTCGACGATGCCAGCCGCGGCATCCTCGAAGAGCGCTTCCCCGACGCGATCCGCGTCGCCGATGCCGACGGCGCCGTGTTCGGGCTGAACTCGGCCAGCGACGGCCGCAACGTCTTCATCTCGCCGCGCGCGACCGGGTACGACGCCCAGTTGCGCGAGCACGGCTACAACCCGGTGCACATCGACCTGTCGGAGCTGCTGCGCGGCGGCGGCGGGATCAAGTGCTGCACCCTCGAACTGCGAGGAGGAACCCGATGACCTCTGCACCCACCCTCGACACCAAGGCGGTGCGGATCATCCGCACCGAGGACGACCATCTCGCCCACAACTACGAGCCGCTTCCGGTGGTCGTGGCCACGGGCGAGGGAGCCTGGGTCACCGACGTCGAGGGCAAGCGCTACCTCGACATGCTGTCGGCCTACTCGGCGCTGAACTTCGGCCACCGGCATCCCGCCCTCGTCGATGCGGCCACCGAGCAGCTCGGCCGGCTCACGCTCACCAGCCGGGCGTTCCACAACGACCGGCTGGGCGCGTTCGCCACGGCGCTCGCGAAGCTCTGTGACAAAGACCTCGTGCTGCCGATGAACACCGGCGCCGAGGCCGTGGAGACCGGCATCAAGGTCGCGCGCGCCTGGGCGTACCGCGTGAAGGGTCTGCCCGACGGGGCTGCCGAGATCGTGGTGGCGAACGGCAACTTCCACGGGCGCACGACGACGATCGTCGGCTTCAGCGACGACCCGACCGCGCGCGACGGCTTCGGGCCGTTCACCCCGGGGTTCGTCTCGGTGCCGTTCGGCGACGCCGCGGCGATCGAGGCCGCGATCACACCGAACACCGCCGCGGTGCTCATCGAGCCGATCCAGGGCGAGGCCGGTGTCATCATCCCGCCCGAGGGGTATCTGAAGGCCGTGCGCGAGATCTGCACGAAGCACGGTGTGCTGTTCATCGCCGACGAGATCCAGGCCGGGCTCGGCCGGGTCGGCACGACGTTCGCGTGCGACCGTGAGGGCGTCGTGCCCGACATGTACCTGCTCGGCAAGGCACTCGGCGGCGGCATCGTCGCGGTCTCGGCGGTCGCCGCCGACCGCGAGGTGCTCGGCGTGATCCAGCCCGGCGAGCACGGTTCGACCTTCGGCGGAAACCCGATGGCCGCGGCCGTCGGGCTGCGCGTGGTCGAGATGCTCGAGTCGGGGGAGTTCCAGCAGCGGGCCGCCGCACTCGGTGAGCACCTGAAGGCCAAGCTGGACGAGCTGGTCGGACACGGCGTGACCGAGGTGCGCGTGGCGGGCCTGTGGGCCGGCGTCGACATCGACCCGGCGATCGGCACCGGACGCGAGGTCGCCGAGCGGCTGCTCACTCGCGGGGTTCTCGTCAAGGACACCCACGGCCAGACGATCCGCATCGCCCCGCCGCTCGTGATCCGCGCGACCGAGCTCGATTGGGCGATCGAGCAGCTCAAGGTCGTGCTCGAGGGCTGACCTGCGCGCGGGCGCGCGCTCGCCGCGGGCGGCCGGGCGCTCTGTTCCTGAACGCTCCTGGGGATAAGGACACGTCCTCATCCCCAGGAGCGTTCGCCGTCGTCCGTATGCGGGAACGGATGGCGGCGAGGGATGCCGCGGCTCACGCCACGTGCACCGTGATCCGCGGCCATCCCGTCGCGCCGTCGGGCACGGGTGACGCCTCTCGTGCCGTCTGCAGCTGACCTGCGCGGTTCGTCGCGCGGCACCGGATCGCGTGCTCGCCCGACGCGGCGTGCCACGGCAGACGCCACTGCACCCAGGTGTCGGCCGAGATGGCCGGCGCCAGCTCGGCCTCCTGCCACGCGCCGTCGTCGACGGACACCTCGACCTTCGACACGCCGATGTGCTGCTGCCACGCGACGCCCGCGATCATGCGGTCCCCCGAGGGCACGGTCTGACCGACCCGGGGCACATCGATGCGCGACTCGAGCTTGATCGGTCCTCGCGGTGCCCAGCCCTGTTCGGTCCAGTACGCGGTCGCACGGTCGAAGCGTGTGACGTCGAGGTCGACCACCCATTTCGTGGCGGACACGTATCCGTAGAGACCCGGAACGACCATGCGCACGGGGAAGCCATGCTCGGGCGGCAGTGGTGCGCCGTTCATGGCGACGGCGAGGATCGCGTCACGGCTGTCGGTGAGAATCTCGAGCGGTGTCGATGCCGTGAACCCGTCGGCGGAACGAGACAGGACCATGTCGGCATCCGAATGCGGCGACGCCCGCGCGAGCAGCTCCCTGATCGGGTAGCCGAGCCACCGCGCGTTGCCGATGAGACCGCCGCCGACCGGATTCGACACGCAGGCGAGGGTCGTGTAGCTCTCTTGGAGCGGAAGCGCGAGCAGTTCGTTCCAGCCGAGGACCACTTCGTGATCGACGAGGCCGTGGACCCGCAACGACCAATGAGCCGGATCGACCTGCGGGACGATGAGGGCCGTGTCGACGCGATAGAAGGTCGCACTTGGTGTGACCAGGGGCGCGAGGCCCGGGACGTCCAGATCGGCGCCCGCGGGTATGGGTGGGGCGGTTCGCGCCGGAGCGGGCAGGCGCAGCGCGCGGCGCGCGGCGATGGCTGCCCGGGAGCCCGTCTGCAGCAGCGCACCGGTCGCCGCCACGGCGACGCCCACCAGCGCGGTCGCGCCCGCCCACGCGAAGAACCGTCGACGGGTCACCGCATCGGGAGTGCCGCTCGTGGCGGTGACAGGGGCCCGGCCGCGGCGTGCCAGCGGCCCGATCGTCAGTGCCGCCACCGCACCGGCGATCATGGACGGCATCCATGCGAGCCCTTCGGCGTCGGCACGCGAGACCGCCGCAGCGACGCCGATGAGGCCCAGCGCCGCGCACGAGAGCGCGCCGGTGCGGGGGAATCGGGCCTCGGCGATGCCAAGCCCGGCCGCGATCGCGAGCAGGACGACACCGATCCCGATGACCAGGGTGAGCTTGTCAGCGGTGCCGAACACCGCGATCGCGGTCTCCTTCGCCCAGGCGGGGGAGAGGTCGATCGCCGCATCGCCGATCGCGCCGATCGGACTGGATCCGGGTGCCACCCAGGCCGCGGCCAGCTCGCCGACGCCCGCGCCGAGAGCGACCGACGCGACGCCCGCGGCAGCCGTGCGCAGCTTCGCTCGCCCGTCCACGCCCTGAGCCTACGTCCGCGCCGAGGGCGTGGCACACCTCAATTGCCGGGCTGCCCACGGGCGGCGCTCAGCGTCGTGAGCCGGCGTCGGACGTGCGGCGCCGGCGCCGGCGCACGGCGACGATCGGCACCGGCTGCGTGATGACCGCATCGACGACCATCGAGCCGTCGGTCGGGCCGATGACCGCGATCGGCGTCGTCTCGGTCGCGAGGTCCGGAGCGATGGGCATCTTCGCGAGGCGGCGGTGCTCGCGGATGTACGACGGGATGAGCACGGCCGCGGCCCCCAGCCACGCGAGCGGGTTGCTGAGCACGACGCCGACGTAGCCCATGAAGGCTCCGAGCACGATGGCCGCGCCCACGCGCATCACGAGCTCGATGACGCCGGTCATCGTCGGCACGAAGGTGTGCCCGATGCCCTGCAGGGCGCCGCGCAGCACGAAGAGCACTCCCAGTGCGCAATAGCTCACGCCGTTCACGATCAGCATCATGTGGGCGAGGTGCACGACCTCGTCGGATCCCGAGCCGATGAAGATGCGCACCATCTGCGTGCCGAAGGCGATCAGCAGCGCGCCGAGCGCGAGCGAGGCGAGGATCGCCATCCCGGTGGCCTGCACGACACCGCGGCGGATGCGGTCGGGGCGGCGCCCGCCCAGGTTCTGCGCGGCGTACATCGACACGGCCAGGCCCAGCGACTGCAGGAACGCGACGGCGAGGCTGTCGACGCGCGACGCGGTCGTGTAGGCGGCGACGGCGTCGGCGCCCAGGCGGTTCAGCGCGACCTGCACGGTCAGGGTGCCGATCGCGATGATCGAGGCCTGGAAGCCCATCGGCAGGCCGAGGCGCAGGTGCTCCATCAGGTCGGCCCGGCTCACGCGCCAGTCCTCGCGGCGCACGTGCAGCACCGGCACCCGGCGGCGCACGTACTCCAGGCACAGCAGCACCGAGACGGCCTGCGAGGTGACGGTGGCCAGGGCGGCGCCCGCGACACCGAACTCGAGCACGCCGACGAACACCAGCACCAGCACGACGTTCAGGCCGCACGCGATGGTCAGGAACACGAGCGGCGTGCGCGAGTCGCCGATGGCCCGGATGATCGCCGCGAAGAAGTTGAAGAACATCGTCGCGCCCGCGCCCAGGAAGCTCACCTGCGTGAACACCGTGGCGTCGTCGAGCAGCACGCTGGGCGTCTGCAGCATGATGAGCACCGGCCGCGCGATCAACGGCGCGACGATGGTGAGGATCACGGTCGTGATGCCGGTGAGGATGGCACCGGATGCCACGGAGCGGCGCACGCCCGCATAGTCCCGGGCCCCGAACGCCTGTGCCGTCGGGATCGCGAAACCGCTGGTCATGCCCCACGCGAAGCCCAGCAGCAGGAAGAGCAGACTTCCGGTCGCGCCGACGGCGGCCAGCGCGTCCACCCCGAGGTGGCGGCCGACGACGATCGTGTCGACGAACTGGTACAGCTGCTGCACGACGTTGCCGATCAGCAGGGGGACGGCGAACAGCAGGATGACGCGCCACGGACGGCCCGTGGTGAGAGTGGTGGCCATGAGAGCTCTCGGCGGAGGAGAAGGCGGAACGGGAAAGGTGAAGGCGACCGCGTGCAGGCCGCGGTCGCCGAAGAACCACTAGTCTATCGAATCGTTTCGGAGAAGTCTGGCAGAAACCGGCACGGGATGCCAGAGGTCACAGATCTGGCAGAGCCGGGGCGCCGCGGGGAGGCGCTCAGTCGCGCACGGCGACCGCGCCCGGCGTCACGCCGTGGCGGCGGCGGAACGCCGCGACGAACGCGCTCGTGCTGCGGTAGCCGGCCGCGCGGGCGGCGGCCGCGACGCTCTCGCCGCGCTCCAGCAGCTCGCGCCCGTGGGCGAGCCGCACATCGGTGCGCCAGGTGCCGAACGACATGCCGGTGTCGCGGCGGAAGTGCCGCTGCACCGTGCGGCTGCTCATGTGCATGCGCAGGGCGAGCTCCTCGAGGTCGGCCGGGTGCGCCGGCGCGTCGAGGATGGCCTGCGCGAGCCGGCGCACGCGGGGATCGTGCGGCAGCGGCGTGCAGGCGTCGCCTGCGCTGCGCAGGAGAGTGGATGCCGCGGCCCGCGCACTCGCGACCGCGTCGTCCGCCGCCAGGCCCGGCTGCAGCAGCACGCGCGCACACGTCTCGAGCGCGGGGGTGCGGGCGATCGGCGTGGGGGTCTGCGCGGTGCCGGGGGGCAGCTGCAGCGGGAACACGATCGAGTCGGGCCGCGGCACGACCCGGTGCACGGTGCCGGCGGGGATCAGCAGCGCCGTCTCGGTGTCGACGCGCCAGCGCTGCGCGCCGATCTCGATGCGGCAGGCGCCCGCGACCACCCAGGTGAGCTCGTCGGCCTCGTGCACGTGCTCGATCGCGTCGACCAGACGCACGTCTGCCAGGGTGGCGTCGAGGAGTGCGGGGCTGGTCATGGCAGAGGTGTCCGTTGCGCGATAGCGGTTGTCTGATTCTAGCGATCACCTGAGGATAGGCAAACCTAACCTGGTCACATGACCGCGACATCCGCCCACGCGTCCGTGACCACGGTGATGCATCCGCTGCGCTCGCGGCTGCTGACCGTGACGGCGCTCGACGACATCGGTCCGCGCATGCGGCGCGTCACGCTCGGGGGAGAGGATCTCGAGGCAGACTTCCCCGCGCCGCCGTTCGCCGCGCCCGATCACGTGAAGATCGTCGTGCCCGACCCGGTGAGCGGCGACATCCCTCTGCCGCCGATCGTCGACGACCGACTGGGGCGCGCCCCCGGTGCCGAGCCGATCTTCCGCGACTACACCGTGCGTCGCGTCGACGCCGACCGCCTCGTGCTCGACTTCGTACTGCACGACCACGGGCCCGCGGGGCGCTGGGCCGGTGCCGCGCGGGTGGGTGACCCGCTCGGCGTGCTCGGCCCCCGCGGCTCGCACCTGTACCCCTCCGACTACGCGCGGTACGTGCTCGTGGCCGATGAGACCGCGCTGCCCGCGGTGGGTCGCTGGCTCGACGAGCCCGACTGGGACGCCGAGGTCACCGTGCTGGCCACCGTTGCGGGAGTGGACGAGTATCCGCTCCCGCCGCGGGCCCGCACCACCGTGCAGTGGCAGGTGCTGCCGGCATCCGAACGACCTGCCGCGCTCGCCGCGGCTGCCGATCTCGTCGCCGACGACGCCGACGTGTTCCTGTGGGCGGCGGGTGAGGCCGACAGCCTCAAACCGCTGCGGCGGGCGCTGCGCGAGCGCGGCGTCGACCGGGCCCGCTACGACATCGACGGGTACTGGCGGAAGGGCGTCGCCGGTCTCGACCACCACGCAGCGGACGACTGAGCCGCGGCATCCCGCCCCACCATCCGAGAGAAGAGAGACAGCACATGCATGCACGCCTGAAGACGGCCCTCGCGGCGGGAGCGGCCATCGTCGCGCTCGCGCTGAGCGGTTGCGCGGCGTCGAGCAACGCCGCCACCGACGACGCATCGGCGGCGGGCGGGGACTGGCCCCGCACCATCGAGCACGTGAACGGCAGCACCGAGATCCCGTCGCAGCCCAAGAACATCGTGTCGACCTCGATCACGCTGACCGGCACGCTGCTGGCCATCGACGCGCCGGTGACCGCCACCGCGACCACGACGCCCAGCGACATCACCGATGACGAGGGCTTCTTCAGCCAGTGGGCCGATGTGGCCCACGACCGCGGGGTCACCTCGCTCTACCCGAACCTCGAGTTCGACGAAGAGGCCGTCATCGCGGCGGCGCCCGACCTCATCGTGGTCGCCTCGACGGGGGCGGATGCCACGGCCGACCAGTACGACAAGCTCTCGGCCATCGCGCCCACCATCGTGCTGAACTACGGCGACGAGTCGTGGCAGGAGCTCGCCGAGACCCTCGGTGAGGCGACCGGCCACGAGGCCGATGCGAAGAAGGTCGTCGCCGACTTCGACCAGCACGTCGCCGACGTCGCCGCGAAGATCACGGTTCCCGAGGGCACCGCGAACGCCGTCGTGTGGAACGGCGTCGAGGGCCAGACGGCCTTCGCCAAGCCGGGCGGCGCGCACGCCGAGCTGCTGGACGCGCTCGGCTTCGACGTCGAGGGTGCACCCGACGAGTACGACCTGAACGAGACCCCGCGCGAAGACTTCGCGTTCCTCTCGATCGAGAACGTCACCTCGGCGCTGACCGGCTCGACCGTGTTCGTGGTCAGCGGCGATGACACGACGGCCGCGGACCTCTCCGGCACGAAGGTTCTCGCCAACACCCCGGCCGTGAAGGCCGGGAACGTGCACCCGCTGGGCAACACCTCGTTCCGCATCGACTACTACAGCGCGTCGCAGATCGTCGACATCGTCGAGTCCGACTTCGCGTGACCACCCTCACCACCGCCCCGCCGGCCACGCGCCGGCGGGGCACCGCACGCGGAACGGCGATCGCGGTGGCCGTCGGCCTCGCCGCGCTCGCCGTCTGCGTCGTGCTGAGCCTGTTCGTCGGCTCGCGTGAGATCGACCCCGGTGTGGTGTGGCAGGCGCTCACGCGCCCCGATCCCACCGACACCGCCCAGCTCGTGATCACCGAGCTGCGCGTGCCGCGCACGATCCTCGCGATCCTCGTCGGCATCGCCCTGGGCGTGGCCGGCACCATCATGCAGGCGCTCACCCGCAACCCGCTGGCCGAGCCGGGCATCCTCGGCGTGAACGCCGGCGCCGCGGCCGCCGCCGCCACCGGCATCGCCGTCACCGGGGGCGTCTGGGGCATGACCGGCTCATTCCTCTTCTCGTTCGCGGGCGCGGCCGCGGCATCCCTTCTCGTCGCCGCCCTCGGCGGCGTCTTCGGCCACGTTCCCGGACGGGGAGCCGACCCGGTCCGGCTGACCCTGGCCGGCGCGGCACTGGCCGTCACCCTCGCGGCGTACACCAACGCGCTGCTGCTGAACTTCCCGACCGTTTTCGACAGCTTCCGCCACTGGGCGGTCGGGTCGGTGCAGGGCCGCGGCAACGAACTCGTGCTGCCGGCCCTCCTGCTCATCGTGCCCGCCGCGCTCGTGGCGGTGCTGCTCGGACGCTCGTTCAACGCGGTCGCCCTCGGCCATGACGCCGCGCGGGCCCTGGGCGCCTCACCGCAGCGTGTGCTCGTCACCGGCGCCGTGCTCATCGTGCTGCTGGCGGGCACCGCGACCGCGGTCGCCGGGCCCATCGGCTTCGTGGGGCTCGTCGCGCCGCTGGGCGTGCGCATGCTCGTGGGGCCCGACTACCGGCGCATCCTGCCGCTGTCGGCACTGGCCGCCGCGGTGCTCGTGCTGGGCGCCGACATCATCGGGCGCATCGCCCTGCCGCCGGACGAGCTCGAGACCTCGATCGTCACCGCCCTCGTGGGCGCCCCCGTGTTCATCCTGCTCGCCCGCCGACGTCGACTGATGAGGCTGTGATGAGCGCACCCGTGCAGACCGAAACGCGGGATGCCGCGGCATCCCGCCCCGCGGGGGTCACCGTATGGCGCACGCCGGGCGAGCGCATTGCCCTGCGCTGGCGGCGACGGCCCGCGATCGTGGCATCCGTCCTCCTCCTGCTGCTCATTCCGCTGGGGCTCGGCGTGCTGCTGACCGGCACGTTCCAGATCGGTCTCGGCGACCTGTGGGCTGCAGCGACCGGCACCGCCGAGCCGTCGATCGCGCGTGTGCTCGGGCTGATCCGCGCACCCCGCCTGGTCGCCGGCATCGCCGTGGGCGCCGCCCTCGGCGTGAGCGGCGCCGTCTTCCAGTCGATCACCCGCAACCCGCTCGGCTCGCCCGACATCATCGGGTTCGTCACCGGTGCGGCGACGGGGGCGATCGTGGCGATCCTCGTGTTCGAGGCACCGCCGTGGGGCGTGTCGGCTGCCGCCGTGCTCGGCGGCGTGCTCACGGCGCTGCTCGTCGGAGCGCTGTCGCTGGGCGGCGGCAGCGGCGGCGGATACCGGATCGTGCTCGTCGGCATCGGCGCGGGTGCGCTGCTCGGTGCGGTCAACGACCTGCTGATGACGCACAGCCAGCGCGACGAGGCCCTCGCCGCGCAGATGTGGCTGGTCGGCACGCTGAACGCGCGCGGCTGGAGCGAGGTGCTGCCGACGCTGATCGCGGTGGTCGTGCTCCTGCCCGTGCTGCTGGGCGTGCGGCACGGACTCGCGGTGCTCGAACTCGGCGAGGACCAGGCGCGCCAGGTCGGTGTGCCGGTGGGCGCGGTGCGCCTGATCGCGCTCGCTGTGGCCGTCGCGCTCGCCGCGTTCGCGACGGCGACCGCGGGACCGATCGCGTTCGTCGCGCTGGCGGCGCCGCAGCTGGTCACGCGCATCGGCAAGGCGACGTCGGTGTCGCTCGTCGGCTCGGCGGCGATTGGTGCGGTGCTGCTGGTGGCCGCGGACCTCGTCTCGCAGCACCTGCCGCTGAACCTGTCGGCGCCGGTGGGACTGGTCACCGGCGTGCTCGGTGGCGTGTACCTGCTGTGGCTGCTCGGGCGCGGGCGGTGAGCGGGATGGAGAAGGAGAACGACATGGACGCGCGATTGACCGCGCAGGGCATCCGGCTCGCGTACGAGGGGCGCATCGTCGTGCCCGAGCTGAGCATCGAGATCCCCGACGGCGGGTTCACCGTCATCGTCGGCCCGAACGCCTGCGGCAAGTCGACGCTGCTGCGGGCGCTGTCGCGCCTGCTCGCGCCGCAGGCGGGGACCGTCGCCCTCGACGGTGCGCCGCTCTCCTCGCTGCGCAGCAAGGAGGTCGCCCGTCAGCTCGCGCTGCTGCCGCAGCAGGTGGCGACGCCCGATGGCATCGCCGTCACGGACCTCGTGGCGCGCGGGCGCTTTCCGCACCAGCGGCTGCTGCGTCAGTGGACGAGCGCCGACGCCGAGGCCGTCGACGAGGCGCTGCGCGTCACCGGCACGACCGATCTCGCCGACCGGCACATCGACGAGCTGTCGGGCGGGCAGCGGCAGCGGGTGCTGCTGGCGATGACGCTCGCGCAGGAGACGGGGATCCTCCTGCTCGACGAGCCCACGACGTTCCTCGACATGGCGCACCAGGTCGAGGTGCTCGAGCTGTGCCGCCGCCTGCACCGGCAGGGGCGCACGATCGTCGCCGTGCTGCACGACGTCAACCAGGCCTGCCGCTACGCCTCGCACCTCGTGGCGATGCGCGACGGTGAGGTGATCGCCACGGGTGACCCGTCCGAGCTGGTCACCCCCGCACTCATCGAGCGGGTGTTCGGCCTGGCCACGCATGTGATCGACGACCCCGTGACGGGAACGCCGCTGGTCGTGCCGCTGGCCGGGTGGGCGGCGGTGTCGTCCCGCGCGGAGGAGACGGCATGAGCACGCCGTCCGTGCCCGCGCCGGCCGTGCCGCGTGCGGCGGACGGCGGCCCGATCCGCGTCGACAGCGACGCGCACGACCGGCTGCGCCGCGGCATCCATCCCGACGAGATCAGTGCGCGGTGGCCGGTGGTCGGCGACCCGATCGAGTGGGACGGGCGGATGCTGCGCCCGGTCACCTTCGTCGCCGAGGCGCCACCGGGGCACGAGGTGATGATCCATCTCAACGGCGTCACCGACGCGCACCGCGAAGACATCGCGCCCGCCCTCATGGAGCATGTCGGCGCCGGCAGACACGCGCTGACGTATCTGCTGCCCGCCGAGCTGCGTGTGAGCTACCGCTTCGCCGCCGACCCGGTGCTGCCCCGCGACGCCGGACGCACGCGCGAGGGGTGGCTGCGCATCCACGGGCTGGGGCGGGCCGATCCGCGCAACTCGGAGACGCTGCTGAATCCGCTGGGCGCCCGGTCATCGGTGCTGACCATGCCGGAGGCGCCGCGGCATCCCGGCTGGGAGTCGCCCGGTGCCGGAGACCTGCCGATCACGACCGTGCCGTTGCCGTCGCGGCATCCCGCAACCGTCGTGCACGGTGACCCCTCGCGCGTGCTCGTGTTGTTCGACGGCGAATGGTGGGAGCGACTCGGCGTCGCCTCCGCCCTTGCGTACCGCGGCGGACCGCTGACCGTGCTCGTGCCCTCCGGCTCGCTCGCCGAGCGGGCGGCGCTGCTGCCGCATCCGGAGCGGCTGCTGCCGTATCTGGCGGAGGAGCTCGTGCCCGCCGTCGCCGAGGCGATCGGCGGGTGGGATGCCGCCCGCACCGTCGTCGCCGGCCAGAGCTTCGGGGGGCTCGCCGCCGCGCTGACGGTGTGCCTGCGGCCGGAGATCGCGCAGACCGCGATCGTGCAGTCGGGGTCGTTCCACTTCCGCGCCGGGCAGACCGAGCGTCCGCCGGCTGGTCAGACCGGCGACCTCATCGAGGGGCTTTCCAGGGCGCGGGTCTCGGGCCGATTCGTCGTGCAGGCCGGGACCGAGGAGCCCGGGATGCTGCCGGCCGCATCAGCCTTCACGGACGCCGTGCAGGCGGCTGGGGGAGACGCGTCGTTGCGGGTGTTCACCGGCGGGCACGACTTCGCCTGGTGGCGGATCGGCCTGTTCGACGCGCTTGACGCGTTCGACGCGCTCTGACACGGTGGCATGTCCCTCCTCGGTGGGGCGACCCGACGCGGTGGCGCGCAGGCCGGCCGAGAATCTGTCGCTGTTGCGCGAAGAAGGCCGCGGAACTGTGCACGGCCGCCAGATCGACGGTGGTGCCGGGGGTCTCGCCGCCTCCTTTTCGGGCCCTCCTGGGGATAAGGACGCGTCCTTATCCCCAGGAGCGTCGCGCAAACGTGCGCTCACGCCGCAGATTCCCCCGGCCGGACTGCGGGCGGCGCGGGGCGCCGTGACGCGGGTGGGCGGAGTGCCGCGCTGCGGAGTCCTCCGGCCGGGCCCGGCGCCGCGGCGCGGTTCAGCCGCGCGGCATGTATCGGCGCGGCGCGTGCGTGCGGGCGACGAGGTCGCGCAGCGCCTCGAGCGATCCGGTGACGAAGCCGGCCGCGCGCGCCTGCACGAGCAGATTGCCGAGAGCCGTCGCCTCGACCGGGCCGGCGAGCACGGCCAGCCCGGACCGGTCGGCCACGCGCTGGCAGAGCAGCTCGTTGAGCGCCCCGCCGCCGACGATGTGGATCGTGCGCACGTCGACGCCGGAGACGCGGGCCGCGGCATCCACCGTCTCGGTGAACGCCTGCGCGAGCGACTCGACGATCGCGCGTGCATACTCGGGGCGCGTGCGGGGCGGGCGCAGCGCATGCTCGGCGCACCAGGCGTCGATGCGCGCCGGCATGTCGCCCGGGGGCAGGAATCGCGCGTCCTCGATGTCGAAGACGGGCACCGTGGCGGGATCGACGACGGCGGCCTCGGCCAGGAGCGTCGACAGGTCGATCGCGGTGCCGGTGCGGTCCCATCCGCGCACAGTCTCGGTGAGCACCCAGAGCCCCATCACGTTGTGCAGCAGCCGCACGCGGCCGTCGACGCCGCCCTCGTTCGTGAAGTTCGCGGCCAGTGCCGCCTCGCTCAGCACCGGGCGCGGCACTTCGACGCCGACCAGGCCCCAGGTTCCGCACGAGATGTACGCGGCGTGCTCGGCGTCCATGGGCACCGCGACGACCGCCGACGCGGTGTCGTGCGAGCCGACCGCGGTCACCGGCAGATCGGGGCGCGCGCCGAGGGATGCGGCGACGCCGGGGCGCAGCATCCCGATCCGTTCTCCGGGAGAGACGAGCGGGGGCAGGATGCCGCCCGGCAGGCCCAGCGCGTCGATGAGGCCGTCGTCCCAGGCGTCGCCGTGCAGCAGGCCGGTGGTCGAGGCGTTCGTGCGCTCGGCGACGGCGCGGCCGGTCAGCCAGAACCCGATGAGGTCGGGGATCAACAGCGCGGTGTCGGCGACCTCGAGCACCGCGGGGTCTTCCGCGGCGAACTGATACATCGTGGTGAATGGCAGGAACTGCAGCCCGTTGCGGGCGAACAACTCGGCATGGGGCATCCGCTCGTGCACCGCAGAGACTCCGCGCTCGCCGCGCTCGTCGCGGTAGTGGAACGGGGCGCCGAGCAGGCGTCCGTCGCGCAGCAGAGCGTAGTCGACCGCCCACGAGTCCACGCCGATGCTCGCGATGTCGGGCGCGGTGCCCACGGCCTCGCGCAGCCCGTCGAGCGCGGCGCTGTACAGCGCGAGCACGTCCCAGTGCAGCCCGTCGCCGAGCGGTACCGGGGTGTTCGCGAAGCGGGCGACCTGCCGGGCCTCGAGCGTGTCGGGCCCGACGCGGCCGACGATGACGCGGCCGCTGGTCGCGCCGAGGTCGATCGCGGCGACCGCGCCCTCGCTCATCGCAGGAACGCGGCGGCGACGCCGGAGTCGACGGGCACATGCAGGCCCGTGGTGCGCGAGAGCTCGGGCCCGGTCAGCACACACACCGCGTCGGCGACGTTCTCGGGCACGACCTCGCGCCCGAGGATCGTCCGGTTCGCGTAGAACTGGCCGAGGTCCTCCTCCTTGATCCCGTAGGTCGCCGCGCGCTGCGCGCCCCAGCCGCCGGCGAAGATGCCCGAGCCGCGCACGACGCCGTCGGGGTTGATGCCGTTCACGCGCACGCCATGCGCGCCGAGCTCGACGGCCAGCAGCCGCACCTGGTGCGCCTGATCGGCCTTGGTCGCGGAGTACGCGATGTTGTTCGGGCCGGCGAACACGCTGTTCTTCGACGAGACGTAGATGATGTCGCCGCCCATGCCCTGCTCGATGAGCGGGCGCGCCGCCGCACGCGAGACGAGAAACGAGCCCTTCGCCATCACGTCGTGCTGTAGATCCCAGTCCTTCTCGGTGGTCTCCAGCAGCGGCTTCGACAGCGACAGCCCGGCGTTGTTCACGACCAGGTCGATGCCGCCGAACGCGAGCAGCGTCGCGTCGATCGCCGCCTGCACGCCGTCGGCGTCGGCGACGTTCGCGGCCACGCCGATCGCGACGTCGGTCGATCCCAGCTCCGCCGCGGTCGCCTGTGCCTTCTCGAGGTCGAGGTCGGCGACGACCACGCAGGCGCCCTCGGCGGCGAGCCGGGCGGCGGTGGCCTTGCCGATGCCCGAGGCCGCCCCGGTGACGAAGGCGATGCGCCCCTGGTGACTCTTGGGCTTCGGCATCCGCTGCAGCTTGGCCTCTTCGAGCGCCCAGTACTCGATGCGGAACTTCTCCGACTCGGGGATCGGCCGGTAGCTCGACAGCGCCTCGGCGCCGCGCATCACATTGATCGCGTTCACGTAGAACTCGCCCGCGACGCGCGCGGTCTGCTTGTTCGCGCCGTACGAGAACATGCCCACGCCCGGCACGAGCACGATGAGCGGGTCGGCGCCGCGCATCGCCGGCGACGAGGCATCGGCGTGACGCTCGTAGTACGCGGCGTAGTCGGCGCGGTACTGCTCGTGGAGTTCCTTCAGACGGGTGAGGGATGCCTCGACCGACGCGTCGGCCGGCAGATCGAGCAGCATCGGCGTGACCTTGGTCCGCAGGAAGTGGTCGGGGCAGCTGGTGCCGAGCGCTGCCAGTGCGGGGGCCTTCTCGGAGGCGAGGAAGTCGAGCACCGCGGTGGAGTCGGCGTAGTGCCCGACCATCGGCTTGTCGGTCGACGCGAGCCCGCGGATGGTCGCGGCCAGCGCCGCCGCCTTCGCGTGCCGCTCGGTCTCGGGCAGCGCTTCGAAGCCCGGGCGCACCGCGCCGAAGGGAGCGTCGGCCCCGTGCTCGTCGATGTACGCCTGAGCCGTGGTGATGATCCAGAGCGAGTTCCGCTCGGCCTCATCGGACGTGTCGCCCCAGGCCGTGATGCCGTGCCCGCCGAGGATGCACCCGATCGCGGCCGGGTTGGCCGCCTTGATCGCGGCGATGTCCATTCCCAGCTGGAAGCCGGGGCGTCGCCACGGCACCCAGACGACCTTTTCGCCGAAGATCTTTCCGGTGAGCTCTTCGCCGTCGGCGGCCGTCGCGAGGGCGATGCCGGAATCGGGATGCAGGTGGTCGACGTGCGCGGCATCCACCAGTCCGTGCATCGCGGTGTCGATCGACGGCGCCGCCCCGCCCTTGCCGTGCAGGCAGTAGTCGAAGGCCGCGACCATCTCGTCCTCGCGATCGAGGCCGGGGTAGACGTCGACGAGCGCGCGCAGGCGGTCCATTCGCAGCACGGCGAGCCCCTCGGGCTTCAGGGTGCCGAGGTCTCCGCCCGAGCCCTTCACCCAGAGCAGCTCGACCGGCTCGCCCGTGACGGGATCGGTCTCGGTGCCCTTGGCCGAGGTGTTGCCCCCGGCGTAGTTCGTGTTGGCCGGGTCGGCGCCCAGCCGGTTGCTGCGCGCGATGAGGTCGGCGACGGTCGGGTTGGTCATGTCAATGCTCCAGAGACGGTGCGGAGAGGGAGAGGATGCGGCGCGCGAAGCGTGCGGCCGACATCTCGGCGGCACGCTCGTCGGGCCGGTTGAGGTGGCCGTGGCGGGTTCCTGGTTCGGTCGAGGCATCGAGCTCGACGCCCGCGGCGCGCAGGGCCCGTGCGAACTGCTCGCCCGACACCCGCAGTTCGTCGACCTCGCTGGTGATCATGATCGTGGGCGGGAAGCCCGCAAGCTCGGAGGTGGTCGCCAGGCCCGGCACGGCGTAGACGTCGGCCGCGGCCACCGGACCGCCGAGATAGTTCTCGTACATGCCGCGCAGAGCGTCGGGGCCGAAGACGTCGGCCGCCGGGTCGGCGGCGAGCGCGGCGCTCAGCGCAGCATCCGGTTCCTCCTGCACGGCGTGCAGCGTGGGATAGGCCAGCACCGCGAGGGCCGGAATGGGCCCGCGGCCGTGCAGCAGGCGCAGCGTGGCGGCGGCGGCCAGATTGCCGCCCGCGCTTGCGCCGCCGAGTGCCCACGGCCCGGATGCGAGGTCGGATGCCGCGGCCCACCCGAACGCGAAGGCCGCCTCCTGTGAGGGAACCGGGTGGTGCGCGCCGCCGTCCGATGCCAGCGCGTAGTCGACGGAGACGACCACGATCCCCTCGGCGGCCAGTCGCCGCGAGACCCAATCGGCTTCGGGCATGTCGAGGTCGCCGCCCGCGAACGCACCGCCGTGCAGCCACACCAGTCCTGGCCCGGTGGCCTCGACGGGCGCATAGATGCGCACCGGCAGCGGACCGTGAGGCCCCTCGAGGGTGCGGTCGGAGACCTGCACGTTCACGCGCCCCAGCCCGCCTGGGTGCCGCCGACGCGCTCGGCTTCGATTCTCTCCTGGTATCCGGATGCCGCATACGCGGCCATCGGGTCGGCCGGCAGTCCGCGCGAGGCGCGCCATTCGGCCAGTGCCGGTCGCACATCGGTCTGGAAGGCGTCCATGAACACCGCGTTGGCGCCCAGCACGTCGTTGGCCTTCTGAGCCGTGGCCAGGGCGTCGCGGTCGAGCAGCAGCGCCCGGGCGGTCATCTCCTGCACGTTCAGCACCGAGCGGATCTGCCCCGGGATCTTCTTCTCGATGTTGTGGCACTGGTCGAGCATGAACGCCACGTCGGGGTTGTTCAGTCCGCCGCCGCGGACCACCTCGACGAGGATGCGGAACAGCTGGAACGGGTCGGCCGCGCCCACGATCAGGTCGTCGTCGGCGTAGAAGCGCGAGTTGAAGTCGAACGAGCCGAGCCTGCCCAGGCGCAGCAGCTGCATGACGATGAACTCGATGTTGGTGCCGGGGGCATGATGCCCGGTGTCGAGGCAGACCATCGCCTTGTCGCCGAGGGCGGTCACCTGCGCGTATGAGGTGCCCCAGTCGGGCACGTCGGTGTGGTAGAACGCCGGCTCGAAGAACTTGTACTCGAGCACCAGGCGCTGGTCGTCGCCCAGGCGCGCGTAGATCTCCTCAAGTGAGGCGTGCAGCCGGTCCTGCCGGGCGCGCATGTCGTCCTGACCCGGATAGTTCGTGCCGTCGGCCAGCCAGATCTTCAGGTCACGGCTGCCCGTGGCATCCATCACGTCAATGCAGGCGAGGTGGTGGTCGATGGCCTTGCGGCGCACCGCGTCGTCGGCCGAGGTGAGCGATCCGAACTTGTAGTCGTCGTCCTGGAACGCGTTGGAGTTGATGGTGCCCAGCTGCACGCCGAGGTCTTCGGCATGCCGGCGCAGCGCGCCGAAGTCGTCGACGAGATCCCACGGGATGTGCAGGGCGACGGTGGGGGCGAGCCCCGTGAGCGCGTTGACCTGCGCGGCATCCGCCACCTTCTCGAACGGGTCACGCGGCGTGCCCGGTGTCGTGAACACCTTGAACCGGGTGCCCGAATTGCCGAAGGCCCAGCTCGGCAGTTCGATCGCCTGCTGCTCGAGCAGCGCGAGCGTGGCAGCGGGAATGGTCATGAGTTGTCGCCCTTCGTCGATGATGGTGCGGCCGACGCAAGCTGGTCGGCGAGGTTGAAGATCTCGGTCAGGCGTGTGGCGGCCTGGTCGGCACGTCCGTCCAACGATTCGAAGAACGGAGACATCTCCGCCTCCCACTCGGCGGCCACGGGCGAGGCTGCCAGATAGGCGTCGGATGCCGCGGCGTCGTCGGTCTCGAAGAAGCCGACCAGCAGTCCGTCGTCGCTGAGGAAGATCGTGTACTCCCGACGGCCGGACGCCTCGATCTCGCGCAGCATGCGGGGCCACACGCTCACGTGCCGGGCGCGGTATTCGGCGATCCGCTCGGGGCGGACCCGCAGGGTGAAGCAGACGCGTTCTGTGGTCGTCATCGCGTGCTCCGCAGGGCGTGACTCACTGGCGCTGTGAATCGTTTCATACTCTCAGATTATCCCCCGGCGGAGTCAGTGTCAAACGTCCGTCCCGCGCCCAGCGATGCCTTGACAGGGAGAGCGCGCCGACTTTAGCGTGATATCTGAAACGATCAAACCCGCGACCGCGCCCATTCTGCCGCAACCTGACGTTCGCACCGCCGCGGACAGAGAGAAGTCGCCGCCATGGCCGAATTCCGCTCACGTACCCGCATCGTCGCCGTGCGCACTTTCTTCGATGTGCGCGAGCCGGCTCCACCGCAGGATGACGAGCCCGACACGCACTGGGTGTCGGGCAAGGTCGCCAACCCTATGACGAAGTACGCGGAGTTCCGCGACAATCGCTCGATTGCGATCGGCCCGCGCGCCGGACGCGGCGTGGTCGTGCAGGTCGAGTCGGCCTCCGGGCACATCGGCACGGCGGTCGCGTCCGGCGGCCTGGCCGCCGCCGCGATCATCGAGCAGCATCTGTCCGACTACGTGGTGGGGGAGAGCGCGTTCGCGCATACTCGGATCTGGGATCGGATGTTCTGCAGCACACTGCTGTACGGCCGCAAGGGGCTCGTGCTGCACGCGATCAGCGCCGTCGACCTGGCGATCTGGGATCTGCATGGGCAGATCACCGGCTTGCCCGTGCATGAGCTCATCGGTGGCCGCATCCGCGACGCGGTGCGCGTGTACGCGACGGGCCCCGAGCCGGCGGTCGGTGCAGCCGCCGGCTTCGCGGGGGCGAAGCTCCCGCTCGTGTACGGGCCGAGCGAGGGAGAGGAGGGGTTTCGACGCAACGTCGAGATCGCCGAGGCGGCGAGTGCGTCGACCCCCGAAGGCTTCCCGCTGATGTACGACTGCTGGATGGCGCTCGACGTCGATTACGCCGCACGGCTCGCTCATGCCGTCGCCGACCTCGGCTTCACCTGGATCGAGGAGCCGCTGCCGCCCGACCAATACAGCGACCTGCGGCGGTTGCGCGCGAGGATGCCGCCGACGATGATGCTCGCGACAGGAGAGCATGAATACACGGCGAACGGATTCCGCCTGTTGTGCGAGGCGGGCGTCGATGTCGTCCAACCCGATCCCGCGTGGTGTGGCGGCCTGACGGAGATGCTGCGCATCTGGGCCGTCGCACAGGTGTTCGGGGTCAAGGTCGTTCCGCACTCTGCCGGCATGATCAGCTATCACTTCGTGGTCAGTCGGCCGGATGGCGAACTCGCAGAGTTCCCGGTGCTGTCCGCGAGTGGCGAAGCCGTCGCACCGCAGCATGCGCCGCTGTTCTCGGGTGAGGTGCTTCCCGTCGACGGCTGGGTGCGGGTGAGCGACGATCCGGGCTTCGGTCTGACGCTGAACCCCGAAGTGGGGCTCGTCCCGACGCTCGAGGCCGCCGCCCGATGACAGCGGTCCGCGTGGCGCTCGTCGGGACCGGCTGGTGGGCCACGGCCATCCATCTCCCCGCGCTGCGCGACTGCGGGGACGCGGATGTGGTGGCCGTCTGCGACCCCGACCTCTCGCGTGCTCGGCGTGTGGCCGAGAAAAACGGCATACCGCGGGTGTTCGCGTCGATCGACGAGTTGATCTCAGCCGGCACCGCCGATGCCGTGATCATCGCGACGCCTCACGTGACGCACTTCCCCCTCGCGAGCGCGTGCCTGGACGCCGGGCTGCATGTGTTGGTCGAGAAGCCGATGACTCTGACGGCGGCTGATGCCTTCGCGCTGGTCGAGAAGGCAGAGCGTGTCGGCCGGCACCTTGCAATCGGTTACACGTACCAGTACGCGTCGACGGCGCCATTCGTGCGGCAGGCGGTTCAGCGCGGCATCGGTGATCTCGTCCAGGTCGTGGTCGAGTTCACCTCGAACGCCGGCGACTTGTACGCGCGCGCAAGCGAGGCCGATGACGAACGTCCCGACGCGCCGCACCCGGGTGCGTATTCGCGCGCGAACGGCGGCGGGCAGGCGCACACCCAGCTCAC
The DNA here is from genome assembly GCF_040196215.1 of Microbacterium sp. KR10-403. NCBI lineage: Bacteria > Bacillati > Actinomycetota > Actinomycetes > Micrococcales > Microbacteriaceae > Microbacterium > Microbacterium sp. KR10-403. The sequence goes on along the minus strand of NZ_JBEGDC010000004.1, from coordinate 50,521 downwards.
GCACGCGATGGGAATGCTGTGCTGGGCCACGGGGCGGCAGATCGCCGAGGTCTCGGCGTTCACCGACGACCGCGGACTCGACGTCGACGTCGTCGACGCCGCGGCGTTCCGGTTCACAGGCGGAGGGATCGGAGTCGCGGCATCCACGGGCACCGACGTCAACGGACGAGAGGTGCGCCATCACGTGCGCTACATCGGCACTGAGCGCACCATCGAGCAGAATCTGCTCAGCGGCGACGTGCGCGTGCTGTCGGAGGCTGGTGAGATCGAGACGTTCACTGCTGACGCAGGGGGCAGCACGTACCGGTCGGAGAGACCGTCGCAGGCGTTCATCGAGCTCATTCGCGGCATCGGCCCGAATCTGTCGCCGGTGAGGCCCGCGGCGGCGACGGTCGCCTTTCTCGAGGCGATGCTCGAGGCCGCCCGTACCGGGCGGCGCGTTGTCGTGCCGCAGCTGCCGCCCATCGTCAGATGATGCCTCGGCGGGCCGCCCAGACGGCGACCTGGATCGGCGCCCGCGCGCCGAACCGGTCGCGCATGGCGTGCGTGTGCCGCCGGACGGTGCGAGCCGAGACATTCAGCTCGCGCGCTATCGAGTCGATGGCGTGACCCTCGGCCACGAGTCTGAGGATCACGAGATCGAGGTCGGAGAACTCCTCACGGCGCATGGCGGCGCCGCGCGCTCGGGTGGGAAGCGGTCGCGCGCCGTCGGTGTGGGCTGAGGTTCCGATCGATCCGTGCCAAGACATCATGAGCTCCCTCGCTCCGTCTTCAGCGCAATTCGGGTCGCACGCCGAGAATAAAACGTTTCATTGTTGTATCGGATGTCAGCATACCGAGCGTGCATGCGCCGAGCAAGCGATCGCTCCGTGTGGTGCAGGGCGGATTCTTCGCGGCCTGTGTCCGGAACCGGCCATGTTTGTCGGGATCGCTTGACGCCGTGCGGTCTGCTTCGCGACCCTGCCGAGAGAGGAAATTCGCCGGTCAGAGAGGACAGCTGATGAAACGTAACAAGCGACCATGGGCACGATGGGGTGTCCCCGTCTCCGCACTGACAGCGATGCTGCTGTGCCTCGGCTCGGTGGCGCCGGCCCAGGCGGAGGAGATCCCTGTCCCCGCGAACGGCGACGCGGCTGCGGCATCCATCGGGATCTCGCATGTGACCGTCGGCGCCGACACCATCACCGTGACCGGCACAGTGCCGGCCGGTGACGCGGGAGCGACCGTGACGGTCACCGAGTCCGGCGCGCAGGTGTCGGGGGAGGACGGATCCGCGTTCGGCACGGCGACGGCCGATGCCGATGGTGGCTTCAGCGTCACCGGACCCCGCGAGACCGCCTCCGGAGAGGACGGCCTCTACGATGCGTTCACCGCGAGTGTCGACGGCGCCGGCGTGGGCACGGCCCGCTTCGCGGACGCTCTGGACTTCACATCGGTGAACACGGACGCCTATCCGGACATCGCCGACAAGAAGGGCCTCCAGGTGCAGATGACCGACGACGCGGAGAGCCTGGGCGTGCAGCACGCGGCTCTGAACGTCGACCTCGGCACGCTCATGCTGAATACGCAGGTCAGCGACGACGACATCGCGTTCACGAGCAACGGGCGTACCTACTACTTCGACGCGTCGGTGGTCGAGGGGCTGGACACGCAGATCAAGGCGCTGTCCGACAACGGCGTGCTAGTCAATCTCATCCTGCTGGTGTACCGGCACGACGGCGTCGCCACGAGCGCCTACCACCAGCTCGGCGATCCCGACGCGTCCAGCGCCGACGGCGCCGGCCCGATCGTCGGGTTCAACATGACGACCGCCGAGGGTGTGGCGTATTACACGGCCGCCATGGAGTTCATCGCGAGCCGGTGGACCCGTCCCGACCAGAAATACGGTCAGGCGCTCGGTTACATCGTCGGCAACGAGGTCGACGCACAGTGGGCGTGGGCGAACGCCGGGGACAAGACGGTCGACGAGTTCGTCGATTCCTATTCTCGTGCGCTGCGGATCACATCGCTCGCGACGCGCAAGTACGATGCGGCTGCCCGGACCTACACCTCGCTCGATCACAACTGGACAGCCCTGTCCGGAAGCAACCCCGACAACGACAACCCCACTCGCTACTACTCGTCGAAGCAGATCGTCGACGCACTGACGACGGCGTCGCAGACGTCGGGTGACTTCCCGTGGGATGTCGCATTCCATCCGTATCCGCAGAACCTGTTCGATCCCGCGTTCTGGAACGACACGCAGGCCACCGAGGACTTCGACACACCGCTGATCACCTTCAAGAACATCGAGGTGCTCACCGAGTATCTGCAGCAGTCGGACCTGGAGTACCAGGGGGAGCAGCGGCGCGTGATCCTCTCCGAGCAGGGATGCAACACGCCAGGGGCGGGCGACTCGCTCACCGAGGACGCAGAGAAGCTGCAGGCGGCGTGCTTCGCGTACGCCTACTACAAGATTCGCTTCTCCGACGGCATCGATGCCTTCATCCTTCACCGGCATGTCGACCACAGGCAGGAGGGCGGGCTGAATCTGGGACTGTGGACGGCGGACTACTCGACGACGTTCCCCGCGACGCCGCTGAAGAAGAAGTACATCTACGACGTCTACAAGTACATCGACACCGCGCGATCGTTGGAGGTGACCGACTTCGCGAAGAAGATCATCGGCATCTCCGACTGGTCCGATGTCATCCCCGGCTTCGACGCGTCGAAGCTCGACCAGCGGGCCATCACGCAGACCGTCGGTGCCCGGGTGGACGCCCGCACGCAGGGCGCGAGTTCGCTCGGCCGGTTCTCGCGTGGCGTCGACGGATGGGCGCCCTCCGACAATGCGTCGACGGCCACCGTCACGAACGGCGTGCTGCACGTGGGTACGCAGTCCGGCACCTTCGCCTCGCAGTACCGCGGCGTCGTGAAGGACTTCGGCACACGTGCACCGAACGTGAGCGGACAGTGGCTGACCGCGCGGGTACGGATACCGTCTGCAACGCACCTGGGTGCCGAGACGGTCGTCGAGCTGACGGCGACGCTGGCATCGGGGCAGAAGGTCGAGGGTCAGGGGCGCATCGCCGCCGACGGCTCATTCCACACTGTGGCGCTGCGTGTGCCGAAGCAGCGCGGGGCGACCCTGGACACGCTCAAGGTGCGCGTGCGGGGCACCGGCTCCGCACAGCCCGACGCGACGTTCGACGTGGCCTCTGTCGCCACCGCGCGCAGCGTGGGATCGTCTCGCCGGACGAACGTCCTCGTCTCTGCCGGGGTCGCCAGCGCCGACCTGATCGGCACGACCCTGTCGGTGACGGTGACGAACCTCGACTCGGAGAAGTTGCACGGCACCGCGAGCGTGCGCGCCGACTGCGGCGACTACGCCGTGGTCGAGCGCCGGGTGCGGTTGCCGAAGACCGCCTTCGGGGCCTCGTCGACGGTCGACTTCACGGTGACCGGCGCCACAGCCGATGCGTCGACGGCGTGCGTCGTCGTGGACGGCACGGCCTTCACGGTGCCGGTGGTCGTGCCGCCGCCGGTGGACCACCTGCTGTACGACTTCGAGTCGGACGCCTCCGGCTGGGTCGCCGGGGATGCCACGGCCTCCGTCGCGCGCGTCACGTCGATGGCGAACGGCCCGGGTGCGCCGAAAGAGGGCTCCGGGATGCTGCAGGCCAACGCGACCGCGTCGCCGGCCACGACCCCGCACGTCATCTCGGTGACGCCGGACGAGCCGATCGACCTCGGGGATGCGGCCAGCGTGCACCTGTGGGGCGACTCGTACGGCGGGGCTCCCGGGGCGACCGGATACGTCATGACGTTCACCCTGACCGGGGAGGACGGCACGACCCGAACGGTGACCGACGCCGACTTCACTCCGGACTCGTGGAACCAACTCGTCGTCGACGTCTCCGACTGGTCGGGTCGGTCGGCCGTCGTGTCGATGAGCGTGTCGTTCGCAGCGGTGGGCAGCACCTATCCGACCTGGAACCCGAGCTTCCAGATCGACGGGATCGGCTTCTTCACCAGCTGACACCGGGTGAGGCCCCCGGACGCGCGTCTTCGCGGCCGGGGGCCTCGCGGCGTCGCGGGGCGGGAGTCGCGCCCTGCCGGATCACGATGCGGATTCGACGTTCTGTGAGCCGTTTACCGGACGACGACGGTATGTTATGCTCATCGAAATGAAACGTTCCACAAGCGGATTCATTTTCCTGTCCCCCTGTACGCAGCTCGACGACGAGAGGCTGGAATGGCTACAGTCACTGAGGTTCTGACCACTCGATCCAACGACGGTCGCAGGGTGAAGGCGGCCCGTCGCCGAAAGCCGATCCGCTGGTTCGCCTACCTGTCGCTGCTGCCGCTGCTGGTGCTCATCGGCCTCTTCGCCTACTACCCGGCGATCTCGGGGGTCTTCTGGTCCTTCTTCGACTGGGTGCCCGCCGGCGACTCCACGTTCCTCGGCTTCGGCAACTACCTGACCATGATGCAGGACGAGATCTGGTGGCAGTCGTTTCGCAACCTCGGCGTGATCTTCGTCTTCGGAATCGTGTCGTGGATCCTCCCACTGATCGCCGCAGAGCTGCTGATCTCGCTGCGCAGCGCGCGTTGGCAGTACGTCATCCGCACGCTCCTGATCATCCCGATGGCCTTCCCCGGTGTGGTGACCGCGCTCGTGTGGGGGTTCTTCTACGACCCGAACTCCGGCGTCATCAACAAGGGGCTCGAGGCGATCGGACTCGGCGCCTTGGCGCACAACTGGATCGGCGACCCCGACACCGCACTTCTCGCACTGCTGTTCGTCGGCTTCCCCTTCATCGCGGGCCTTCCGTTCCTCATCTTCTACTCGAGCCTGCAGAACATCCCCGCAGAGGTCCTCGAGGCGGCGGAACTCGACGGCGTCGGGCGCGTGCGCCGGTTCTGGACGATCGACCTGCCGCTGATGGCGAGCCAGATCCGCATCCTCGTGTTCTTGGCGGTCATCGGCACCCTGCAGTACGGGTTCATCGCCTACCTGCTCACCAAGGGCGGACCGGACAACGCGACGGTCGTGCCGGTGCTGCGCACGATCGACGTCGCCTTCAGCGCCGCGGACTGGGGATACGCAGCGGCACTCTCGACCGCACTGTTCGTCATCACGCTCGGCTTCAGCGCGTTCGTGGTGTTCGTCCGCCGGAAGGACACCGGCGCGGCCGACGGCGGTGAGATGTGAGCACGCGGATCGAAGAAACGAGGACGGGTGAGATGAGCGCGAGTTCAGTGATCATGGACGGCACTGCGGAGTCCGCGAAGGGTCGGCGCGGCGCCGTCGTCAAGACGCGCAAGCGGCAGTTCGGGGTGAAGACGGCGCTGCTGCTGTTCGTGGTGGTGTCACTGGCCCCGTACCTGTTCATGCTCATCACGTCGTTCAAGACGAATCAGCAGTTCGCGGAGAACTTCTGGCAGCCGGTCTTCCCGATGCACTTCGAGAACTTCGCGGTCGCGTGGGACCAGGTGGCGCCGTATCTGTGGAACTCGATCTTCGTGTCCGCAGCATCCATCGTCGCGATCCTCGTGATCGCCTCGATCGCCGGATTCGTCCTCGCCCGCTATCGCTTCCTCGGGGGCGGCGTCATCTACGGTGCCGTGCTCGTGCTGATGGCCGTTCCCTCGATCACGAGCCTCATCCCGCTGTTCGTCCTCATGCGCCAGCTGGGGATGCTGAACACCTACTTGGCGCTCGTGATCCCGTACACGACGGGCGGCATCATCCTGGGCACGATCCTCATCCGCAATTTCGTGCAGGGCATCCCGCAGACGATCTTCGATGCGGCGCGGATGGACGGGGCGAGCGATCTGCGGATGTACCGATCGATCATGCTCCCGCTGTCGTTGCCGGTGCTCGGAACGATCGCGCTCATGACAGTCAGCTCGGTCTGGAATGACTTCTTCTGGCCGCTGCTGGTCATCTCCGACAACAGCCTGCGGACGGTGTCGGTGGGCCTGCAGTTCTTCCAGGGCCAGAACGCCACGGCGTGGGGCCCGCTGATGGCGGGATATCTCATCGCGAGCCTTCCGCTCGTCATTCTGTTCACCTTCCTGTCCAAGTACTTCCTCGCCGGCGTGCAGGGCGGGGTCACCGGGGCGCATTAGCGCTCGACTGCGGGAGAAGGTCGCCGCAGCACAGCTGTACCCATAAATTGAGACGATTCACAGGTGAAGTCGTCCATCACAAGAGAAAGAGAATCACATGAGCACGTGGAAGAGGTCCCGCCTCGTTCGGGCGGCGGGAGGAACGCTGGCCCTGGCGCTGGGCACCGCAATGGCGCTGACCGGCTGTTCGGGTGGAGGAGCGTCCAACGGCAAGGTGACGATCACCTTGACCGGTCCCAACCAGTTCACCGCGGACACCGACAGCTTCGGTCCCGCATGGGACAAGCTGGTGGCGGCCTTCGAGAAGGAGAACCCCGACATCACGTTGAAGACGAATGTGCTGCCGATCGCCTCGTGGAACCAGGCGTCGACGACACAATTGTCGGCCGGCACGGCCACAGAGCTCATCTTCAACCAGACCACGCACAAGCCCGACCAGGTGCACAGCCTTGATGAATACCTGGAGAAGCCGAATCCCTTCATCCCCGGGAACAAGAAGTGGATCGATGCCTTCAACGACCAGTACTTCGGCGGTGACCAACAGCTCGGCGTCAACTCGCAGGGCCACTACGAGTGGATCCCGTTCAACCTCGTCGGCATCGCGATCTACTACAACGACGACATCCTGAAGAAGGTCGGCGTCGACCCCGCCGATCTGTCGACGTTCTCCGGGTTCGTGCAGAGCTGCACCGCGCTGAAGGATGCCGGCTACGTGCCGCTGGCGACCGACAACGGCAACCTTACGCAGGGCTGGGAGATGGATGCGATCGCCTCGACGCTGTTCGACGATGTCGTCGATCAGCTCAACCAGTTCGACAACGCGGGCAACCCCGGCACAGCGAACCCGATCGCGGCGAAGAGCGTCGTGAAGGGCGTGCTCACGGGCGACCTGGACCTGACGACATCCCCGCAGGTCGCGGACTCGTACACGCTGCTCAAGAAGCTGAACGACGCCTGCGCCACCCCGAACTGGTCGGGCGTGACGGGATCGGGTGCGTTCACCGGTGGAACCGACTTCCAGGCCGGCAAGGCTGCCATGGCATGGGGCACCAACTTCGCGTCCACGAACCTGAGCGACTCCGACTTCACGTATGGGACGATCACCTTCCCGACGGTCGAGAAGAGCGACTCGCAGTACGCGTCGGGTGAAGACGCGCAGTTCGGCGTCTCGACGGGCGGCACGTCGTACATGATCCCCTCGTACATCAAGGGGGAGAAGCTCGACGCCGCGGTGAAGTTCCTGCAGTTCGTCTCGAGCCCCAACGTCCAGGAGTGGCTCAACGGGACGGGGAGCATCCCGGCGATCAACGGACTGGACACCCCTCCGGGCCTGGACGCGTTCACCGATGGCCGCTGGGCGAGCGCTGCGCCGCAGGGACAGAACGGCGCATTCGTCGAGTCGCCTGCCGCGCTGGCGGGCAAAAACCCGTATGAGGGTTACCTGCTGGGTTCGACGTCGCTCCAGGATTCGCTGAAGACGGCGCAGAAGAACAACGAGACCTGGGCCAAGGAACAGGTCAAGGATGCCGGTTGGACGGACGACTGGGCCAAGTAACACGGTCTTGGCGCAGCCCCGGCCGGGTCGCATCGGCGGCCCGGTTCGGGGCTGCGCTGTATCGCAGGGGAGAGGGAGACAGACATGCAGCCACGATTTCGTGGAGCCGCCTTCGGCGGGGAGTCCTTCGTCATGGCGTCCGGCGACGTCCGGCTCGCGGTGTTCCGCCGCACCACCGGATGGGGGTGGGCAGAACTCATCGGTGCCGACGGCGGGCACCTCGGTGTGCTCGATCATCTCGGTGAGCTGGCGATACGCGATGCGCTGGTGCCGATGCGCCTCGAGGCGGAGGACGTCGAGCGCTCGCTCACCGACGATGGGCGCGACCGGGCGCGGTTCCGCGTCGCTGCCGTGTCCACCGCGGCGGCGCTGGCCGGGTCGTCGTTCGAGCAGTGGGTGGGGGTGCCCTTCGAGGGGCCGCTGCTGGTCGGCGAGGTGACGATCGAGGCGGACGGGTGCGGCGGTTTCGCGCTCGCCTGGGAGCTGGAGAGCCGCTACGACGTGTATGCGACGGCGCTGCGCGGCCCGTGGCTGCGCGTGGGACAGGGGTCGTTCGGCGCTGCACGCGATCAGGCGATGCTTCCCGGCATCGAATGGGCGCTCGATGCGGAGTGGACCTCGGGCGACGACTGGTTCCGCGAACCGTGGGGCATGCGTGCCGTGCCGCCGGTCGACTCCGTCGCGATCCCCGTCATGACGGTGTCGCACGAGGGCACCTTCGTCTCGCTGGAATGGGATGCCGCGGCCGACGCCACCGGCTGGTTCACGATGGCACGCGAGCGGGCGCAGCCCGTGTTCGCCTCGCCGAACTTCGTCGAGCGGAACGACTCGTCGCTGCTGGGGATCATGCTTCCTCAGACGGGCTCACCGCAGTCGGGCGGCGGCTGGCATGCCGACCCGCCGCTCGAACTGCACCGCGGCCAGCGGATCGCCCTGTCGGCGCGCATCGGCGTCGGAACGGGAACAGCACTGGACGCTGTCGTCGACTGGGTCGCACGACACGGGCTGCCCGCGGTGCCCGCCGTCGACGCCGATCTCGTGCACCGGATCGCGGCGGCCTATGGCGAACACCTCTGGCATCCGGGCTCGGGGTTCGGCATCGGGCAGACCGACGGCGATATCCCGTCGACGGTGCCCGCATTCGTCGTGGCTTATCTTGAACGGTTCCCGCACAGACCCGAGTCCGATGTGCTGCGAGCGCACGCGGCCACTCTCGGTGACGTGGGCTCGGAGCAGGCCGACGGTCCGCTGGCGGAGGCAGACGCGTTCCTCGCCGAACAGCACGATGACGGGTCGTTCTGCTTCGACCCGGAGGGTCGCCACCGCAGCAAGGACGACTTCGTGGTCGCCCGTGACCTCGTCGCGCCGATGGGACAGCCCGGCGACGAGGCCCTCGACTTCGACGCGCTCGCGGCGATCACCCTGCTGCGGGCACATGCGATCGCTCCCGATCGCGGATACGGCGCGGCGGCGCTGTCGGCGCTCGACCACGCACGCCGCTTCCGCCGACCGGAGGCCGGCGACTATTGGGAAACACCCCTGCACGCACCGAACCTTCTGGCGGCCGGGCATGGTGCCGTCGCTCACGCGTTGGCGTGGCAGAGCTTCGGGCGTGACGAGGACCGGCGCAGCGCCAGGCATTGGATGCGCAGCCTGCTGGTCTTCACCCACCTGTGGTCGCCTGCGCAGCGGCCCATGCTCTACAACACGAAGCCGTGTCTGTGCTCGTCGGACTGGTACTTCGCGAACTGGGTGCGCGATCACGTGCAGTGGGAGGTGCTGGAGACGTTCGTGCTGGCGGACCGAGTCGGCGCGGATCTGTGCGCGGTCGATGACGACATCGACTGGGCGCGGTACCGCGCCGGCATCACGGGCGCGGCGACGCGGTGGCTCATCCACCACGAGCACGATGCGTGGCGCCCGCACAACCTGCCCGGCTCACTCGATCTGTACCGCGCCGGGCGGTTCGATCTGTGCCTGCCCGATACGCACAACTCCACCACAGGGCTGTATGGAGGTATGGCCATCGCGCCCAATGCCGTGGGGCTGAACCTGCTCGCGCTGCTCTGAGCTCCGCCCGCGCCATCCCCGTGGCCGTATCCGGGATGGCGCGGGCGCTCACCAGGTGCGCGCCCGCGTGCTCCAGCCGACTTCGCCGAGATGGAATGCGGGCGGATGCGACGATGAGGGCGCAGCGGGATCCACCGGCTCTGCGAACACGACGCCGGCCTCGATCGCGGAGACCGCCGTACGGCCGGGCCAGGCGCTCACGTCGACCGCCACGCGGTTCCACCCCGCGGGCCACAGTCGCCCGGTCCCACTGATGCGGCTGCCATCGGCGGAGTGCAGCACGATCCTCGCCTGCATCGGGCGCGTCGTGGTCGCCAGGCACAGATCGAGCATCGCGTACGCGAACGTGGCATCCGTCAGGTCGAGCGGTGCCTCCGACAGCTTCAGCGTCACGACGGGCGCGACCTCAGGGGTCGCGCTCTCCGCGGTGACCCGCACAACGGGTCCGGGCAGTTGCGCGTGCGGAATCGGCATGCACACGATGCCATCGGGAAGGACGTCGATCCCCGCGCCGGGTGCGGTGACCGTGTTCGCCGCGAGGGCATCCGTGAGGACAGCAGAAGGCGCCGACTGGTCGCTCGGCAGGGGCGCGAGCGCCGGGGCATGCCACGCGGGCACCGCCGCGGGGACCTCGGGGGCCGGGGACGGCGGCCAGGGGAGCGCGTACTCATGCTCGCCGGGCCCCACGGTCTCGTCGTCGCGTCCCGGCAGCCGCACGTGGGCGCGGGACCCGTGCGGCACCGCCAAGGACATGTGCAGCGTGTCGCCGGCGCGGTGGTATGAGAGTCGGATGCCGCCGCGCACGGTGTCTTGCGTCAGTTCAAGACGGGCGACCCCCGTGACGAAGTGCGGACGCACCTCGAACTCCGCGTACCCGGGGGCGGTCGGGCGCACTCCCGCAAGGAACCGCCACGCCCACGATGCGAACGGGCCTCCGAGTCCGACGTGGTCGAGCGAGCCGGTGCCGGTGTTGTTCGGATCGATCCACCAGCACTCCCACAGGGTGCCGGGGCCATGGTCGAGCATGGCGCCGACGCCCGGCTCGTCCGGCTGCTGCAGCGCATCGAACAGCGCCTGTGAGAAGCCGGCGCGAGCCAGGGCACGCGTAACGGTGCGTGTCGCGGCGAAGCCGCTCGAAACGCGATTTCCGCGCGCCCGCACATCATGGAGGATGCGCCGGGCCGCCTCGCGAGCATCGTCGCCGGTGAGGATGCCGGACTCCAGTGCGCACGCGTACGAGCCCTGCGATCCATTGCCGAAGCCGCCTGTGCTCGGGTCGAAGAACGCTGCGCGTGCGTCCGTGCGCAGCTGACCGGCTTGCGCGCGGCGCAGGGCCGCGGCATCTTGATCTCCGACGGCTTCCTCCAGCTCGGCGAGGACGTCGAGGCAGTCGATGGCCGCCGCGGTGTGGTGCACGGGCGGCGGCGTCTGCTCGAGCGCCAGCCAGTCGCAGCCGTAGCTGATGGGCGCGCGCGAGACGACGCCGCTCTCGTCGCGGCACCCGAGCTGGAAATCGGCCCAGCGTCGCAGCGCAGGCAGATTCTCGTCGACGACGCGTCGGTCACCGTAGTGCAACCAGTGGTTGATCAGGATGCGGTGGAGCGCGGCACCCCACACCGGATCGGCGGGCGGACGTTCCTCGCGCACGTCCGGCGCGATCGCGGGGATCGAGCCGTCCGGCTGCTGGCTCGTGCAGAGATCGCCGAGCCACTTGCGGTAGAACGTCTCGAGGTCGAATGTCGCGAACGCGAACTCGGCCACGGATGCGGCATCCCCGGTCCAGCCGGCTTGCTCGCGGGTCGGACAGTCCTCGGGGATGCCGTGCACATTGTTCAGGAACGTCCGCGGGGTCTGCGTGAGCAGGCGATTGAGGCGCTCGTCATCCGTCGTGAGCTGTCCGGTCTGGACGAGGTCGGTGTGATGCGCGTGCGCCGTGAGCGTCACCGGCGTGCCCTCGGGCAGTCCCTGCACCTCCACGTAGCGGAACCCGTGGTAGGCGAACCAGGGTTCGCACACCTGCCCGGCCTCGCCCGTCGTCACGAACTCGAGTGCCTGGCGCACGCGGCCGTGATCGTACGGCATCGTGAGGTTGGTGGTGTCGAGGCGTCCGTCGGCGTCGAGATGCTCGCCGTGCACGATGCGCACAGTCAGTCCCGATGCGACGCCGTCGGAGAGCACCAGACGCGTGCGGCCGGCGATGTTGACGCCGACATCGTAAACGCGCGTGCCGCCGGGGCGCCCGATCTCGACCGCCGCGATCGTCGAGACATCGTGCGTCGGCGGCGTCTGGTCGGGTGCGATGTCGCGCGGCGGATCAGCGGGCGAGACCGGCGCACACGATGCCTCATGCACGGTCAGATCGTGCGCCGTGGCGAACGTGCCGGTGGCCGCGGCCGGCTCATGGCGCTCGAGGTAGAACGGCTCGTGTACGGTCACCTCTCCCGGTGCCGTCTGCAGGCCCGGGCCCGTTCCGATGCGATGCACGGTGCCGTCGGTGCACTCCACCACGAGCTCGGCGAGCACGCGCGGATCGTTCCCGGTGTGTGCCCAGGCGCCGGCGGCCGGCAGCAGGTCGAGGACGTTCGCGCCTGCGGTGACGAGGTCGGTGACATCATACGTGCGGTAGAGGGCGCGTGCGATGTCCGTCCGGGTGGCATCGGTGGAGCCGGGGTTGACGGGAACGCCGTTGACCTCGGCGCGTACGAGCCCCTGGGCGGTCAGATGCAGACGCGCACGCCGTGCCGCGGCCGGCAGTGCAAGGCGCGCACGCAGCACGCTGTTCGCACGATGCGACACCCACTGCGCGGTCCAGTCCTCGAAGGCGAGCGGCCCGGTCTCGATCGCGGAGACCTGCGACCATGCGGTCCAGCGGCCCGCGGCATCCCGCAGCCGAACCCGGCAGGTGAGGACGGCATGCGGCGGCAGAGTCACCGGCAGGGTCGCGGCGGGGGCGGCGGTCTCGATCGTCTCTGCGAAAACCGTGCTGCCGTCGCCCGCGACGATCTCGAGCCGGGCGGCGGTCTGTGCGCACCCGGCCGGCACCACCCAGGAGAGCCGTGGGCGCCGCGACGCCGTCGGGACGAGACGCGTCCCGTGGCGCCCCCGCTGCGCATCGACGCGAAGCCCCGTGGGCGCACCGAGGTCGGATGAGAGGTCGGGCATCACAGGGCTCCTTCGCACGAGGTGGGTGTGAAACGTATCACACGGAGTGACGGCGACGTCGAGACATCAGGCGTGAAGACGTCACGATGCGGCGGTGGACGCCCGTGCCACGAGGACGGGCGTGAACTGCAGCTGCTGGTGCGTGACCTCACCCGTCGCGGTCGCCTCCTCGATGAGCAGGCGCGCTGCGGTCTCGCCGATCAGCTCGCTCGGCTGGCGCACAGTGCTCAGCGGAACCACCGTCGATGCCGACCAGTCGATGTCGTCGTAGCCGATGAGGGCAATGTCCTCGGGGATGCGCAGCCGCCGCTCGAGAAGCACTGCCTGCATGACGCCGATGGCCAGCAGATCGTTGGCTGCGAAGATCGCATCAGGGCGCTCGCGCGGCTCGAGGGCGGCCAGCTCGAGGCCGGCGCGTCGCCCCTCGTCGACAGTCGGGGCCTTCGTCTCGATGATCCGGATGGCAGGGACGTCGTCGCCGGCTTCACTCACGGCGAGGCGCGCCCCGGCGAGCCGATCGCGGATCTGATGCAAGGACAGTGGTCCGCCGACGAAGGCGATGCGACGGCGTCCGGTGGAGAGCAGGTGCCGCGCGGCGAGTTCACCGCCCGCGATGTCGTTGGTCTGAATCGATGAGAACCCCGCATCCGGAGCGGGACTGTCGACGAAGACGGTGGGGATGCCATGCTCACGCAGGCGCACGAGGTGTTCTCGCACATCGGTGGCAGGGGAGATGAGGACTCCCTGCACTCGTTGTTCTTCGAAGAGCTCCAGGTATGCGGCCTCGCGTTCGCCCTGGTCCCCGCTGTTGGCGATGAGCACCGAACTGCCCGCAGCCGCAGCCGCCCGTTCCGCACCCCGTTCGACGTCGGTGAAGAAGGGGTTGCTCACGTCGAGGACGACGAATCCGATGGTGGTGCTGCGACCCGCGCGCAAGTGGCGGGCCGCCTCATTGCGTACGAAGCCGAGGTCTCGGATGGAGGTCTGTACCCGCGTCAGAGTCGCTTCGGACACGCGTTCCGGCCGGTTCAGCACGTTCGACACGGTACCCACCGAGACGCCCGCGTGTGCGGCGACGTCCTTGACGCTTACGGTCTGCGATGCCACGAAGCTCCCGCCATTGATGAGTCAATTCAGAGAATAGTAGCGGCGGTTGACGGAACGTGATCGCACGCTACTCTGAAACGTATCATGTTCGATGTGGAAGACGAAGAGGCGCGCGGAGCCGACGGGGCAGCCTTGTGTGACACGGTGCCGGCGCGGTGTGCGGGCGGACCTGACGCCGGGGTGACCACGGTCACTCCGGTGCGCTTCGAGTACGGCGAGCCGCGAATCGGAATCGGAACGGGCAGTCCTCGCCTCAGCTGGCGCATCACGGACGCGGACGAGGGCTGGCGGTTCGACGCCTGCGAGATCGAGTGCGTTCGCGACGGCACGACCGAAAGCGTGATCGTCGCTTCCGGCGAGCAGGTCTTCGTGCCCTGGCCCTTCGCGCCGCTGCGGTCGCGGGAATGTGCTCGAGTTCGGGTACGCGTCGCGACGGGGGAGTCTTGGACGCCGTTCAGCGAGCCTTCGTCGATTGAAGCGGGTCTCTTGGAACAGGAAGCCTGGGTCGCTCGGTGGATCAGTCCGATCGGCCTCGGCGGGATGGATGACGGCGCTCCTTGGCTGTTCCGCGACGTCGAACTCGAACGCAAGCCGGTCAAGGCGCGACTCTACGTCAGCGCGCGTGGGCTCTACGAGTTCACGATCAACGGCATCCGTGTCGGAGATGAGGTGCTCACGCCCGGCTGGACGGCCTACGAGCATCGGGTGAGGTACCAGACCTACGACGTCGCGGAGCTGATGCAGGTCGGACGAGTGCGGCTGGGAGCTCTGCTGGGCAACGGCTGGTTCCGCGGGCAGCTCGTGGCGCCGGGGAACCGGTCGTCGTACGGCGACCGACTTGCGCTCATCGCCCAGCTCGAGTTGACGTTCGCCGACGGCTCGACGCAGACGGTCTCCACCGACGAGGCGTGGCGCGCGGCGGAGAGCCCGATCATGTTCGACGACTTCTATGACGGACAGCGCACCGATCTTCGGCGCTCCCTCGATGGGCTCGGCGCCGGGGGCGTCGATGTCGTCGCCTGCGATGCGCGCCTGGTTGCGCCCCGAGGACCAGGCATCCGCGTGACCGAGACGGTGCCTGCCCAGCGCATCCTCACCACCCCGAGTGGACGCACGGTCGTCGACTTCGGTCAGAACCTGGTGGGGTGGGTGCGGGTGAAGGTCGGCGACGGCAGAGCAGGGCAGCGCGTCGTCATCCGGCACGCGGAGGTGCTCGAGCACGGAGAGGTGGGCGTGCGTCCGCTCCGCAGCGCGAAGGCGACGAGCGAATACATCCTGTCGGGAGGCTCGTGTGAGGTGCTGCAACCGACATTCACGTTCAACGGGTTCCGTTACGCGGAGGTCGAAGGCCTCCCCGATCTGCAGTCAGGCGACGTCGACGCTCTTGTGATCGGGAGCGGACTGGAGCGCACGGGATGGTTCGAGAGCTCTCATCCCGGTGTCAACAGGCTGCACGAGAACATCGTGTGGAGTATGCGCGGAAACTTCGTCGGCGTGCCCACCGACTGTCCACAGCGTGACGAGAGGCTGGGGTGGACCGGCGACATCCAGGTGTTCGCGCCCACGGCCTCTTTCCTCTTCGACACGGCCGGATTCCTCTCCGACTGGCTCTGTGACCTCGCCTCTGAGCAGAAGGACGACGGCGGAGTGCCGTACGTGATCCCCGACGTTCTGCGCGACCCCGATCCTGCCGCCGCGGGCTGGAGCGACGCGGCGACGCTCGTACCCGAGGCGGTGTATCGCGCGACCGGTGATGTCGGGGTGCTCGCCCGGCAGTATCGGTCGATGTGCGCCTGGGCCGACAAGGTCCTCGCGCTCTCAGGAAGTTCGGGACTGTGGGACACCGGCTTCCAGTTCGGTGACTGGCTGGATCCGACCGCGCCGCCGGAGGACGCTGCGCGCGCCCAGGCCGCTCCCGGTGTCGTGGCGACGGCGTACGCCGTGCGCACGCTCGGTGCTGTGGCAGACGCCGCCGAGGTGCTCGGAGAACGCGGCGATGCCGCGAACTATCGGGCACACGAACGACGCGTGCGAGAGGCGTTCGCCCGGGCGTATGTCGGACCCGAAGGGCGCCTCGTGAGCGATTGCCAGACGGTCTATGCACTCGCGCTCTGCGGTGACCTGCTCGGCACCGAGGCGCAGCGTGCGGGAGCGGGATCGCGCTTGGCAGAACTCGTCATCGCGGCGGATGCCACGGTCAGCACCGGCTTTCTCGGAACGCCCCTCATCCTCGATGCGTTGACGATGTCGGGACACGCCGATCTGGCCTACGCCATGCTGCTGCAGACGAAGTGCCCTTCGTGGCTGTATGCCGTGTCCATGGGAGCGACCACGGTGTGGGAACGCTGGGACTCCATGCTGCCCGACGGAACGATCAACCCCGGAAGCATGACCTCCTTCAACCATTACGCCTACGGCGCTGTCGCCGACTGGCTGCATCGGGCCATCGGTGGGATCACCGCCCTCGAGCCGGGATATCGGCGCATCCGTGTGCGCCCGGAGGTCGGGTCGGGTCGCTCCCTGACGTACGCGCGCGCGCGGCACGCCTCACCGTACGGTGACATCGATGTCTCCTGGCGGATCGATGACGACCGATTCGCGCTCGAGATCGACGTGCCCTACGGCGTGACGGCGGAGGTGTGGATGCCCGAGGCCGGCGGCACGTGGGTCGTACAGCACGGAAAGCACGAGTTCCGTCGGACGCTGGGCGGCTGAGCGCCTTCTCGTCCTCGTGCGTGCCGTCACCTGGTCGTAGAGCCGGTGTGCCCCGACAGGTGCGCGGGATCCAGAACGATGAGGATCTTGCCGGGAACGCCCCCGCCTCCGCACAGTCGCCCGAATGCCGCGTCCGCACCATCGATGCCCACGCACTCGCTGATCAATGCGTCAGCGGCCGCCGGCCCCTGCGACATCCACGCAACGGCCGCGGCGAAGTCTGCATCCGTGTAGGTGAAGCTCCCGACGATCGTGCGCTCGGCCGTGCTCACCGCGAACGCATCGAGCGAGAGCAGCGGCGAACCCATGCCCACCAGGCAGACCGTGCCACCCAGTCGGGTCGACTCCAGCGCCCCGCGGAGTGTCTCGGTGATCCCGACCGCGTCGATCGCGACATCGGCGGCACGGCCGAATGCGGTCATGACGGCCTCGGAGGCGGCGCCGTCGGCGGGGTCGATGACGATCGCACCCAATTGCTCGACGAGGTCGCGGCGCTCCGGAGCGACCTCGCTGACGATGACCTCGGTGATCCCCGCCATCTGCAGCGCGAGGACGACGGACTGCCCGATCGGACCGCCTCCGGCCACGAACACCGCGTCGCCCGGTGCGGCGCCTGACCTGCGCACCGCGTTGACCGCGACCGCGAGCGGCTCGATGAGGGCGCCGTACAGAGCCGGCATCGTCGGTGGGAGCACATGCACGTTGCGCGCGGGGGCGACGATCTTCTCGGCGAAGGCCGAGACGAGCTCGGGCGCGACGCCGAGCACGCGCTTGCCGGGGTCGTGCTGTTCGCGCCCCGCGTACTCATCGAGATCCTCGGGCGGCAGGATGACGGGGTTCACGGTCACGGTGACGCCCGGACGGAGATCGGCGCGAGCGACGGACGCGCCCAGCGCCTCGACGACGCCGACCGTTTCATGGCCCATGATCTGACCCGGAACACGGCGGCCGTTCTCGCCGGTGTAGCCGTGGATGTCGGAACCGCAGATTCCGGTGGCGATGATGCGTATCGTCACCTCATCCGGTGCGGGGGTGGGGTCGTCGCGCTCCGCGACGACGAGTCGACCGAAGTCCTCGAGCACGAGGGCCCTCATCTTGCCTCCAATTTAGTTCACAAGTATGAACCGGAGTCCGTGTTTCAGAACCATTTCATGATGGAGGACCTGCACCATCGCTGTCAATGCGCCTCAGGTGCGCACGATCCCCAGGCGTGTGCGCAGTTGGGTGGCCGCTGCGCGCAGCAGGGGCAGTGCATCGGCGGGCCAGGTCGGCCCGGTGCGGAAGGCGGGCGCGGTGACGCTCAACGCCGTCTCGACGCCCAGCGCACCCGTGTGCAACGGCACGGCGATGCACCGGCACCCCTCGAGGTATTCCTCATCGTCGGTCGCGAAGTCGGCCAGAGCGCACTCCGCCAGGACTGCCAGCAGTCGTTCGGGATCTGTGATCGTGTGGTCGGTGAGGCGGGTCAGCTGTGCGCCGGTGACTCGCCGTGCACGTTCGGTCGGATCCAGTTGGGACAGCAGCGCCTTCCCGATCCCCGTGGCGTGCGAGGGCAGGCGCATGCCGACGGATGAGGCCAGGCGCATGGGGTTGCTCGACTGGCTGATCGCGATGTAGACGTTCTCCATTCCGTCCAGGCGGGCCAGCTGCACCGTTTCGCCGGTCTGTTCCGACAGGGCGTCCATCAACGGGCGGGCGAAGGCGGTGATCGACTCGTGCCCGCGGAATCTCTGACCCACCTGCCACGCACGCAGGCCCACCGAATAGCGTCGCAGCGCGCTGCGTTCGACCCAGCCCGATGACTCCATCGTCGCCAGCAGCGCGCTGGCGCTGGACTTCGGCAATGCGAGCTCCGTGGTCAGCTCGGCGAAGCTCGCGTCGCCCACCTCCGCCAGATGCTCGAGTACCTGCAGAACGCGGACTGCCGATTTGACTCCGCCGGTTTCGGTCATTGACATGACTCCGCTCGGTCATGGATCATGTGGTGCACTGACATGATCATAGGTTCACATATCGGAACCACAAATGCAAGGGAATCATCTCGTGTCCATGCTCGACTCGGACCGCATCGTCTCGGTCCGCGCCTACATCGTGCCGCGTGTGCGCACAGCTGCACCGGCCCTCGATCCCGCAGGCATGAGCGAGGAGGTGTTCAACTGGCGGCGTTCGAAGGTCGCGAACCCGATGACGAAGTATCCGGAGTTCCGCGATAATCGCTCGGCGGCGACCGGTCGAGATTCCGGCAGCACGGTACTCGTGCAGGTCGAGACGGCGTCCGGCGCTGTGGGAGTCGCGACGACCAACGGCGGCGTCGTCGCAGCATCCATCGTCGAACTCCACCTCGCCGACATGGTCGAGGGCGAGTCGCCGTTCGCGCACGAGCGGATCTGGGACCGGATGTTCCGCAGCACACTCGCGTACGGTCGAAAGGGCGTCGTGATGCATGCGATCTCGGCGGTCGATCTCGCCGTCTGGGATCTGCACGGCAAGATCGCCGGCATGCCCGTGTGGGCCCTGCTGGGTGGCAAGACGCAGGACTCACTCGACGTGTATGCCACCGGGCCGACGGCATCCAGCATCGAGAGACTCGGCTTCTGGGGAGCAAAACTTCCCCTGACGTGGGGACCCAGCGAGGGCGAGGAGGGCTTCCGGCGAAACGTCGAACGGGCGCGCATCGCGCGGGAGAGCGTCGGCGACGACTTCCCACTGTTCTACGACTGCTGGATGGCACTCGACGTCGACTATGCGGCACGACTGGCCGCTGCTCTCGAGCCACTCGGGTTCCGCTGGATCGAAGAGCCGCTGCTGCCCGACGACTACGCGGGTCACGCCGAACTGCGACGTCGCATGCCGTCGACGATGATGTTGAACACGGGCGAACACGAGTACACGGCGTTCGGCCATCGGCTCCTGTGCGAGGCGGGTGTGGACATCCTCCAGCCCGACCCGAACTGGTGCGGCGGCATCACCGAACTGCGTCGCATCGCGACGGTCGCCGTCTCATTCGGAAAGCGGATCATTCCGCACGTCGGCGGACAGTACGCGTACCACTTCCTGACGTCGTTTCCTCAGGCGTTCGTCGCGGAGTTCCCCGTCATGGCGGGGGAGTGCGACACCATCGAGACCTTCCACACGCCGCTGCTGGTCGGTGAGGCGCTGCCGGTCGACGGGAAGATCACCCTCGACGACAGCCCCGGGTTCGGTCTGAGGCTGGATGAGAGCATCCGGCTGGTTCGTCCGATGACCCGCGATCGTCTTGCGGAGTTCGCATGACCCGAGCACGCATCGCCGTCGTCGGCGCTGGCTGGTGGACCTCGAAAGTGCATCTGCCGGCGCTCGTCGCGAATCCCCGTGCGGAAGTCGTGGCCGTATGCGATCGCGATGCTCTTCGGGCACGGGACGCCGCCGCAGAGTCCGGCGCCGCCGCGTACACCGAGCTCGACGAGATGCTGGCAGTCGTGCGTCCCGACGGGGTGGTGGTCGCGACGCCGCACGACACCCACTTCGCCGTGGCATCCCGCGTGCTCGAGAGCGGCAGTGGGGTGCTCGTGGAGAAGCCGTTGGCGACGACGGCGGAAGATGCCTGGGAACTGGTCGCGCTCGCCGAGCGCACCTCAGGGCTGCTGGCGGCAGGGCTGACGTATCAGTACGCGGATGTCGCGCCGTTCGTGCAGGAGGCGGTGCAGGAGAGGATCGGTGAGCTGCGCAGCGTCAATGCGGAGTTCTCGTCGAGCACGGCCGGGTTGTTTGCGGCGACCGGTCCCGCCGACGCACATCCCGAAGACCGGATGGCGCCACATGGGACGACCTACTCCGACCCGCATACAGGTGGCGGGCAGGCGTACACGCAGCTGTCCCATCTGTTCGGCGGGCTGCTGTGGGCCGCCGGTCGTGAGGCCACCGACGTGACGGCCATGACGGCGAATCACGGCCTGCGCGTCGATCTCGTGGATGCTGTGGCCTTCAGCCTGGATGGCGGAGCACTGTGTGCCGCGACGTCGACGGGGACGACGCCGTCGCGGGTACCGGTGCGCCATCGACTGCGGTTCCACGGCACCCGGGGAATGGTGGAGTGGGACATGCTGGCGGCAACCGCGGTCCTGCACCTCGAGGGAGGTGTGTCAGAGCAGCGGGAGAACCCGCCGCATCTTGCGGCCTATGCCAGGGAACGGGTGACGGCGGCGTTCGTGGCGTCTCTTCTCGACGGCACGCCGACGCCGGCTCCGGGGGATGCTGCCGCCGCCGCGATCTCGCTCATCGATGCCGCGCTCCGCGCGGCGTCGTCGGGGCGCCGGGAGGCGGTGACGCGCGCGCCCGCGGGCCTCTTCCGGCATGGACGCGCCTGAGAACGAGGACACGGATGACCGCCTCTTCCGGGTCTGCGGGGGAGTGCTCCGTGGATCGAAACGTTTCATATATCGTGACAGCACGTGGGATGTGAGGAGAGCTTCAGTGGAGAAGCTGGGAGTGGCGCTCGTCGGCGCAGGTTTCATGGGCCGGAGGCATCTGCTCGGGTACGCAGCGCTGCGCCGTGCCGGCTACGAGCGGATCGACGTCGCCGCGATCGTCGACCTCGACGCCGGCACCGCGAACGCCCGGGCCGACGAGGCCGAAGAACTGCTGGGCACGCGCCCGCGTGTGTACACCGACCTCGGTGCGATGCTGGCGATGGACGGCAACGTCGGTGCGGTCGACATCGTGACCGATCCCCGCACCCACCACACGATCGCCGTGGACGCGATTCGGGCGGGCAGGGACGTCATCTGCGAGAAGCCGCTCGCTCTCACCGTCCGCACCGGCGCCCAGATGGTCACAGAAGCCGAACGCGCCGGACGTGTGCTGGCCACCGCCGAGAACTATCGGCGCGGTGGCTCGAATCGCCTCGCCAGGGCCGTCATCGACTCCGGTGTCCTGGGCGACCTGTTCCTCTTCCGCGAGGTGCGCATCGGTGGAGACGACGGGGTCATCCTCAGCCCATGGCGACACATGAAGCGGTCGGGATCGATCGGACTGGACATGCCGATTCACTACGCCGACATCGTCGAATACCTGCTCGGGCCGGTTGAACTCGTGTGGGGGCGTGGCTTCATCGCCGAGCCGGTCCGGCACCCGGCCGACGGGGGCGAGCCGATTGCGCCCGACGGTGAGGACTCCCTCGTCGCGGCGATGACGACGACGTCGGGTGTCGACGTCCATCTCGCCTACATCCCCTCCGGTCGCGGTATCGGTTACGGTGAGCGCGTGCTGCACGGTCGCAACGGATCACTGCAGATCCCGCCGGATCGCAGCGACGGCGATATCGTGCTCCACCTCGCGGATGGCACGCGCCGAGGGCAGGAGGTCGCCGCATTCCTGGGCGACCGGTTCCAGCTCGACCCGGTGACCGCGGCCGTGCTCGGTCCCGACGGCACGGGAGGCAAGGGCGCGCCCTGGGGTGACGTCGACGCCGGCCATCTCGCGGTCGAACTCGCCGACTTCGCCGACGCCGTGCTCGACGGGCGGCCACCGGAGGTCGACGGCGCAGGGGGACTGCGCGCGCTGGCCGTCGTGCACGCCGCGTTCGAATCGGGCCTGCTCGGCCGCGCCGTGCACGTCGATGAGGTGCTCACCGGTGCGGTGCACGCCTACCAGGACGATATCGACGCCCAGTTCGAGACGGAGGTGGAGGCATGACGACACCGACGTTCCATCAGGTCGCCTACGTGGTCGACGACCTCGATGACGCCGTGCGCCACTGGGCGGACGTCCTCGGTGTGGGGCCATGGAGTGTCTGGACGATGGGATCGGACGTCTTGCACGACAGCATGTACGGGGGAGCTCCGGCGGTCTTCGGCATCCGCCATGCTCTCGCCTGGTCGGGCGACGTGCAGTTCGAACTCGTCGAGCCGATCGAGGGACCGAGCATCTTCTCCGATCAGCTCGCGGCAAGCGGCCCGGGGCTGAACCACGTCGGTCGGCTCGTGCACGACCACGCCGCCGAGAGCGCCCGTCTCATGGCACAGGGATATCGCCCACTGCAGAGCGCGCGATTCGGCAAGAGCGCCGATGGCCGTTTCGCCTACTTCGGCTCACCGCGCGGTGACGCCATCGTCGAACTCATCCAGCCGCCCAGCGTCCGGTTCGCCCCGGACTATGTCTACCCGGAGGCCTGACGTGCCCGCTCGTCCCAGAATCGAGTCTGTCGAGACGTTCGTCGCGGGATCGTCGGTGTTCGTTCGCGTCACCACCGACACCGGTCTGCGCGGCATAGGCGAATCGACCGCCTTCGCCTTTCCCCTCGCGGTCGTCGCGGTCGTCGACGCGCTGCGTCCGGCACTCGTCGGTGCCGATGCCTTCGAGACGACGCGCATCTGGCTGCGAAACTACCGCGCGCTCGGCTGGCGCGGTCTCACACTGGGCGGAGCCATCAGCGCCATCGATCAGGCTCTGTGGGACATTCGCGGGCATCACTTCGAGGAACCCGTGTGGCAGCTGCTCGGGGGACGTGTGCGCGACGGGGTGCGTGCCATGAAGGTGATCGCCGGTGGCACGATCGCGGAGGTCGCGCAGCACGCGTGTGACGCGCAGGAGGAGGGATACACCGCCATCAAGGTGATCCTGCACCAGCACGAGCACCACATGATGGCGCACGCCGAGCGGATAGCCGATCTCGTCGGCCGGATGGCGGCGATCCGCGATGCGACCGGCGACGGCATGGACATCGGTGTCGAGCTGCACCGCAACATGCAGCCCGGGAACGCCGTCGCACTGATCCGTGAACTCGCTCCGTACCGTCCGCTGTTCGTGGAGGATCCCATCCCACCCGACAGTGCACTCTCCTTCGGCGAGGTCTCGGTCAAGAGCGACGTCCCGATGGCCGCCGGAGAACGGAACACGACCCTCTACGAGTTCCGCGAGTACGTCGAGGCGGCGGGTGTCTCTTTCATCCGCCCCGACGTCGGTATCGCCGGTGGTTTCACGCACGTGATGAAGATCTGCGCTCTGGCCGAGGCCCACCACCAGGGCATCATTCCGCACGCGGTGCCGTCGGGCCCGGTGGCGACCATGGCGCACGTGCACCTGGGCATGGCGGTGCCCAACTGGGAGGTGCAGGAGCACGTTCCGCAGGACTCACCGCCGCACTCGGTCGTCGTCGACCGCCTCCCCGAGGTCGTCGACGGATACCTTCGTCCGTTCGATGGGCCAGGACTCGGGATGCGGCTCCAGGATGAGCAGCTCGCCGACGGCGAGGCGACGGTCTTCCCCGTCTCTCCGGAGGTACGGCGCGACGGATCGGTGGCGATGCGATGACCGGCACCCGTCTACGCGTCGGCATCGCGTGCAGCCCCGAGACGCGCGCACTGTACATCGGTGCCGCCGAGCTCGCACGGCTGGAGACGTTCGCCGATGTCGTGCACCTCGACATTCGGGTTCCGGGCGATCCTTGGCAGCGGCCCGAGCACGTGCCCGCGCTCGAAGAACGGCTGTGTGCGTTCGTCGCTGATCTCGACGTGCTCATCGTCTGTCATGGCGCCCCTGTGGTCAGCGCGGCGGTCATCGCGGCGGCTGCCCGTCTTCGGGTGATCGGTGAGCTCGAGGGCGACCGGTTCGGGCGCCGCGTCGACATGGCCGCCGCACGCGCCGCGGGAGTCGTGGTGGTCGACACGACGCATTCGTCGTCGTGGCCCGTGTCGGAGTGGGCTCTGGCGCTGATCCTCGTCGGGCTGCGCCAGCATGCCCGGTTCCGCGACATCATCGCCGGCAAGAGTATGCGTGACGACGACTATCGCACCGCGCCGCCCGCCCGTGAACTCACCGGCCGCACCGTCGGTCTCATCGGGTTCGGCCGCATCGGTTGGCGGCTGCGTGAGCTTCTGGAGCCGTTCCGCACGCGGGTGCTCGCTTACGACCCCTTCGCACCGCGTGAACTGGCGGATGCGCTGCATGTCGACTTCGCGCCGCTGGAGCAGGTCATGGCATGCGAGATCGTCGTGTGTCTGGCACCGGAGACGTCCACGACGACGGGGATGATCGGGGCGCGCGAGCTCGACCTGCTGCCGCGAGATGCGGTGTTCGTCAACGTGTCGAGGGGGGTGGTGGTCGACCGTGCGGCTCTCGAGGCGAAGGCCGCGCGCGGGGACGCCTGGTTCGGCCTCGACGCACACGACCCCGAGCCCATCGCCGTCGACACGCCGCTGCGGGCGATGCGCAATGTCTTCCTGTCGCCGCATCTCGGCGGCATGACCGTCGAAGCGCAGCCGCGGTTCTTCAGCCTGATGGTCGACGAGCTCGCCCGCTACGACGAGGGGGTCGAGCCTCGCGCGCAGCTGACCGATCGTGCCCTACGAGGCAGAGGGGCGGCACCCGCATGATCGTCGACACTCATTGCCACGCCTGGCGACGCTGGCCCTACGACACCTCGGTGCCCGATCCCGGCACGCGTGGCAGCGTCGAGAGCCTTCTCTACGAGATGGACCGTGCCGGCGTCGATCACGCAGCGATCGTCTGTGCGCGGATCGGCGGTGGTGCGGGCGGCGACGGCTTCGCCAATGACGACAACAACGAATACGTGATCGATGCCGTGTTCCGGCATCCCGACAGGCTCACAGCATGGCTCGACGTCGACTGCGCGTGGAGCCCCGAGTATCACCGGCCCGGCAGCGCCGGACGCCTGCGCGAAGCGCTCCAGCGATCGGGCGCGCGGGGGTTCACGCACTACGTCGCCCCCGACAACGACGGCTGGATGCGCTCCGATGAAGGCGCCGAGTTCTTCGACGTGGCCGCCGAACTGGGCGCGATAGCGTCGCTCGCGCTCACCCCCGCATGGTTCGACGACCTGTCCGCGATGGCGAGCGCCCGACCATCGCTTCCGATCCTCCTGCACCACATGGCGATCCCTTCGCGCGACGAGGGCCGGGAACACGAGATCGGGTCGCTGTTGCGCCTGGCGCGGCATCCGTCCGTCGGCGTCAAGATCTCGGGTTTCAACTACAACGCGACGCGCTGGTGGGAGTACCCCTATCCCGAGTCGGTGGCGCTGTTCCGGCGCATCTTCGATGCCTTCGGCCCCGACCGTCTCTATTGGGGATCCGATTTCCCCGCCTCGCGCGACCAGCTCACCTACCGCCAGTCCATCGAGGTCGTTCGCACACATGCGGCATTCCTCGGCGAGAACGACCTCGCGGCGATCCTGGGCGGCAACGCCGCTCGCCTGCTGTCACTGACCCCATGAGCAACCCGCTCGACACCACGAAAGGCATCTTCCCCATGGCAACGACACTCATCGCCCGCTACCAGGTCCAGCCGGGCAAGGCGGAACTCGTCGAGAACGCGCTGCGCCGCATGGCCGAGGCCGTGCGCGCGGACGAACCCGCGTGCCTGCTCTACAACGCTAACGTCGCCGTCGATGACCCGAACCTGTTCTGCCTCTACGAGGTCTACGAGGACGACGACGCGGTCATCGCGCACCGTGAGACACCGCACTTCCAGGAGATCATCGAGGGCGTGATCGTGCCCGTCCTGGTGCGGCGCGAGCGGGAGCTGTTCCGTCGGGCGGTCGCATGAAGCTCCTGCAGTTCGGCACGTCGTCGCCCCACGGACGATCACGCCATCTCGGGGCGCTCGTCGAAGGGAGCGCCGATGACGGTGTGATCGTCGATCTGAGCGCCGCGGGTCGTGTGGTGCTCGCCCGTGACGGTGTATCGGCCGCCGGCCTCCGCGCTCTGGCCCCGGTCCTCGCGCCGGACACGATGCTCGCCTTCATCCAGGGTGGCAGCCACACGCGTGAGCTCGCGGAGCGCGGGGTCGAAGCCGTGACTGTCGAAGGTGTCGAACATGATGCCTTCGGGGCGCCCACGCGGTATGAGACGGCCGACATCGTCGTTCTGCCGGCGATCACCGAACCGCCCATGCTGCGCGACTTCATGGCGTTCGAGAAGCACCTCATCAACGTGTTCCCGAGGCTGGGACGGGAGATCCCGGAGGAGTGGTACCGGCGTCCCGTCTACTACAAGGCCAACACCGCCGCCATCGGCGCGCATCGGCAGGACATCGCCTTCCCGGCGTATGCCGATCGGCTCGACCTCGAGTTCGAGTTCGCGGCGATCCTGGCCGCGGACGCGACCGACGTGTCGGAGGACGAGGCGGGCCGGCTCGTCTTCGGCTACACGGTGTACGACGACTTCTCGGCTCGCGCCGTGCAGGCCCTCGAGATGACGGTCGGACTCGGGCCGGCCAAGGGGAAGGACTTCCACGCCGCGCACGTGCTCGGACCTGTCGTGGTGACCGCCGACGAGGTTCGCGACCCCTACGAACTCGCGATGACGGCGACCGTCAACGGGCAGACGTGGACGGAGGGAACATCCGCAGACATGCACTGGCGGTTCGAGCAGATGATCGCCTACGCATCGCAGGGCGAACCATTGCGCGCGGGTGAGGTGTTCGGATCCGGGACTGTCGGCGACGGCTCGGGCGCCGAGCAGGACCGCTGGCTCGAATCCGGGGATCTCGTCGAGCTGACCGTCGAGGGCATCGGCACTCTCCGCAATCGCGTCGTCGCAGGCGGAGAGGGGAAGCCGCCCGCGCAGCGCAGATGACGTGCGCGGGACGAGTGCATCGGACCGTCGAACTCTGTGGGTCCGGTCGATCGAGTTCATCGCACGGGCGTCGACGACGGGCTAGAGGCCGATCCGACGCCACGAACCGGCCGTGACCTCCACGAGCACACGCCCGCCGTCGGGCGACTCGAGTTCGACGCGCCGGTCGCGCCGGTCCAGGTTGGCGACGAGCACGGTGTCATCCGCACCGATCGCCCACACGAGCCCGTCAGGGGAGTCGCCGCACAGCAGCCTGCCTCCGTGCCGTGCGGCCAGGGCGCGCACCGCCGTGGCGACCGGCAGATCTTCGCCGCCGGAGGAGCGGATGCCGCGGGGCCCCCACTCCTCGAAGAACGTGAGCGATGCCACGCCCGGCACGGCGAGGGCCGCGGCGCTCGCGATCGTCCACGCCGCCAGCTCGGGCGCGCGCTGTCTCGGGTCATCCGCACCGGTGAAGGCGGCGCCGTAGCCGTTGCGCAGATCGCCCCCATCGGGGCCCGGCACCGGAGTCGTCGCCACGTTGTTGAACCGCGGCCGGAGGGTCACCGGGCCGATGTGCACAGGTGTGTCGCCGGCGAGGCCGACGGCCTGGATCGCGACGAGGCGCTGCATCGCCAGCGACTCGACCAGCTGCTCGGTGCTCGTGCTGTGGAACAGCCCGGTGACGCTGAACGTGATGCCGTCCAGCCCCTCGGGCAGACGGTGGTGTTCGCGATTGAGCTCGGTGAAGTGCGACCGGGCACCCCCGATCACCGCGGTGACGACCCCGGCTCGGCCGAGCGCTACGCGCAGCGCAGCGACCAGAGCGGCATCCGACACGTGCGCGGCCTCGCCGTCCGCACCGAACGCCGCGACGCGGGCGACGCTCCGCCCACGCAGCGCCTGTGCGGCCGCGTCGAGCGAGTGCGTGTCGCGGGCCACCAGCCGCACGTCCAGCGGCAGTCCGGAGGTCGCGGCCCGGTCGAGGGCGGCGGGCCAGTTCGGGGCGGCGAGGTCGAGCTCGACGAGCACCGCCTGCCCGACCGGCTCGACGCGCGGCGCCGGTGCGGGCGCCGTGGCGGCGCCGAGCGCGATCTCGGGGAACGGGCCGGCCGCGGCCAGCACGATCGCCGCGGCCTCCGCATCCTCTCCGCCCGCGTCGCCCGCGTCGTCCCCGTCTCGTCCGGCTCGCACCTCGATCCGCTGGCGCACGCGCGTGCCGGCGCCGAGTCGGTAGGGGAACGGCAGCGCCAACGGACGGCTGTAGGTCTTGTACGAGGCGTCGGTCCAGTTGCGCTGGTCCTCCATCTCGAACACGTCGCCGGTGAACGTCGCCCCGACGCCGAGCCCGGCGGCGTGCCAAGACAGTGCGGTGATGTCGAAGACCGGCTGGTGCGGGCTGATCGCCGCGGGGAACCGGGTGTCCTCGTGCGACCCGTCGGCGTGGCGCACGCGGAGCCGGGCGCCGGCGAGGTGGGCGGGATGCAGCACGACGAGCCCGGTGCGGTTCGTGTCGAGGTCGGCGGCGACGGCGAGGTCGAGCTCCACGGTCAGGGTGCGGCCGGATGCCGCGACCCGCACGGTCCCCGACAGTCCGGTGACCGCGCCGCTCGCGCGGACCTGCAGGGTCAGTGCGCCCGCATCCTCGCCGATGCCGTCCACGACGAGGTCGGCGGTGTTCCAGTCGTGGTCGCGCGCCACCGCGCGGATGCTGCGCAGCACCGGTCGCCCGGCGAAGGCGATGTCGGCGAGCTCGTCGCCGCGCAGCCGCAGCGTCCACTCGCCGGCGCGCCAGCTGCGGTCGGGCTGCCACCAGTCCACGTCACACCCCGGTCAGAGCGTCGACATGCCGCCGTCGACGGCGAGCAGTGCGCCGGTGGCGAATGCCGCATCGTCGGAGGCGAGGAACGTCATCGCGCCCTCGACGTCGGACGGAGCTCCGGCGCGGCCGAGCGGGATGCGCCCGATGATCGCGGCGCGATCGGCGGCGTTCTCGGTGATGGTCGAGACCAGGCCCGTCTCGGTGTACGCGGGCACCACCACGTTCACGCGGATGCCCCGGTCGGCATAGGCTGCGGCCGCGAACCGCGCCAGCGCGTGGATGCCCGCCTTCGATGTGCTGTACGCCGTGAACGCGGCGCCCTCGGTCCCGCCGAATGCGGTCGGGCTGCCGGTGAGGACGATCGAGCCGCCGATTCCGGCCGCCAGCATCGTCCGGATCGCGTGCTTGACGGTCAAGAACGTGCCGGTCAGGTTCACCCCGATCGTCGCGTTCCACGCGGCCAGGTCGAGGTCGGCGATCTTCGCATCGCGGCCGAACAGCTGCACGCCGGCGTTGGCGACGACCACGTCGGGCAGCCATCCCGCGGCCGCGGACTCCGAGAACGCCGCCTCGACCGACGCCTCGTCGGAGATGTCGACGGTGACCGCGCGTGCGGCGTCCCCGAGCGCGTCGGCGACCAGCCGGGCGGCATCCGCGTCGCGGTCGGCGACGATGACCCGGGCGCCCTCCCGGGCGAAGCGCTCGGCCACACCGCGGCCGATGCCCGACCCGGACCCCGTGATCAGCGCGGTCTTGCCATCCAGTCGTCCCATCACCCGCTCCTATCGCTCGATCTTCTCGAGGTGCAGCATCCGCGCGAGGTTCCTGTCGAGCTCGTCGTCGCGGAAGATCTTCTTCCAGTCCTCCTTGATGATGCTCTCGCGTCCGTAGTCCATGGCGATCAGGCACGCGTCGCTGAAGGGATTGTCACCGCGCAGCCCGTTGGCCAGGGCGACCTGGGTGTGTCCGTAGAGGATGCTGCGGGCCGCGGCCTCCGACACGCCCATCGTGTGGATCGCCTCGTCGAGCGCCTCGTTCAGCAGCGCCCCGATCATGCAGGCGACGGTCTCGACGAGGGTGGGCTCGAGCTGGGCGAGCTGCTTGATGGTGACGAAGTGCACGTCGATGACCGGTGCGTAGATGGCGCGGACGGTCTCCTCGACGAGTGCTCTCACGGCGGGGTCGTCGCTCTCGACCGCGGCGATGGCGTCCTGCGGCGCGGCGATGCCCCCGAAGGTGTCGGCGTACTCGGCCGGCGTGGTGCGCTGCAGGAAGATCGACGGGTGGCACGGATGGGCGACCGCCCGCACCACATCGTCGCGGTCGGTCAGCAGTCCCGCATAGGCGGCGGCCGGGTCGAGGGTCAGGGCGACGGCACCGGCCTTCATCTGCGGCACCAGCTCGGCGGTGACGGCTTGCAGGGCGAGGTCGGGCACGGCCAGCACGACGATGTCGGCGTCTGCGACCGCCTCGGCGGCGTCGGTGAGCGTGCGGCCGGCATCGAGGGTGCGTGTCCGTCCCGCGGGGGAGTTCTCCACGTACCGGACGATGTGATCGGTGCGTGCGAGGTTGTCGGACACGCGCATGCCCATCTTCCCGCCCGCACCGACGACGGCGATCCTGTGGGTGGTGCTCATGGGGTGCTCCTCAGATACTCGATGGCTGAGCGGGTCCACTCCCGCTCGGCCCGGATGGTGGTCTCGATGTCGCCCTGCCAGTTCAGCCAGTGCTCGACGATCTCGTCGACGCCCCGCTCCTCCGGCCGTACCCGAGCCCGCAGGTGCCGGTGGTCGTGCAGCCCGGTGCCCAGGCGCGCTCCGCTGTAGCGGAACCCCACCCAGCCGGACTCGCGGGTGAACGAGAAGTCCTTCGCGTGCACGTTCAGCGTGCGGGCCGCGGCGCGTTCCACGCAGTCGCGCGGGTTCTCCAGCCGGGCGACGACGTTGGCGGGGTCGAGGCAGATCCCGAGTGCGGGGCTGTCGATGCGCTCGACGAGCCCGGCCAGGTCGTCGGTGGCCACCTGCTCGTACGTCTCGAGGGCGAGTGCGACGCCGGATGCCGTGAATCGCGGCAGCACGGATCGCAGCTGTCCCTCGGCCTGAGTGAGGGAAGGATGCGTGTCGGGACCGTGCAGCATCGAGCGGATGAGCGTCGCGTCGAAGACCTCGGCGAGTCGCAGGAAGTGCTCGAGATGGGCCGGCGCGATCCCCTTCGTGCCCAGCTGCACGGTCAGCCCGAGTGCTCGGGCGGCGGCCGCGGCATCCCGGATCTCCGCGTCGCCCATCTGCTCGAGCGGTGCGTAGTCACAGATCTGGAACAGCTCCACGCCGAGTGCGCGGGTGGCCTCGAAGGCGCCGACGAGCGTGAGCGGTCGCGGCGCACGGGGGGAGTGCTGCCAGAAGAAGGCATAGGTGCCGAGGCCGATCATGTCCCGATTCTGACAAACCGGTTGACCAATTGCAAGCCCCATTCCGCGTCGGCGCCGGGTATCTTTGCTGTCATGCCCGCCTTCCGCGCTGATTCCGTCGACGACATCACGGCGGCGCTCGGCACGCTCCCATCTGGCACCCCCGTGTCGGAGGTCGCACGTCGACTGCTCGATCTGTTCACCGGCGGGTCGCTGACGCCGGGCACCCGATTGCCCCCCGAGCGCCAGCTGGCCGCAACCCTCGGCGTCGGCCGGTCGGCCGTGCGCGAGGCGCTCGCGGCGCTCGAGATCCTGGGGATCGTCGACGTCCGGCCCGGGTCGGGCACCTATCTGCGCGGCACCGCGAGCGAGCTGCTGCCGCAGACGCTGCGATGGGGTCTGCTCATCGGCGAGCGGAACACCGCGCAGCTTCTCGAACTGCGCGAAGGGCTCGAGATCTACGTCGCACGGCTCGCCGCGGCGCGTGCCGATGAGGCGACATTCGTCCGCCTCGAGAAGAGCGTGGCGCGCATGCGCGCGAAGATCGACGACCTCGCGGCGTTCGCGCGCGCCGATCTGGACTTCCACCACGCGCTCGCCGAGGCAGCGGGCAACGACATGCTCACCGACCATCTGCACGTGATCCGGTCGCTCCTGCAGGTGTACGCCGACCGGGCAGTCCACGACCGCGCACAGGCGGAGCGTGCGCTGGCCGAGCACGAGGCCGTGCTGGCGGCCGTACGTGCCGCGGACGGAGACGCCGCGGCCTCGGCCATGGCCGTGCACATGGCGACCGCCTCGGCGCGGCTGCTGGACTCTGCGGCGCAGGTCGCCGAGTGAGCATCCTCCTCGCCTCCGACAGTTTCAAGGGCTCGATCACGGCGGCCGCCGCCTGTGCGGCGCTCGCCGACGGCTGGCGCGACGTCGACCCGGCCGCCCGGATCGCGACCCGTCCGATGGCCGACGGCGGCGAGGGCACACTCGACGCCTTCGGCGCCGCTGTGCCGGGTGCGCAGCGCATGCCGATCGTCGTCACCGGCCCCGACAGCCGTGAGACGGAAGCGGACTGGATGCTGCTGCCGCCGACCCCCGACGCACCGGGCGGCACCGGCGTCGTCGAACTGGCCTCCACGAGCGGCATCGAGCTGCTCGGCGACCGGCGTCTGCCCCTCGACGCGCACACCCGCGGCTTCGGGCAGGCGATCGCCGCGGCGCTCGATCACGGCGTCGACCGGCTTGTACTGGGCATCGGCTCGAGTGCGTCGACCGACGGCGGCGCCGGCATGCTGCGCGCCCTGGGCGCACGGTTCGCCGGCGGCGACGGGCTGCGGGGTCTTGACGGCGTCGGCACGGTCGACGTGAGCGGACTGCGGACGCCGCCGCGCGGCGGAGCGCTCGTCCTGTCGGACGTCACCAACCCGCTGCGGGGGCCGCGCGGCGCGGCGACGGTGTTCGGCCCGCAGAAGGGGCTCGCCCCCGATGACATCGAGGGGGCGGATGCCGCGCTGCGGCACTGGGCGCGGGCACTGGCCGCCGCCCTTCCGGATGCCGATGCGGATGCCCTGGGGGCCGGGGCTGCGGGCGGCACCGGCTTCGCCCTGCAGGCATGGGGCGCACAGCTGGTCTCGGGCGCCGCCGAGGTCGCCGGACTCGTCGGGCTGGCCGAGGCCGCGGCCGCGGCATCCCTCATCATCACCGGCGAGGGGTCGTACGACGGTCAGTCGGCCGCGGGCAAGGCGCCCGCGCACGTCGCGGCCGTCGCGGGGGCGTCGGGGGTCCCCGTCGTGCTGGTCGCCGGACGGATCGCACCCGATGCCGACACCGCGGGCTTCGCGGCGTCCCTCTCCCTCAGCGAGCTGGCCGGCAGCGAGAATGCGGCGCTCGCCGACCCTGCGCGCTGGCTGCGCGAGGCCGGGCGCCGGCTCGCCCGGCGCTTCAGCTGAAAGCGTCGATCCACGCCCGGATGCGCGTCAGGCTGCGCTGCGCGGAGTTCGCCTCGGGGTGGTTGAGGTGTCCGTGCGTGGCGCTGCGCTCGGCGAACAGCTCGACGCGCACGCCCGCGTCGCGCAGCTGCAGCGCGAACTGGTCGCCCGACGAGCGCAGGTCGTCGATCGCGGCCACGAGGATGTAGGTGGGTGGCAGGCCGCTGAGGTCGTCGGCGATGCCCGCGAAGGCATACGGGTCGTGCAGCCCCGCCGCCCGCGCGTAGTGCTTCGCCAGCGCGTGCACGACCGGCGGGCGGAACCGCAGCCGCGCCGGCATGTCGTCCATGCGCGCGATGGTCTCGGCCGTGTTGGGCGGCAGGTCGGGATGCAGGAACGGATACGCCAGGACAAGGGATGCCGGCAGCGGCCTCTTCGCATCGCGCAGGCGCAGAGCCACTCCGGCGATCAGGGCGCCGCCCGCGCTCGCACCGCCGAGGTGCACGCGCGCGGTGCCGAACAGCTCGTCCGCGTGTGCGGTCGCGTGCTCCCACGCCGCCTGCACGTCGTCGAGCGGGATCGGGTGCTTCACGCCGTGCAGCGCTTTGTGGTAGTCGACGGAGAGGGTCGGGATGCCGTGCGCGGCCAGCTCCAGCCCGACCCAGTTCGACTCGGGCATGTCGAGGGTTCCGCCGAAGAACGCCCCGCC
Organism: Microbacterium sp. KR10-403; assembly: GCF_040196215.1. Classification (NCBI taxonomy): domain Bacteria; kingdom Bacillati; phylum Actinomycetota; class Actinomycetes; order Micrococcales; family Microbacteriaceae; genus Microbacterium; species Microbacterium sp. KR10-403. Next base: position 16,385 of record NZ_JBEGDC010000004.1, on the reverse strand, counting down.
GTGCACCCAGACGAAGGCGTTGTGGGCGCTCTGCGCCGGGTCGCGGTACAACCGCACAGGCACCGGGCCGTGCGGGCCCGCGACGGTCAGGTCGGTGACCTCGACCGGCTTCAGGTGCGCGAAGCGGCGCTTCAGAGACGCGGTGTCGATGTCGGTGCGCGCGTCGACGGGCTCACCGCGTCGGCCCACGTACCAGGCTGCGGCCCGCACCATGAGGTCGGCCGGCGTCAGCATCCGCCGCTCCGGCTCACGGGCGTCCCGCGCCGCGCTCGACGCCCGGCTGCACGCCGCGCTCGACGCCCCGCTCGACGCGGGCCGCGGCATCCACCGCATCGTCCACGTCGTGTCCGCGCGGCAGCGTGATCGGCGTCGTCTGGGCGATCTCGTCGCTGAACTCCTCGGGGATCTTCGGCTCGACCACCTGGATCGGCCGCGTCTCGTCGAGGGTCAGCGCGAACCTGCTGGTCTCGCTGCGATGCAGACGTCCGGACGTGATCAGCCACGTGGCGCCGATCGCGCACGCCACAAGGCCCGCGACCGCTCCGACCTGGATGGCGGTGCGCGGCCCGAAGGCCGTCGCGACCCATCCGACGATCGGGGCGCCGATGGGCGTGGACCCCATGATGACCGCCATGTACAGCGCCAGCACGCGCCCCCGCAGCTGCGCGTCGGTCGTGGTCTGCACATAGCCGTTGGCCGTCGTGAGCATCGAGACCGTCGTGAAGCCGACGAAGACCACCACGAGTGCGTACATCCAGTACTCGGGCATGAACGACGAGATGATCGAGGCGATGCCGAAGCCGCCGGTGGCCACGATCACGACGCGGATGCGGGCCCGGTCGCGGCGCGCAGCCATGAGCGCGCCGGCGAGCGAGCCGATCGCGAGCATCGAGCTGAGCGCGCCGTAGCCGTCGGCGTCGCGGCCGAACTCCAGCGCCATCGTCGAGGCGAAGATCGGGAAGTTCATGCCGAACGCGCCGATGAGGAACACCATGACGAACAGCACCAGCAGGTCCTTGCGGCGCGCGACGTAGCGGAAGCCGTCGGCCAGACGCGTGGCATCCGTCGCCTTCACCCGCGGCTCGAGCTCGTCCTTGCGCATCATCGACAGGGCGACGAGCATCGCGATGAAGGTGGCGGCGTTGATGAGGAACATCCAGCCGGTGCCCACGAGCACGATCATGATGCCGCCGACGGCGGGTCCGATCAGGCGGGCGGTGTTGAAGGATGCCGAGTTCAGCGCCACGGCGTTGGCGGCGTTCTCGCGCGAGACGACGTCGGAGACGAACGCCTGGCGGGCGGGGGAGTCGAACGCGTTCGCGACGCCGAAGAGCCCGGCGAACATCCACATGAGCGGCAGCGTCATGACATGCGTGAGCAGCAGCACGCCGACCGTGATCGCGAGCAGGCCCAGTGCCGTCTGCGTGCACATCAGCAGCTTGCGTCTGTCGAAGTGGTCGGCGACCCAGCCGGTGAAGCTCACCAGGACGAGGGGCGGACCGAACTGCAGCGCCATCGTGACGCCCATGGCGGTCGCGTCGTTGTTCGTGAGCTCGGTGAGCACGACCCAGTCCTGCGCGGTGGACTGCATCCACCCGCCGATGTTCGAGATCAGCGCGCCGATGAACCAGACCCGGTAGTTGAACAGGCCGAGGGAGCGGAACATGGCCTTCATCGGGCGGCCACCTCGCTCATGATCGCGGCGGCGGCGGCCAGCGTCCGGCGCTGCCGGGCGGTGAGGTCGCCCATCGCGGCGGCCAGCCAGCGGTCGCGGCGCTGCAGCGCCTCGGTCACGAGGGACCGGCCGTCGTCGGTGATCTCGATGTTGACCTTGCGCCGGTCGGTCTCGTCGGGGGTGCGGGTGATCCACCCCGACTCCTCGAGGCAGTTGACCGTGCGGTTCATCGAGGGGGCGGTGACCCGCTCGTGGTCGGCGAGCTCGCCGAGCGTGTGGGGGCCGGATGCCTTCAGCGTGTAGAGCACGGAGAACTGGCCGTCGCTCATCGTGTCGAGCGCGCGCTCCGAGCGCAGGCGCCTGCTGAGCCGGAACGTCGCCATGCGCAGGTCGCGGGCGGTCGCGGCATCCTCTTCGGTGGGGGTGTCTTCGTCAGTCGGGGTCTTCGTCTCGTGCGCCATACGAATAGTTAGCATAGCTTATTAGCCTCGCTAAGTAAATAGCGACGCGACCGAGCGGCGCGCACATCACCCGTGCCGGTAGGCTCCCCACATGCCCGAGTTCATCGATGCGCACGGCGTCGCCATCGTCTACGACGTGCATCCCGCCCGCGGGACGGCCCGCGCCGTCGTCCAGCTGCTGCACGGCGTCGGCGAGCATGCCGGCCGATACGGCGACCTCATCGAGGCGCTGACCGACGACGGTTACATCGTGTACGCCGACGACCATCGCGGCCACGGCCGCACCGGGATGAAACAGCACGGAGACGCCAAGCGGCTGGGGCACCTGGGGCGGGGCGGGCATCAGGCCGCCGTGGCCGCCTGCTGGCAGCTGAGCGAGATCATCCGCGCGGAGAACCCCGACCTGCCGCTGGTGATCCTCGGGCACTCGTGGGGGTCGTTCCTCACGCAGATCCTCGTGAACCGGCATCCCGACGCCTACGACGCCATGATCCTCTCGGGATCGGCGCTGCGGCTGCCCGGCTCGCTGAATGCCGGCGACCTCAACGCGCGGTGGAAGGCGAAGGACGCCACGGGCCTCGAATGGCTCTCCAGTGACCCGCAGGTGGCGATCGACTTCCACAACGATCCGCTCACGGTCGAGGTGCCGCTGCTGCGGCTGTTCGGCCCGCTCGACGCGGCGCGCCTGTTCGGCCGCCCGCGCAAGAACCCGGGCCGCGACATCCCGACCCTGCTCATCGTGGGCCGCGACGATCCGGTGGGCGGGCCGCGCAGCGTGCACAAGCTCGCCGATGCCTACCGCCACCGCTCGGGCTTCACCGACGTCACGACGCTGGTGTACCCCGACGCGCGGCACGAACTGTTCAAGGAGCTGTGCCAGGAAGACGTGCGCGCCGACGTGCTCGCATGGCTCGACGCTCGCTTCCCCGCGCGCGGATAGCGGGGGATGCCGCGGCCGCTGTCGCTGCTGCGGCTCGATGCCGCTCGCGCGGCGTTCATCTCGCAGGACGTTCTCGCGATCCCGGGCGCGTCACCCGGTGTGCTGGGCGCGCGGTGCGCGATCGTCCTGCGAGACGAACGCGGGTCAGCGGCCGGCCGGGCGCGACGCGCGGCGCGGGCCGCGCGAGTGCAGGCTGCCAACGGTCGCGCCGATGGTCGGCGTGCCCGAGGCCGTGCGGCCGCTCTGCGGCGCGGGGCTGTGCCCGGACTGACCGTGCTGCCCGCCGCCACGCTGGCCGTTCTTGCGCGGCGCGCCCTGGTGCTGTGCGCCGGTGCGCTGCGCGCCCGCCTGCTGGCCGTTGCCGCGCTGGCCGCCGTTGGGCTGGCCGCCGTTGCGCTGGCCGCCGTTGCGCTGGCCGCCCTGCGTCGCGTCGGCGCGCGCACCCTTCTGCCGGCCCTCACCGGTTGATGTCGCACGGTCATCAAGACGTGAGGCGTTCGAGGCACCCGTCCGGGCGCGCCGATCGGCACCGGCCGAGGCGCCGCCGCGGCCGGACTGCGCGCCGCGACCCCCCTGGCCGCCGCCGCGCCCGCCGCGCGGACCGCGCCCGCCGCCGCCCTGTGCGGGCGCTGCGACCGGCGCCGGCTTCACATGGGGTGCGGGCTCGCCGACGAGCGCCGACACGGTGTCATCGCTGGCTGCGACCGACTCGAACGGCACCTTCAGCTTCGCGCTGCGCAGCAGGTCGACGACGTCGCGGCGCTGCTCGTCGAGCGCGACCGTGACGACGACGCCCTCGGCGCCGGCGCGGGCGGTGCGGCCCGAGCGGTGCAGATACGCCTTGTGCTCGACCGGCGGGTCGACGTGCACGACCAGCTCGACGTCGTCGACGTGCACGCCGCGGGCGGCGACATCCGTCGCCACCAGCACGCGCACGCCGCCGGCCTCGGGGTCCGCGCCGAACGCGGCGAGATTGCGCTCGCGTGCGTTCTGCGACAGGTTGCCCTGCAGGTCGACGGCCGGGATGCCCGACGCGGTCAGCTGCTTGGCCAGGCGCTTGGCCTGGTGCTTGGTGCGCGTGAACATGATGCGGCGCCCGCGGCCCGAGGCCAGGTGCCGCACGAGCTCGGTCTTCGCGCCGCCGTCCGGCACCAGGAAGACCCGGTGCGTCATGACGCCCTGCGGCACCGACGACTCGTCGACGGAGTGCGAGACGGCGTCGTGGAGGAAGCGCTTGACCAGCTTGTCGACCCCGCGGTCGAGGGTCGCGCTGAACAGCAGGCGCTGCCCGCGCTCCGGCGTCGAGGCGAGGATGCGGGTGACGCCGGGCAGGAAGCCCAGGTCGGCCATGTGGTCGGCCTCGTCGAGCACGGCGATCTCGACGGCGCCCAGGTCGACGACGCCCTGCTTCTGCAGGTCTTCGAGCCGGCCGGGGCACGCCACGACGATGTCGATGCCGCGGCGCAGGGCCTGCTCCTGCGGCTTCTGGCTCACGCCGCCGAAGATGGTGGTGACCGAGAGCCCCACGGCGTCGGCCAGGGGCTTCACGGTCGCGGCGATCTGGGTCGCGAGCTCCCGGGTCGGCGCGAGCACGAGGCCGCGCGGACGCGCGGGACGGGTCGCGGTGCCGGAAGAGGCCAACCGCGCCACGAGGGGCAGCGCGAACGCGATGGTCTTGCCGCTGCCGGTGCGGCCGCGGCCGAGCACGTCGCGGCCGGCGAGCGAGTCGGGCAGCGTGTCGCGCTGGATAGCGAAGGCCTCGGTCTTGCCGTCGGCGGACAGGACGGCGGCGAGGGGCTCGGGCACGCCGAGCGAGAGGAAGGAGGTCACAGAGATGCTTTCGGGTGGGCGCACGCGAGCGGTGCGCGGATCGGGTGGCGGCGCCGGACGGCGCGTGTGCAGAACTGCACGGGATCGCCGTTCGAAGAAGAATCGCGGCGGGCGGGGCCCGGGCCGCAAGAGCGCATCGACGACGCAGCGGCCTCGGCCGCGGCATCCACCCTACCGGTCCTAGGCTGGGAGCATGCACGGTGAGTACAAGGTTCCGGGCGGCAAGCTCGTCGTCGTCGACCTCGAGGTGCGGGGCGGGCGCATCGCCGACTTCCACCTCGCGGGCGACTTCTTCCTCGAACCCGACGACGCGCTCGCCGACATCGACGCGGCCGTGAACGGCCTGCCCGACACCGCCGACACCACCGCGATCGCCGCGGCCGTGCGGGCTGCGCTTCCCGAGGGGGCGACGCTCCTCGGCTTCACGCCCGAGGCCGTCGGCACGGCCGTGCGCCGCGCGCTCATCGTCGCGCCGGGGTGGAAGGACTTCGACTGGGAGGTCGTGCACGACAAGCCCGTCTCGCCCCGCCTGAACCTCGCCCTCGACGAGGTGCTCACCACGCGTGTGGGCGACGGGCGCCGCAACCCGACGCTGCGCATGTGGGAGTGGGACGAGTCCGCCGTGGTGATCGGGTCGTTCCAGTCGCTGCGCAACGAGGTCGATCCCGAGGGCGCGCGCGCGCACGGCTTCGACGTGGTGCGGCGGATCTCCGGCGGCGGCGCCATGATGATGGGTGCCAACTCGATCGTGACCTACTCGCTGTACGTGCCGGCGTCGCTCGTGGCGGGCATGACGTTCGCCGACTCGTACGCGTTCCTCGACGATTGGGTGCTGCAGGCGCTGCGCTCGCTCGGCATCGACGCCGAGTACCAGCCGCTCAACGACATCACCGGCCCCAGCGGCAAGATCGGCGGCGCCGCGCAGAAGCGCCTCGCCAACGGGGGAGTGCTGCACCACGCCACGCTCAGCTACGACCTCGACGGCCAGGTCATGACCGAGGTGCTGCGCATCGGGCGCGAGAAGCTCAGCGACAAGGGCACGGTCTCGGCCGCCAAGCGCGTCGACCCGCTGCGCAGCCAGACCGGGCTTCCGCGCGAGGCCATCATCGAGCGGTTCATCGACACGTTCACGAATCTGTACGGCGCGACCGCGGGGCACATCACCGACGAGGAGTACGCCGAGGCCGAAGAGCTCGTGCGCACGAAGTTCGCGACCGACGCGTGGCTGCACCGGGTCCCGTGAGCGGAGTGGATGCCGCGGGCCCGCCGCTCTTCTCGCTCGACACCGATCCGCCGCCCGAGATGGACCCGGGCGCCGGCTCGGTCGAGATCCACCACGGCGACAACCTCGCGGTCGCGGCGACCCTGCCCGACGCCGCGTTCACGCTCGTGTACCTCGACCCGCCGTTCAACACGGGCCGCGTGCGCACGCGCGCCGTCGAGACGGCCCGCACCGCGGCATCCGCCCCCGCCCTCGACCTCGCGCAGGAGACGGCCGCCGCTCCCTCCGAAACGGTGAGAGTGCAGCGGGTGGACGAAGAAGCGGTTGGTTCCCTACCTCTCGTCCACCCGCTGCACTCTCAGCGGCACATGCAGCGCGCCGACGGCGCGGCGGACATCGCGGAGGCGGAGGGGGATGCCGGCGAGCCCGAGCCGATGATCCGCCGCGGCTTCCACGGCCGCGAGTACGCACGGCTGCGCGGCGACCTGCTCGCCTTCGACGACCGCTTCGACGACTACTGGGGCTTCCTCGAGCCGCGGCTGCGCGAGTCGTGGCGGCTGCTCGCCGACGACGGCACGCTGTACCTGCACCTCGACTTCCGCGAGGTGCACTACGCGAAGGTGATGATGGACGCGCTGTTCGGGCGCGAGTGCTTCCTCAACGAGATCGTCTGGGCGTACGACTACGGCGCCAAGACGCGCAAGCGCTGGCCCAGCAAGCACGAGACGATCCTCGTGTACGTGAAGGACCCGCAGCGCTACTGGTTCGATTCGGCGGCCGTCGACCGCGAGCCGTACATGGCCCCGGGGCTGGTCACGCCCGAGAAGGCGGCGCGCGGCAAGCTGCCCACCGACGTCTGGTGGCACACGATCGTGCCGACGGCGGGGCGGGAGAAGACGGGCTACCCGACGCAGAAGCCCGAGGGGATCCTGCGCCGCATCGTGCAGGCCTCCAGTCGGCCCGGCGACCGGGTGCTCGACCTGTTCGCCGGCAGCGGCACCACCGGCGCGGTCGCCGCGTCCCTCGGCCGCCATGCCGTGCTCGTCGACGACAATCCCGACGCGATCGCCGTGATGTCGGCGCGGATGCCGCAGGCCGTCGTCCACGCCCCGAAGGAGCGCCCGTGACCGCCCGTCTGCCCCGCATCCCGTTTCTGCGCACGGGCTGGGTCGTCCTGCTCGCGACGTTCATCCTCCCGGTCATCGTCGCGATCGTCCTCGGGGGAGTGGTGGCGGCGGCCGGATGCGTGGATGCCGCGCACGCCGTGGCGGCGTCGTCGCTGTGCGCCCCGGGCGGCGGTGTCTCGACGGCGTTCGTCGCGGGCTGGGCGACGGCGATGATCGCGGTCCTGTTCGTCGGCGTCGTGGCCGCCGCCGTCTGCGGCGTGATCGCGCTGCGCCGGCGCGGCGCGACGCCCTGGTTCCGGTCCGCGGCGCTGCTGGCGACGATCGTCGTGGCGACGCTGCCCGCCGTCGTTGCGGGCATCTCGATCGCGACCGCGGGCTCGGCGGGGCCGCTGAACGGCGCGACGTTCGCCGGACTCGTCGGCGCCGTGGTCACCCTGGTGGCGGGCCTCGTCTTCGCGGCAGTGGCCCGTGCCCTCGAACGGCGGCGGGCCGACGCCGACTGACGCGGCGCACGGCGCGGGGCGGCATCCCCCCTAGGCTGAACGCATGCGATTCGGAACCTTCCTCCCCCAGGGCTGGCGCTTCGACCTCGTCGGCATCGACCCGGCCGACCACTGGAACACCATGCACGCGCTCGCGCAGCGCGCCGACACCGGGCCGTGGGAATCGCTGTGGGTCTACGACCACTTCCACACCACGCCGGTGCCGAGCCAGGAGGCCACCCACGAGGCATGGACGCTCATGGCCGCCTTCGCCGCGAGCACCTCGCGCATCCGGCTCGGTCAGATGTGCAGCTGCATGGGGTATCGCAACCCGGCCTACCTCGCCAAGGTCGCCTCGACCGTGGACCACGTGTCGAACGGGCGGCTCGAGATGGGCATCGGCGGCGGATGGTACGAGCACGAGTGGCGCGCGTACGGCTACGGCTTCCCTGAGGTTCCGCAGCGGCTGCGGATGCTGCGCGAGGGCGTCGACATCATGCACCAGGCATGGACGACCGGCACCGCGACGCTCGACGGCCGCGAGTACCAGGTCGACGGCGCGATCGTGCAGCCGCTGCCCGTGCAGGCCGGCGGCGTGCCCATCTGGATCGCCGGCGGCGGCGAGAAGGTGACCTTGAAGATCGCCGCGCAGTACGCCTCGTACACGAACTTCTCGGGTTCGCTCGAGGAGTGGGACAGGAAGGATGCCGCGCTGCGGCACCACTGCGACACCCTCGGCCGCGATCAGGCCGAGATCGTGCGGTCGTCGAACTTCAACACGATCGTCGCGCCGACCGAGGCCGAGGCGAAGGAGCGTCTGGCCGCCGTCAAGGCGCGGCTGCTGCCGCACCTGGGCCAGGAGCGCGCGGACCAGGCCGAGCGGGAGTATCTGAACTCGCCCGCCTTCGGCACGCCCGAGCAGGTCATCGAGCGGCTCGGCGAATATGCCGCGCACGGCATGGGCTACAGCATCCACTACTTCCCGGAGCTGGCGTACGACCTCTCCGGCTGGGAACTGTTCGAGCGCGAGGTCATCCCCGCCCTCGCCTGACCCGCGAGGTCGCACGCTTTCTCGCGAGGTCGCACGCTTTCTCGCGAGGTCGCACGCCTCGCCCAGCGCGACCTCGCGAGATTCTGTGCGACCTCGCGCGATTCTGTGCGATCTCGCGCGATGTGGCGCGACCTCGCGAGGTCGCCGGCCCTCAGACCAGCGGCCCGGCCGACGCGTACCCGTCGGCGACGACGTCGCGCTCCGAGGGTCCGGCGCCGAACACGCGCGTGGCTCCGGCGCGCTGCGACCAGGTCGGCCACCCGGCCTCGCCGGTGCGCACGAACGACACGGCCGCCGCGTGCAGTGCGTCTGCCAGTGCCGGGGGCGCTCCGGTCCCGACCAGGTGCTCGATCCCCACGGGGGAGTCGAGACAGTCCCACCAGAACGGCACGTCGAGGCAGTGGCACGCCCACCCGATCGAGCGCGACACCCACACGAACCGGTACACCCAGGTCGGCGCCGCGGCGCGCGCCCGGGCGACGCGCACGACCGGCGCGCGGAACACGGTGTCGGTCACGTAGCGGCCGACCACGGCGGCGGTGCCCTTCGCCCGCTGTGCGCGGTTCGCCGCCAGATAGCGGGCGCGTCGGGCGCCGCCCATGCCGAGCCGACTCAGTGCGACGCCGGCGGGCACCAGCCGCAGCTTGCCCTTCATCCCGTCGGTCGCCATCGTGAACTCGTCATCGGTGGTGCCGATGACGAGCGGCTTGTCCGCACCCACTCCCGCCGCCAGAGCCTCCAGCGTGGGACGCTCGAGAAGCTCGCCGTCGAGCATCGGCCCCCATGCCAGTCCCTCGGCGAGCATGTCGCGGATGCCGTCGAGAGGATCGCCCGACGCCGGCTTCTCGGCTTCCTCGCGCAGCGCGAGCAGCCGCCCCTCGTCCACCGACGCGAAGCCGTCACGCGTCGCGGGCACTCCGGCGAGCCGCGCGAGCTTGGCCGACAGCGTGCCGGCCCGCGCGATCGAGACGTTGGTGAGCGCGGGCGAGAGCGCCCACACCGCGTGGAAGAGATGCTGTGCCTGCGGCATCCCGAGCAGTGTCAGCACCGCGCCGCCGCCGGCCGACTGCCCGGCCAGGGTGACCCGCGACGGGTCGCCGCCGAACGCCGCGATGTTCCGCTGCACCCATTCCAGTCCCGCGAGCCAGTCGCGCACGCCGCGGTTCGAGACGGCGCCGTCGATCAGGCCGAACCCGTCGAAGCCGAGCCGGTAGGACAGGCTCACCGTCACGACGCCGTCGCGGTTGAACGCGGCGCCGTCGTACCAGGGGCTGGCGGGCGAGCCGGCGGTGAAGCCTCCTCCGTGGATCCAGACGAGCACCGGCAGCGCGGCATCCCGCCCCGGCGCAGGCGTGAACACGTTGACGTTCAGCGTCGCGTCGCCGGGCACCGACGGCTCGGGGATCAGCGTCACGCCGGGGTCGCCGCGCTGGGCGGTCGCCCCGTATTCGACCGCGTCGCGCACCTCGGTCCACGGCTCCGGCGGCACGGGCGCGGCGAAGCGCAGCGGGCCCACGGGTGCCTGCGCGAACGGGATGCCCAGGAACGCGGCCGATCCGTCGCGCCGCAGACCTCGTACCGGCCCGGATGCCGTCTCCACGACGGGTGCGTCGGTGGGGGTGGATGCCGCGGCCACCGCGGGTGCGTCAGTCATCGTCGTCGTCTCCTGTCTCCCTGCCGGCGGTCTCGTCGCCCAGCGCTCGGAACAGGGCGTCGACGATACCGGCCATGTCGATGTCGGGCTCCAGCATCCACTGCAGCTGAAGTCCGTCCGCGACGGCCTGCACGATGCGGGCGAGGGTGTCGGGATCGATCGCAGCGGTGATGCGGCCGGCCTCCTGCGCCTGCAGCAGCACCCGCGCGAACACCGTGCGCAGTGCCGCGTTCCGTTCGAGGAAGAAGCGGTGGGCGGGATGCTGCGGGTCGGCGGCCTCCGCGCTCAGTCGCGAGAACAGCTCGACGACGCCGGGGACCTCGCTGTTGTGGCGGATGACGTGCAGGTAGCCCGCGCGCACCTCGTCGACGTCGTCGGGGACCGCGTCGATCCCGCCGAACGCGGAGGTGTCGATCTCGTCGCGCTTGCGCAGGATCTCGGTGAACAGCTCTTCCTTCGAATCGAAGTAGTGGAGCAGGCCGGCCTGGCTGAGGCCCACGGCGGCGGCCAGTTCCTTCACCGACGCGCCGTGGTACCCCTCGCGGGCGATCACCTCCAGCGCGCGGGTGAGGATCTCCTCGCGTTTGGCGACGCCCTTGGCATAGGAACCCCGGCGTCCCTCTCCGGTCTTCGACATGTCCTCACGATAAACCGAACAGCACTTGATTTATCAAAACCAAATGGCATATGGTTTCTGCACCACGCGCAGTCGCGCACGGTGCTCATCGTCGAGCGTTCCCTCACCCGACAGGACCCCCCATGACAATGCCGTCAGATCCGCACTCCCCGGTTGTCGCCGGCGCGCCGATCACCGAGAACACCTTCATCGCCACCGCAACGGGCACCGTCGACCCGCCCGAGCCGATCAAGGGCCTGCGCCGGCTGATGGTCTGGATCATCCCGGCCAACCTCGGCATCTTCATGGTCTGGGGCGCGGTGCCCGGCATCCTGCTGCCGCAGCAGATCACGAACCTCGTCGGCAGCGTCGACAAGGCCGATGTCGCAGCCCTCGGCATCGTCCTGACGGTCGGCGCGTTCGCCGCCATGATCGCCCAGCCGCTGGCGGGCCAGATCTCGGACCGCACGCGGTCCCGATTCGGCCGACGCGCTCCGTGGATCGTCATCGGGGCGCTGGCGGGCGCGCTGTCGCTCATCGGACTCGCGTTCGCGAACTCGATCGTCGGGATCGCGATCGCCTGGGTGTGCGTGCAGGTGAGCTTCAACTTCGCGCAGGGACCGCTGTCGGCGGTCATGCCCGACCGCGTCGCCGTCCGCCGCCGCGGCACGTTCGCGGCGCTGTCGGGAATCGGGCTCATGGTCGGCTCGCTCGGCGGTTCGATCCTCGGGTCGCTGCTCTTCCACAGCATCGCGGTCGGATACATCCTGTTCGCGGTCTTCGCGGTCGCGATCCTCGGGCTGTTCGTGCTCGCGAATCCCGACCACTCGAGCAGCGGCATCCGCAACGAACCGTTCCGCCTCGGCGACTTCCTGCGCACCTTCTGGATCAATCCGATCGCCCACCCCGACTTCTTCTGGGCGTTCACCGGCCGGCTGCTGCTCTACACGGGATACTTCCTCGTGATCGGGTACCAGCTGTACCTGCTGCGCGACTACTTCCACGTCGCCGAGCCCGAGACGATCATCCCGGTGCTGAGCCTCCTGGGCATGGTCGGCCTGCTCATCACCACGCTCATCGGCGGGCCGCTCTCCGACCGGGTCGGTCGCCGCAAGCCCTTCGTCTTCGCGTCGGCGATCGTCATGTCGCTGGCGCTCCTCGTGCCGTGGTTCTGGCAGGACCTCGCCGCGTGGATCATCATGACGATCGTCGTCAGCTTCGGTTTCGGCATGTTCCAGGCGGTCGACCAGGCCCTGATCAGCGAGGTGCTGCCCTCGGCCCAGTCGTTCGCGAAGGACCTCGGCGTCGTGAACATCGCGGCGACCCTGCCGCAGACCCTCGCGCCGGGCGTAGCCAGTGCGATCGTGCTGATCTTCGGGTACGCCGGGCTCTTCCCGGTGGCGATCGTGCTCGGTATCCTCGGCGCATGCGCCGTCCTGCCGATCAAGGCGACGAAGTGACGGCTGCGGCATCCCCTCGCCCGTCTCCGCGACCCGCGGCGATGCTGTGGTGGGCGCTCGGGCTGCTCGCCGTGTTCGTCGCCATGGGCATCGCGATCGCGCCGGATCCGTCGGCGCCGTTCACGCAGCCGCTCGACGACGCCTGGCGCGCCGTCGTCGGCGTCGGCCCCGACAGCGGTGCGTACACCTGGTTCGTGCCGATGTTCTTCCAGCAGCTCGGCGAGCTGCCCGGGGTGATCGTCACGGTGGTCGTGCTCCCGCTCGCGCTCGTCGCGGTCGGCCGCTGGCGGTCCGCGCTGTTCTTCGTGAGCGTCACGGCGTTCGGCCCCGGCCTTCTCTCGCAGGCGATGAAGAACCTCGTCGACCGGCCCCGCCCCGCCGCCGATCCGACGCTCGGGTTGTTCGGGCCGCTGTTCTCCGTCGACCACGGCTCGTTCCCGTCCGGGCACTCCATCAGCGCCGCGGCGCTCGCCGTGAGCGTGGCGGCGCTGATTCCGCCCTCCCGCACGCTCGCGCGGCGGGTGTGGTGGGTGATCGGGGCGCTGCTCATGGTCGGCATGGTCTGGCAGCGCACGCTCGTCAACGCGCACTGGCTCTCCGACACGCTCACCGGGCTCCTCACCGGCGTCGCCGCCGCACTGCTGATGTGGTGGGCGTTCTGGCCCTTGCTGCACCGTGACCACGTTCGCCCGCTCCCGTTCCTGCGCGCGTCGTCCGACGGCGCGCGCACCTCGGCGCCGTCCGCGGCGCCGGAACCGACTCTGTCCACGAAACGAAAGGCGACACCATGACAGACACGCTCCCCGCCGACACCACCGGCCTGACCCTCGAGCAGAAGGCGTCGCTCACCTCGGGTGCGGACTTCTGGACCACCAAGGCGGTGTCGGATGCCGGCATCCCGTCGATCATGCTCACCGACGGGCCGCACGGGCTGCGCAAGCAGGCCGGCGCCACCGATCACCTGGGCATCGCCGACAGCGTTCCGGCCACCTGCTTCCCGCCCGCGGTCGGTCTCGGCGCGTCGTTCGACCCGGAGCTCGCCGAGCGCGTCGGCGAGGCGCTCGGCATCGAGTCGGCGATCGAAGACGTCGCGGTCATCCTCGGCCCCGGCATCAACATCAAGCGCTCGCCGCTGTGCGGGCGCAACTTCGAGTACTTCTCCGAGGACCCGATCGTCGCCGGTGTCATGGGCGCCGGTCTCGTGCGCGGCATCCAGTCGCAGGGCGTCGGCTCGTCGCTGAAGCACTTCGCCGCCAACAACCAGGAGTTCGACCGCATGCGCGCGTCGAGCGACGTCGACCCGCGGCCGCTGCGCGAGATCTACCTGCGCGGTTTCGAGCGCGTGGTCGAGGACGCGCAGCCGTGGACGGTGATGTGCTCGTACAACCGGATCAACGGCGTCTACGCCTCGGAGGACCCGTGGCTGCTCACGCAGGTGCTGCGGGACGAATGGGGCTACGACGGTCTCGTCGTCAGCGACTGGGGTGCCGTCAACGACCGCGTGAAGGGGCTGCCGGCCGGCCTCGACCTCGAGATGCCGGGCAGCGGCGGCGGTACCGATGCGCAGCTGGTGGCCGCGGTGCACGACGGCACGCTCGACGAGAAGGCGCTCGACCTCGCGGCGGGCCGCGTGCTCGACCTGGTGCGCAAGGCGCAGGCGCGTCCGGCGGTCGACGGCCCGCTCGACGTCGACGCCCATCATGCGCTGGCGCGTGAGGTCGCGGGGCGCTCGATGGTGCTGCTGCGCAACGAGGGCGGAGCGCTGCCGCTGCGCCGCGATGCGAAGATCGCGGTCGTCGGCGCGTTCGCGCAGACGCCGCGATACCAGGGCGCGGGGTCGTCGCTGATCAACCCGACGCGCCTCGACACCGCGCTGGATGCGATCCGGGATGCCGCGACCGCCGACGTCGCGTACGCCGCCGGGTTCCCGCTCGGTGAGGAGGGCGACGCCGCGGCGCTGCGTGACGAGGCCGTGGCCGCGGCATCCGCCGCCGACGTCGTCGTCGCGTTCCTCGGCCTGCCGCCGTCCGCGGAGTCGGAGGGATACGACCGCGAGCACATCGATCTGCCGGGCGTGCAGCTCGAGCTGCTGGACGCCGTGCTCGAGGCCAACCCGAACACCGTCGTCGTGCTCTCCAACGGCTCGGTCGTCGCGCTGCCGTTCCGCGATCGCGTTCCGGCGATCGTCGAGGGCTGGCTCCTCGGCCAGGCCGGCGGATCCGCGACCGCAGACGTGCTGTTCGGCGACGTCAACCCGTCCGGGAAGCTCACCGAGACCATCCCGCTGCGCCTGGAGGACAATCCGTCGTACGGCAACTTCCCCGGCGAGTTCGGGCACGTGCGTTACGGGGAAGGACTCCTCGTCGGCTACCGCTGGTACGACGCACGCGGTCTCGAGGTCGCGTATCCGTTCGGGCACGGACTGTCGTACACGACGTTCGCGTACGGGGATGCCGCGGCCGCCGTGGACGCGTCGGGTGACGTGGTCGTCACGGTGCCGGTGACCAACACCGGCGCGGTGAGCGGCCGCGAGGTCGTGCAGGTCTACGTGTCGCTGGGCGCCTCGGCCGTCGAGCGCGCGCCGCGGGAGCTCAAGGCGTTCGCCTCGGTGGAGATCGCCGCGGGACAGACGCAGGACGTGCGCCTGACGGTGCGCCGGGCCGACCTGGCCTACTGGGACGTGCGGGTGGACCGCTGGATCGTCGAGGGCGGCGCGTACACGGTGGATGTCGCGGCATCGAGTCGCGACATCCGCTCGACCACCTCCGTGACGGTCGACGGGGATGCCGTGAACCTGCCGCTGACGATGGAGTCATCGGTCGGCGACCTGATGGCCGACCCGGTGGCGGGCCCCATCGTGCAGCAGGCGATCGCCGGGATGCTGGGCGGAGCCGGCGGCGACGCCGCGGGCGCGAGCATGATGGCCGACGAGGACGGCATGCAGAAGATGATGGCGTCGTTCCCCGTCGGGCGCATCGCCGGATTCGGCATCGGCGGGGTCACCCAAGAGCAGATCGACGGCCTCATCGCCCTGGCGAACTCCGCACGTCAGTGACACCGACCGGAGGGGCGATGCGCACGCACGCATCGCCCCTCCGGGGTCCTCGGCGGCCCGATTCGGCGGGTGATCAGGCATGCTCGTCAGCGCGAGCGGGACGGGCCTCGGCGCGACGCGCCCGGGATGCACGAAAAGGCCGCTCGGATTTGGTGGAACCGCCGATCCGTGCGTAAAGTATTACTTGTTCGCCCCAAAGGGAAGAGCGAAGCGGCCGGAAGGCCTCCGCCCCCTCAAGCAGCGAACCACCTCCCACCTCAGGACCTCTTCAGAGGGCCGCGGGGGAGTTCCCATCTCGATCGGCGATCGGGAGTGGATGCCACGACCTCCGGGTCCGGCCCGCTTCGATTTGCAGAAACGAACGAGTTGGGTATGATTGTGAAGTTGCCCTGCGCGATGGTCTTGGTTGGCCGGGTTGTGGGTGCGTCCGATCCTTGAGAACTCAACAGCGTGCACTTGTCAAATGCCAAATAACCTCGTCCTGGCCTTCGGGCTGGGGGAGATTCCTTTGGATCAATTATATGGATGTCAGTGACATTCGTTTTTGGTCATGATTGAACTCGCTGCGATCGTTCACCGTTTTCCCGGTGTGGTTGTGGCATTCGTTTTTTACGGAGAGTTTGATCCTGGCTCAGGATGAACGCTGGCGGCGTGCTTAACACATGCAAGTCGAACGATGAAGCCTAGCTTGCTGGGTGGATTAGTGGCGAACGGGTGAGTAACACGTGAGCAACCTGCCCCGGACTCTGGGATAAGCGCTGGAAACGGCGTCTAATACTGGATATGAGCAATGGCCGCATGGTCTGTTGTTG